>CAYOAV010000019.1:0-20505 GCA_964402055.1 uncultured Ruminococcus sp. | reverse complement strand
ACCTGCATATTTTCTATAGAATTAAGGATAAATCTCTGCCTGCCGCCGTCCAGCTCGGACATTACATCATCAAGCAGCATAACAGGGTAATCACCCTTTTCTTTTTTCAGTATTTCAGCCTGTGCAAGCTTCATTACAATGGCAATTGATCTTGACTGCCCCTGCGAGCCGAGATACCTTGCAGGCTGACCATCTATAAGAGCAATAATATCGTCACGATGAACTCCCGTTGTAGTAAAGCCTGCTCTTAAATCATCATTCAGACAATTTTTAAGCTTTCTTAAATATATTTCCTTAAGCTCCCCATCATATTCCGTTATTCCATTAAGCTCCTGAAATACAGTCGATTGATAATACATTTCAAGCTTTTCTCTTCCCGATGCGAGCTTATTGTATAAACCTTCTGTATAATTATTAAGAATATTACAATAAGTATTTCTTAAAACAGATATATAAGACCCAGCCTTTGCAAGCTGTTCATCCCATACAACTATTGAATCAATATCACCATTGCCCTTTAAATATCCCTTTAATAAAGCATTCCTCTGTGAAAGAACATTGTTATAGGTATTCAATGCACTTACATATGAACCCTTTATCTGTGATATCGCAAGATCAATGAAGCTTCTTCTGTTATCTGGAGAGCCTTTTGCAAGATTTAAGTCATCAGGCGTAAAAACAACGCATTGAAATGTGCCGAATAATCTTGACATCAGCGGAAGCTTAACTCCGTTAAGAGTAACAAGCTTTTCCTTTAATTCTCCTTTTTTTGCGGCAAAACGAATTTCCTGACTTCTTTCAGCGTCCGTAAAGGAAAGCCTTACATCAGCGATTTCCTTATCAAATCCGATAAATTCCTTTTCCCTTGAACCTCTGAAGGATCGGCAGCCGGAGCATAACCATATTGCTTCGATAAGATTGGTTTTCCCTTGAGCATTATCTCCGCATAAAATATTCATTCTGCTGTCAGGCTCAATATCAACCTCTGACAGATTTTTATAACCATCAGCATAAATCCTTTTTATAATCAAAGCAATTCGACCATTCTTCCTGTTTTGTCAATGAACCGTTATTTCATTTCCGTTTACTTTTACAATATCTCCGCTGCGGATCTTTTTTCCTCTTTGGGTGCATATCTCACCGTTTACAGATACCTTTCCATCAAGAATAAGCTCCTTAGCCTCCGAACCTATTGCAACAGCTCCCGAAAATTTAAGAAGCTGATCAAGCTTAATAAAATCGGTAGTAATATTTACATTATTATCCATATATCAGTTACCTCTTTAGTTTTCCGTCCTTAATCTTTGAGGAAGAACAAGGAATGTGAAAGCTTCACCCTCCATAGGAAGAATTTTCATCGGAGAAATTCCTCCCGAAAGCTGCATTCTTACCTTATCCGATTCAGTTGCCTTAAGTGCATCAAGAAGATAACGGCAGTTAAAGCCGATCTCAACCATTGAACCTGTAAGATCAATAGGAAATTCATCATAAAGCTTTCCCATACCAGTGCTACAGTTAATTTTGACCATTCCGTCATTAAAAATACACTTTACAGGAGCTTTATTCTTATCATTCAAGAGAAGCAGGCATCTTTCAAGGCTCTGAATAAGATCCTTTGTGTTTACAATTATCTCCGTGTTATGAGATTGAGGGATAGAAGCCTTGTAATTATGGAATTCACCCTCCAAAAGCCTTGAAAATATCATATAACCATTAATTTCAAAAATAATATGCTTTTTTGAAACGTGAAGAATAACCTTTTCATCATCATCATCCTTAAGAAGCTTTGAAACCTCTGAAAGTGAACGAGCCTTAACAACAAAATGGTAATGATTATCAGTATCAATTTTTTCTGTCCTTACAGCAAGCCTAAAACCATCTATAGCTGCAAGATTGAAGGTATAATCAGAAATATCAAAAAGCTCACCTGTAAGAATGGGCTTGTTATCTGTAACAGCAACCGCAAAAATAGTCTGATTTATCATATTTTTAAGAAGTGGTTGAGGCAGAGTGAAATCATCACCTGTATCATGAGGAGGCAGGGTAGGATATTCATCAGCTGACATAGCAAGAATTTTATATTCTGCATTTGCACTTTTTATAATAGTAGTAAGATTATCTGTTATCTCAAAAGAAATATCCTCCGATGGCATCTTTCTGACTATTTCACAAAGCAATCTTGCATCAAAAACATATTCTCCCATATCCTCCGATTCTATATCTATATGAGTTTGGATACCCATTTCCAGATCATAACCAGTCAATTCGAGAATTTTTTTATTTACAGAAACCTTAATTCCTGTAAGAGCAGTAATAGTAGACTTCTGCGGAACAGCTCTTATAACATTATTAATAGCTTCATTAAGCTCATTCTGTTTACAGATAAATTTCATAATAAAGCTCCTTTCTTTTTTATGAATTTAAAGAGAAAAAACAAAAGTGGAAAAAAACAAAAAGTCGGTGATATATTTTATATAAAATAATATAATATATATAAATATTAATCAGTAATAGCAGTAGGGGGTGTTAAAATTATTGAAAACCAAAATAATACCAAAATAATCAAGGAAAAATCAAAGCAATTCCCTGAAATTTTATTAACACCCGTATGTTTATAAAATCCTTCATTTTGTGGAAAGCTTTTTCACGGTTGAAAGTCGGGGAAAATTGTTAGTGGAAAGAGGAAAAAAAGTGAAATAAAATGTTAAAATGAGGAAAAGAGGTTAAAAAGCAGTTGATTATATAAGATTATACGTTATGTAAAATGTCAGAAAAGCAAGAAAATAACATATTTAAAGTTTTCCACCCAACTTTCCACACTGTGTGGAAAACTTTATGTTTAAACTTTTAGTATTGTTGAAAACTAAAAAAAATAAATCAACTTTAAAAAATTTAATTTTTAAGATTATTGATAATATCCTCAATAGTTTCCTTCAGATGAGGATCCTTGTTCATGGAACGGGTTATCTCTTCATAATAATACATAATAGTAGAATGATCTCTGCCGCCGATATCAAGACCGATGGATTTATAGCTTAAAGAAGTAGTTTCCTTTATTATGTAACAGCTGACTTTTCTTGCAAGAGATATCTTTGATGTACGCTTGTTTGAAAGAATATCCTCTGATGTAACACCATAAACCTCTGCAACATGGGAAAGCACTCTGTCAATTGTGATAGGCGATGGAGTATCGTCTGAAAGAATCTCCCTGACAGTGCTTTGAGCCTGTGCAATGGTGGGAGGAGTTCCGACAAGATGCATAGAAGCCTTCATCTTTTTTACACAGCCTTCAAGCTGACGGATGTTTGATTTAAGCTTTTCAGCAATATAATTAGCAACATCGTCCGAAAGGTTAAGATTTAAAAGCTCTGCCTTTCTTCTTACGATAGCAACCCTTGTTTCAAAATCAGGAGCGGAAATATCAGCGATAAGTCCCCACTCAAAGCGGGTTCTGATTCTGTCCTCAAGAGTTTTAATATCCTTTGGAGGACGGTCTGAGGTCAGAACTATCTGCTTGCCTATTTTATGAAGCTCATTAAATGTATGGAAGAATTCTTCCTGTGTGGATTCCTTACCAGCTATAAACTGAACGTCATCGACAAGGAGAACATCAGCACTTCTGTATTTCTGATGGAACTGAGATGTGTCTTTTTTCTGCTGAATAGCTGTAATAAGCTCATTTGCAAAAGCCTCACCCGTAACATATATTATGTTTGTATCAGGACTTTTCTTTTTTATTTCATTGCTTATAGCAGTCATAAGATGGGTTTTGCCAAGACCTGAAGGACCATGAATAAAAAGAGGATTATAAGCACTTCCGGGATTTTTTGCAACTGTAGTGCTTGCAGCATAAGCAAATTCATTTGAATGACCTACGATAAAGGTATCAAAGGTATAATCATATTCTGCATTAGAGAAGGACTGTTCAAGCTCCTCTCTTTTTTTAAGTGGTGATTCTTCCTCTTCATCGTCCTGAATAGAAGAGTCGTCAAGAGGCACTATTTCAATATCAACAGGAAATCCGAGAACATTGATAAATGCATCGGAAAGCATCTTGCTGTAATTTTTGAGAATAATACCCTTCTGAAATTCAGACTGAACATTAAAATAAGCAACATTTTCATTAAGACTTAACGGCTTAAGAGTTTTTATCCAGAGATTGAAAGCAACATCGGTAAGCTCACCATTATTGACCTTAAGCTGAAAATAGTCGAGAACCTTGTCAAAAACCTCGACAAAGGAATTCATAATATACCTACTCCTTGCGAAAATAATAATAGCTTGGAAATATCCTTTCGGTGAAAATAAAGTATATATTGTCGGATTATTTTGTTAAAATAACCTATAGGACTTCCAAAAAAACAAATCATATAAATTATAGCATATTTTCAATAATATTGCAAGTGATTTTCAAAATAAACATTATATAATAATAGTATATTAACTTGTAATATTTTTTATCAAAATATACTATTTGTATCTGATTATAAAATAGAAATAATGCCAATAATGAAAAAGAAGTAAATAATCTGGAGGATATAATATGAAAGAGCTTGTTTTTACAGATAATGGCATTATTTCATCTGAGGGTATATTGACTGCGGCAGAAGCATTGACACTAGGAAAATTATCCGATATAAGGGAAAATGACATTGAAAATATAGTGATAGGAGTACGTTCAGAAAAAATATCATCTGTATTAGCGAATGCATTTTCAGCAGGAGCTTCGGAAAATGGAATAAACGTCTTTTATATAGGTGAAGCCTGTTTGCCTGAATTATTTTACTGTTCGGATAAAATTGATAAAAATAGCTTAGCTGTATATATCAGCTCTGTTTTTGAACCAGCCTTCAGCTTTTATCTGAAAGGCGAGTCTATAGAAATGGATATTAGAAAATTCAATTATGAAATATCCGATAAACAGGGTCTTAACGTTGAGTTTTCAAAGCTTAAAATGCTTTATCCCATGCATCTGAAAAAAATTTCCAAGGGTCTTGAAAATATGAATGTGAGAATAAACAGTCCGTCTGATAGAATAAGAAATATTTGTAAGGATATTTTCCGCGATTGTTCGGAAGGACCCGACATAACCTTTCATATTGATGAAAAAGCTGAAAAGGTTACTGCCTTTACAGATAAAGATGGTTATGTTCCTTGTGAAAAGCTGCTTGCGATTGCTTTAAATGACAGGATTAATTCAAATGAAGAAAGTGATATTATAATCCCGATTGATTTTCCGAGAATAGCAGAGAAAATTGCTTTTAAAAAAGGAAAAAATATTGTAAGATCAAATAATTGCAGTTTGGATTTTTATACCGATAAAATTTTACTTATAGTAGAAATTTTAAAAATTATACAAAATCATAAATGCAGTTTAACAGAGCTTTTAAAGGAAATCCCCGATTATGCCGAGCTTGAAAGATACCTGCCAATAAATAGCGAAAAAGCGTTAAACTGTCTTTCCAAGGAGTATAATCTGAATAAAAATTACAATAAGGATAATAAAAAAGGTCTGACACTTGCAAACGAGCTTGGTAAAATATCCGTTAAGCCTGTCAGATCGGGTAAGGGGATAGTGCTTTTTGCTGAAAGCTATGCTATGGAGGCTGCTTCCGAGCTTTGTAATTTCTATGAAAACAAGCTGAATTCATTCGTTAAAAACAATAAAAATATATAAAAATAAACCTGATTTTTATGAAAATAAGCGAAAATAAAAAAAGTGGAAAAAACACTTGACAGCGTGGTGTAAAATGAAATATAATATTAAATTGATAGGGTATTTGTAACCCTGTGTGAAAAGAATAAAAACTGATACCTGTCAATTAAGGTTGAAAGAGTTTTTGTTATTCTGTTATCAAGGGTGAATCCATAATTCCCATTATTGAAAATAAAAGGAGGAGTTTACAATGAAAAGAACCTACCAGCCTAAGAAGCTTCACAGAAAAAAAGAACACGGCTTCATGAAGAGAATGGCAACAAGAAACGGTCGTAAGGTATTGGCAAGAAGACGTGCTAAGGGCAGAAAAAGACTTTCTTACTGATTAAAGCAGTATAAGGGGTAGCTATGCCCCTTTGTATAGAGTCTTTGCTTGAACGGACCGCAATCGGGTTGCCCCAGTTGTGGTCTTTTCTTTTTAATTGTCTAAAGATACGGCGGTTTTTATGAAAAATACTGTAAAAATAAAGGATAATAAGGAATTTCTCAATCTTTTTAAAAGAGGGTATTATGTGTGCGGAAAATATTGCGTAGTATATTTTCGCAAAAATGGTACTTCACAGAACAGGCTTGGAATATCCACAGGTAAAAAGACAGGAAATGCCGTCGTCAGAAGCCGCTGCCGCAGAATCATACGTCAGGCATACATGGAAAATGAAGATATCATCCCTAAGGGATTCAGTATGATAATAGTATCAAGAGAAAGCTGCGGAAATTGTAAATCTACTGATATAAGCTGGTTTATGAAAAAAAGGGTCGTTCCTGCAATGAATGATCCCGAGCCAAAGAAAAGAAAAAAGGCTCAAAAGAAGAGTACAGACAGTAAATGAAGAAAATATTTTTACAAATAGTAAAATTATATAGAAAATATATATCTCCCTTGAAACCGCCTTGCTGTAGGTATTATCCTACCTGTTCTACTTATGCCTTGCAGGCGATAGAAAAGCATGGTGCAATGAAAGGTTCTGTATTAGCAGTATGGAGATTGCTCCGCTGTAATCCGTATAGCGGAGGCGGAGTGGATAAGGTTCCCGACAGGTTTTATCTTTATACCCTCAAAAGCAGAGCGAAAAGGGAAGAAAATCAATCATAATATTTACAGACTGTATAATTTATACAGCTTTTGGAGGTCAAAAATGGGTATTATAAGCAGAATAATCGGTTATCCTCTCGGTTGGGTAATGTGGCTGTTCTATCATATCTGCAATAACTATGCACTTGCAATTATACTTTTTACTATTGTGACAAAGATCATTATGATTCCATCACAGATAAAAACACAGAAATCTACTGCCGCTATGCAGGCTCTCCAGCCAAAGATGGATAAGCTTAAAAAGCAGTACGGGAAAAATCAGGAAAAGTATAATGAAGAGGTTATGAAGCTCTATTCCGAGGAAAATATCAATCCGATGGGTTCATGCCTGCCGATGCTTATTCAGTTCCCGATTCTTTATGGTATTTTCGATGTAGTTTACCGTCCGATTACCCATATTATGAGAATTAGCTCCGACGTTATAAATGCCGCAAAGGAGATTCTTGCTAATTCTGACTTTGTTGCAGGAAATAGCTATTTTTCCGTCCGTCCCGAAATTTATATCACACAGGCTATCAAAAACCCGAATTATGTTGGTCTTTTTTCCGATCCGATGTTTGATGAGCTTAAATCAAAGGTTCTTGACTTCAATAATTCGCTTTTCGGTGCTGACCTTGATCTGACTCCGACATTCAAGCCTGAAACCTGGAATTTAGCCGCAATTGTGCTTATCCTTATTCCGATACTTTCAGGTGTGTTCCAGATGGCTACATCTGTTTACAGCACTATCCGTCAGAGAAAGATGAATCCGAGTGCTTCACAGGGTCCTCAGGCAGGCTCTATGATGTTCCTTATGTTCGGTATGCCGATTTTTGCTGTTTGGATTGCTTATAAGTATCCTGCAGCTATCGGTTTCTATTGGGCAGCTTCGGCATTCTTCTCCTTTATTATGCAAATAATAATCAATAAAATATATACCCCCGAATATGTAAGCAAGCTCCTTGAAAAGGATAAGCTTAAAAAGAAAAATCAGAAGAAAAAGGGTATGATGGAACGTTATCAGCAGCTCTTGCAGGAGCAGATGGCGGCACAGAACGGTAATACCCGTGCCGCAGTTTCAGGTGTTTCCGATGATGATGAGGGCGAAATAAAGCTTTCTAAATCACAGCAGAAGGAATATGAACGCAGACTTATCAATGAAGCAAGAAAACGTCAGGCTGAAAAGTATGGCGATGAGTATGTCGAAGATGATGAATAATCATAAGGAATATTCTAAAATAAGAGAGGAGCATTTTTGATGAAACAGGTTTTTACAGCCAAGTCCATAGAGGAAGCAAAGGCTATGGCAGCAGCAGAGTTTGGTGCTGAAGAAAGCAAAATAAGTTTTACGGTTATTGAAGAACCAAAAAAAGGTCTTTTTGGTATCATTAAGGGAGAAGCTAAGATTGAGGCTGAGTATGAACCGTCAAAGGCTCAGGTTGCCGCAGATTATATCAAGGGTATTCTTGAAAATATGGGCATTGATTCTTCCCTCAATATTACAGAAAATGACGAGGGTGCTGTTATTGAGATTCTCGGAGATACAAGCGGAGCTATTATAGGCAGAAGAGGTGAAACTCTTGATGCTATACAGTATCTTGCTTCAATGACTGCAAATAAGGGAGATAAGGAATATTATCGTATTAACGTTGATTCCTGCGGTTACCGTGAAAAGAGAAAGGCTATCCTTGAGGATCTTGCCGCAAAAATATCAAAGACTGTTATCAGAACAGGCAGAACTACTACTCTTGAACCGATGAATCCTTATGAAAGACGTATTATACATTCTGCTGTTGCAAATATTGAGGGAGTTACCTCTAAGAGCGTTGGAGAAGAGCCTTACAGAAAGGTATCTATTTCATCAACAAATCCTCGTCCAAGAA
The DNA here is from genome assembly GCA_964402055.1 of uncultured Ruminococcus sp. Classification (GTDB taxonomy): domain Bacteria; phylum Bacillota; class Clostridia; order Oscillospirales; family Ruminococcaceae; genus UMGS363. The sequence continues at coordinate 11,834 of CAYOAV010000019.1, read as the reverse complement.
GAGATGGAAAAACAGGCTATAAAAAGGGCGGAAAGAAGAACGGCGAGATAACACCACGTTCACTCGATATGATGAAAACCTCCTTTGAAAAGGAATATAAAAAGCCAAAGCCTGAGGATAACCTTATTTCAGGCGATCTTTACGGAAAAATTGACATCTGATTAAAAAGTAGCTTTATTTTTACCGCACAATTTATTTTGTGCGGTATTCTTATACATATTGTATATTTTATGTGATTTATTATTTTTTGGAGGTTTTATGTCAAGGTCTGATACAATAGCCGCTGTTTCCACTCCAAGGGGAGCAGGGGGAATTGCAATAATAAGAATAAGCGGAAACGATGCTTTTGCGATATGTGATAAAATATTCAAACCCGTTTCAGGGAAAAATATTCCCTCGGAAATGAATGGTTATACCTGTGCATTCGGTAAGATAGAATATGAAAATGAATTTTATGATGAATGTGTGCTGACAGTTTTCCATGCTCCAAGGTCGTATACAGGGGAAAATGTTGCTGAAATATCCTGCCACGGTGGTATTTTTGTTACAGAGAAGATTTTAAGCCTTATTTTTTCATTGGGTGCATCTCCTGCCGAAGCAGGCGAGTTTACAAAAAGAGCTTTTCTGAATGGAAAAATGAATCTTATTGAAGCGGAAGCTGTTATGGATATTATTTCCGCACAGGGCAATGCTTCTCTGCGTTCTGCGGCGGCGTTGAAAAAGGGAGCATTATTTTCAAGAATAAAGAATATTTCTGACAGCCTTTTGCATCTGCTTGGAGAGCTTGCGGCATGGAATGATTATCCAGAGGAGGATATTCCAGAGGTAGAGCCTGAAAAAATGATGAAAACGCTCGTTGACGGGAAAAATGCTCTTGAATCCGTCCTTTCAACCTATGATTATGGTAAAATACTCCGTGACGGAATAGATACGGTTATTGTCGGAAAGCCAAATGTTGGAAAAAGCACATTAATGAACCTTTTAAGCGGTTGTGAAAGAAGTATTGTTACAGATATTGCAGGAACTACCCGTGATATAGTTGAGGAATCGGTAAGATTAGGCGATATTGTGCTAAGATTATCCGATACAGCAGGTATTCGTGAAACTGATGATGTGGTCGAGGGCTTCGGTGTAAAAAAAGCAGAGGAAAAAATTACCAGTTCAGAGCTTGTTATTGCTGTTTTTGATAATTCACGCTCACTTTCCACCGAGGATCAAGAAATATGTGAAAAGTGCAGGGATAAAAATGCCATTGCTGTTATAAATAAAACAGATCTTGAATCTCTTATTGATATTGATCATATACGTTCAGTTTTTGATAATGTAATTGAAATATCCGCAAAAAATGTTGACAGCAGGGACTTGCTTGAAAAAGCTGTAAACGATATGTTTATGAATAATAATTTCAGCTACGATTCGGGAATTATCGCAAATGAACGTCAGCGTGACTGCGTGAGAAATGCCCTGAAAAGTCTTGATGAGGGTATTAATGCTCTTGATTTTGGATCAACGCTTGATGCTGTTACTATTCTTATTGATGAAGCGGAAAATTATCTGCTTGAATTAACAGGAGAACGAGCAAGCGAAGCTGTTGTAAATGAGGTTTTCTCACATTTCTGCGTTGGAAAGTAAGGATAAATTTATGGAAAATTATTTTGTTGATTCATATGATGTTGCCGTGATCGGTGCAGGTCATGCAGGAGTTGAAGCAGCTCTTGCCGCCGCACGTCTTGGCGTAAAAACGGTTCTTTTTACAATTTCATTGGATAGCATAGCAAATCTGCCATGTAATCCGTCTATCGGCGGAACGGCAAAGGGGCATCTTGTCCGTGAAATTGACGCTCTTGGTGGTGAAATGGGCAAGGCGGCAGATGAATGTTATATTCAAAGCCGTATGCTCAACCGTGGAAAAGGACCTGCGGTTCATAGTCTGCGAGTTCAGGCTGATAGGGTGAAATATCATAACCGTATGAAAAAAGTTTGCGAGGCACAGGAAAATCTTGACATTAAGCAAGCTGAAGTTTCGGAAATTCTTGCGGAGGACGGACGTGTTACAGGTATAAGAACAAGACTTGGTGCAGAATATGCTGTTAAAACCGCCATAATCTGTACAGGTACATATCTTGGCGGTGTAATTCACGTCGGAGAGGTTTCCTATGAGAGTGGACCTGATGCTACCTTACCTGCAAAATTCTTGACTGACAGCCTTAAAAAGCTTGGTATTGAAATAAGAAGATTTAAAACAGGCACTCCGTCACGAGTTCATAAGCGTTCTATTAATTTTGATCTGCTTGAGCGTCAGGACGGCGATGAGGATATTCAGCCTTTTTCCTTTGAAACAAGCAGAGAGGGTATGAAAAATATAGTTTCCTGCTATATTGCATACACAAATGAGGAAACACATAATGTTATCCGTGATAATATAGGACGTTCGCCTATTTATTCGGGAAGAATACACGCAATTGGACCAAGATATTGCCCATCAATTGAGGATAAGATAATGCGTTTCTCGGATAAACCACGTCATCAGCTTTTTATTGAGCCAATGGGTCTTGAAACAGATGAGTATTATTTACAGGGAATGTCATCATCTCTTCCAGAGGATGTTCAGCTTAAATTTTTACGCACAATAAAAGGTCTTGAAAATGTTGAAATTATGCGAAATGCTTATGCGATTGAGTATGATTGCTGTAATCCTCTTGATTTAAAGCATAGCCTTGAATTTAAGAAAATCAAGGGACTTTATGGTGCAGGTCAGTTCAATGGTACTTCGGGTTATGAAGAAGCTGCCGCACAGGGTCTTATTGCAGGAATCAATGCCGCAAGATGCGTAAAAAATCTTGAACCTATCGAGCTTTCACGTTCATCATCTTATATTGGAACGCTTATTGATGATCTTGTTATAAAAGGCTGTTCCGATCCATATAGAATGATGACTTCAAGAAGTGAATACCGTTTGCTTCTTCGTCAGGATAATGCTGATGAAAGACTTACTCCGCTTGGACATAAGATAGGACTTATTTCTGATGAACGTTATAATAGATTTAAAGAAAAGCTTGAAATGATTGATCATGAGATTCACAGATTGAAAAGAACCTCAATCCCACCGTCTGACGCATTGAACAAGCTTTTGGAGGAAAGGGGAACAGCAACTGTTTCTACAGGTATTCGACTTTCCGAACTTATAAAGCGTCCTCAGATATCATATGATGATCTTGCACCATTTGATGAAAATAGACCTGAACTTCCGTATGAGGTTCGTGAACAGGTTGGTTTAAAAATCGAATATGAGGGATATATTGCACGTCAGCTGCTTGATGTTGAGCATATTCAAAAGCTGGAAAGTAAGCTTTTGCCTACAGATTTTGATTATAAGACTATAAAAGGACTTAGCCTTGAAGCAACTGAAAAGCTTAACCGCATTCAGCCCTCAAATATTGGTCAGGCAAGCCGTATTTCGGGAGTTTCTCCTGCAGATGTCAGTGTTCTTATCATATGGCTTGCAAGTCAGAGAAAAAGTTAAATTGTTCCACGTGGAACATTTTTAGACAAATATTAAAAAGTGTCAAAAATATAGGAAGTGATAAAATGATTTTGCCATATAATTCAGCGTCAGAGCTTTTCCAAACGTTTGGTCTGGAGCTTTCTGAAAAAATGTATTCTGATTTTGATAAGTATTCCGAGCTTCTGGTTGAATGGAATGAAAAAATAAATCTGACTGCGATAACTGATCCACAGGGAATAATCGAAAAGCATTTCCTTGATAGTCTTGCAATTTTTAAAACAGGATATTTGAAGGATAATTTCACTGTTATAGATGTTGGAACGGGTGCAGGCTTCCCTGGAATTCCTATGAAAATTTTTAAAAATGATATTGAACTTACATTACTTGATAGCTTGAATAAACGTATCAATTTTTTGAAAGAGGTTTCCAATACATTATCTCTTGATGCAAATTGCATACATTCAAGAGCGGAGGACGGTGCGAAAAGAGCTGATTTGAGAGAATGCTTTGATGTTGCTACCGCTAGAGCTGTTGCACCGTTGCCAATTTTATGTGAATATTGTCTTCCGTATGTTAAAATCGGTGGAATTTTCGCCGCATTAAAAGGGCCAAATGAAAATGCAAAGGATTCATTTACAGCATATAGGACTTTGGGTGCTGAAATTGCAGAAGTGATTGAATATGAATTGCCATGCGGAGATAAACGTCAGCTTATTATATACAATAAAATCAAGGAAACACCACCAAAATATCCGAGAAAATCCGTTCAGATAGATAAAAAACCACTTTAATATATACGAGCATAATCAGAAATGGTTATGCTCTTTTTATAAATTTATTCCAATTCGACATAATAATCTTATTAATTGTGATATTATAAATTCAGAGAATATTTGACATTTAACATATCGAAAGGTGGAATATAAAATGAATTTTCCTTTTATGGTTAAGGAAAAGGTTATAAATAAGGTCATCGAGGTTGAAATTGAGCGTATTATTGTAAATCCTTATCAGCCGAGGACGCAATTCGGAGATGACTTGAATGAGCTTGCAGAAAGTATTAAGCATAATGGTTTACTTCAACCTTTAACCGTTAAGCAAGCTGATGATAAATACATATTAATTGCAGGAGAAAGACGATTAAGGGCTTTAAAACTGCTTGGTATGAATGTTGCACCTTGTATTGTTATTGATGTAACGGACAGAAATTCGGCAGTTTTAGCACTTGTTGAAAATATTCAGCGCAAGGATCTGCATTTTTTTGATGAGGCAGAAGCATTATTAAAACTGCTTGATTTTTATGGAATGACGCAGGAGGATTGTGCTGTTAAGCTTGGAAAAAATCAATCTACGATTGCAAATAAGCTTAGATTATTGAAATTGTCTGACGAGGTAAGGCATAAAATACGGGAAAGCAATCTAACTGAACGACATGCTAGGGCATTATTGAAGCTAAATGATGAAAAATTACAATTACAGGCGATTCAGACTATTTCTGAACGTAAATATAATGTCGAACAGGCGGAGAGATTAATCAATATTATAAACGGAAAAGAAGAAGAACGTGAAAGTATTCGTAGGAGAAGCGGAGCTTTTCGGGATATCAGGCTATTTGTAAATACAATAAATAAAGCTGTTGAAACGATGAAAGCGGCAGGAATTAATGCTGATTCACAAAAAATCAAAGAGAACGGATATATTGAATATATAGTCAGGATTCCTACAAATGATTAAAAATTGTTCCACATGGAACATTTAGACAAGTGTCAATAATTAACATAAGTTAAACATTTGACATATGTCAAATTGTTCCACGTGGAACAATTTTATTACAAACAAAGCAGAAAATAAACTGATATATTTGAAAAATGTGACGAAAATAATATTTGCTATTGATATATATCTATTTTTATGTTATAATTAAATAAGTAAAATAGGTCTATACCGGAAAGGAAAATATTAATGTCACGAATTATTGCGGTTGCAAATCAAAAAGGCGGCGTTGGAAAATCTACTTCTGTCGTTAATCTTGCAGCCTGTCTTGGAAAAAAAGGTAAAAAGGTACTCTGTGTTGACATAGACGCACAGGGAAATACTACAAGTGGTTTTGGAATTAACAAGAGAAAAACTGATATAACTGTTTATGATATTTTACTCGGTCAGAGAAGAATAAGCGAGGCTATCATTCAAACCGAATTTAAAAATGTTTCTGTTGTATCTTCAACCTCACAGTTAGCAGGAGCGGATATTGAACTTATTGATTTGGAAAACCGTTCAAACAGATTAAAAATGCAGCTTTTGACTATAAAAAATGACTATGATTATATTTTTATTGATTGTCCTCCATCACTTTCAATTCTGACTGTTAATGCTCTTTGCGCTTGTGATACTGTGCTTGTTCCGCTACAATGTGAATTTTATTCACTGGAGGGTCTTTCACAGCTGGTTGAATCAATACGACTTGTTAAGAAACGTTATAATCCGAATATTGATATTGAGGGTATTCTTTTTACAATGTTTGATGGAAGATTGAATCTTACCCAGCAGGTTGTAAAAGAGGTTAAAAAGCATTTTGCTGATAAAGTATTTAACACGGTAATTCCACGAAATGTCAGAATATCTGAAGCTCCAAGCTTTGGCAAACCTGTTATCTATTTTGATGGGTCATCAAGAGGTGCGGAGGCTTATGAGGCACTTGCGGCAGAGATGCTTACACGTCATAAAAAAGAGGACAAGGCTAAGAAAAATATGAAGGGTGGAGAAGATAATGTCTAAAAAATCAGGTCTTGGAAAGGGACTTGACGCTCTTTTTGAGGATAACAACAATGATAACTCAGGCGGTGTTCTTTCACTTCGAATTTCAGAGGTTGAACCAAACAAAAATCAGCCTCGACAGAACTTTGACGATGAAGCTATTGCTAATCTTGCGGAAAGTATAAGAGAAAATGGACTTATTCAGCCAATTATTGTCAGAAAGACAGCTTTAGGATATCAGATAATTGCTGGTGAAAGACGTTGGAGAGCTTGCAGAATGCTCGGTATGAATGAAATTCCTGCAATAGTTAAGGAATTTGACGATGAACAGGTTGCTAAAGCGGCTTTGATTGAAAACATACAGAGAGAGGATCTTAACCCGATTGAAGAGGCAAATGCGTACAATGATCTTATGGTAAAATACAAGATGACGCAGGAGCAGCTTTCTAAAGTCGTTGGAAAATCACGTTCAAGTATTGCAAACTCCGTAAGAATGCTTGATATGCCCGAAAAAATACAGAAGCTTTTGATTTCGGGCAAGCTAACGGTTGGTCAGGCAAAGGCTATTGGTGCGGCACAGGATGAAGAAATCATGGTTGATATTGCACGTCAAGCAGCTGATGGCAAAATGACTGTAAGGGCGATTGAAAAGCTTATTGAAAAGCTTGAAACTGAACCAAAAGAAGAATCGGTAGAAAAGACAGACAATTCTGATGAAGAGAAGAAGAAAATTAGAAACTACTGCACTGAAATGGAGCTTGCTCTTAAAGAAAGACTTGAGAGGAAGGTTAAAATTACTCCTAATCCTGATGGTTCAGGTGGAAAAATTACCATTGATTATATGGGAATAGAAGATCTTTCTGATATTGCAAATAAACTGACAATAAATGGTAAAGAATGGAAATAAATGTAACAAATACTTTACTGTAAAGAAAATTACTTTACAGTAAAGCTAAAATGCAACTTATTTTTTGTCAATTTCAGTTGAATTTTATTTTTTTCGAAAGAATAATTATTGCAAAGAGGTTTGGGATGAGCATAAAAAATGTGAAAATGTCTGCAAGCTCCCATATGATTTTTGCTTTAATGACTGCACCTGCAAAGGCGGTTAGGATATAGAGGTATTTATATGGTATGAGGACGTTTATGCTGAGATGTTCATTCAAGAAAAGACAGCATTTTTCACCATAAAAATACCAGCCGATGACGCTTGCAAAGGCGAAAACGGTATTAACGATACCAATAAAAAGACCTCCAACATCAGAAAAAATATTGCTCAAATGATATATGGTATCGCTTGAAATTACGGTTGAAGATAGTATTAAAGGGATTTTCCCGAAGCCGCTTTTAAAGGCATTTATTACTGTATCTGCTCCGAAAAATGATGCATTTTGAGAGCCTGTACAGAGAATAACAAGTGCAGTCATACTGCACAAAAGTACAGTATCAATAAAAACCTCAAGTACTGCCCAGCTGCCCATTATTTTTGGATCAGGACAGTCGGATGAGGTATGTGCAAAGGCTGATGTTCCCATTCCTGCTTCGTTGGAAAACAGCCCTCGTCTTAATCCGACAGACATGGCTTTTGATATAGAAAAGCCAAAAATTCCTCCACCGATCGCTTTTATTTCAAAGGCGGAATTTAATATATCTGTTAATACTTTAGAAATATTGTGCGAGGATAGGATGATTATAAGTGAGCCTGTGGCATAAAATATTGCAAGAAATGGGACAAGCTTTTCCGAAATTTTTATAATAGATGTCCGTGAATGGAGGACAGATACAGCGGTCAGAAGGGCAAATGCGATTCCAATTAAAATTGGTGAAATACCAAAATTATCAAGTGAAGATGCGGCTGAATTAACCTGTGTGAGGTTCCCAATTACAAAGGACGACAGCATACAGATGACGCAAAAAATTAAGGAAGGAAGCATTGAATTAAAGACTGCTGTGAAATATAGAAGCACGCCCTGCGAGGATTTTCCGTTTGAACGATTTTTAAAATCAGTGGCGAGATAATTCTCTGTAAAGGCGAATGACATTACAAGAAATGCAGATAATATCATCCAGAGGACAGCTCCTGAACCGCCGATTGATATGGCTGTCGCAACTCCGATAATGTTGCCTGTACCCATTGATGCGGCGAGGGAAGTTGTCGAGGTCTGGAAGCCTGACAGCTTATCGTCAGAGGGTTGATTGTATCTATTATTGGAAAATAATGTAAAACGCAGGACTTTTAAAGGATGACGAAAATAGAAGAATTTACATTTAAATGTAAGATAAACTGCGGCTGATAAAATCGCAAAAAGCGTAAAATCTCCCCATAACAAATTGTTGAGAAATGAAAAAATATTACTGATTGTATTCATAATAAGCCTGATATCACCTGACTTTGTATTTTTATTAAAGTACCTGTTTATTGAATAAATATATGAGTATTTTAATAAAAATATGAGGATAAAAAAGGAATGAAGAGTAAAATTGAAGAAATACTATGCGGATAGAAAAAGTTTAAATATACTAAGAGTAATAGGATTTATTTTACTAATAGTAATTGGTATAATACTAAAATACATTCTATATATTGCAGAGATGAAATTTCCTGAATATTTTGTATCTAGAAAAAATGCAATTGAAATAATAGTATGGTGTATAGCAGGGGTATTTGCGTTGATATACATATTGTATATTTTGATAATATTACCCTTATGGTATAATAATGCGAGGTATTATGTGACAGACAAGGATATCATTGCAAGGACGGGAGTGCTTGTGAAAAACAAGCAATATATGAAGCTTTCTGCGATACAATACACAACTCGGATATCTGCACCTTTAGGCAGAAAAAGCGGATTCAATTTTATAATCTTCAATGGATATGGCGGAAGGTTGATATTCACATTTTTGTCAAAAAGTGATGCAGATGAGATAACAAGGCTGATTCAGAAAAATGCTGCAGATGATAAAAATTCCAAGAGCTTGGAAAGGTGAGGTCGGAATGAAACGTCAGCATCCAATTGCTATTTTAAGATATGTTTCTGGAAATTTCTGGCTGCTTTTATTGCCGCTGGTGAGAGGTCTGCTTGCTTTGAGATTCGATTTTTACAGCTGGCTTTCGGGGGCATATCTGGACATTCTTGTTGTGCTTGCGATTTTTGGAGCGGCTTTTTTCAGATGGTGGAATATAAATTTCCGTGTATCAAAAAAGGGTATCTTTGTCAGAAATGGATTTTTTATATCTGAAAAAATGAAGATCCCTTTTTCGGCATTTTCTGCGGTAACGGTGAACAAGCCATTTTTACTTCGTCCGCTGAAGGCGTACACTGTTCTGATAGATACTGACAGCAGTTCAACTGTAAACAAAAAGGAAGACCCTGACATAAAGCTTATAATGAGGGAAAAGGATGTTCAGAAATTATTAACATATTTTTGTCCCAAGGAAGAGGAGAAACCTGTCAGCTATAATTCAAATAAAAGGCGGCTGCTATTCTTTTCGCTTACCTTTTCATCGGCACTTTCGGGGTTGATATACTTCGGAACTTTTCTTATCCAGGGTGGTAGGCTTGTTGGAAATGAGCTTGAAGAACGTTTCCTTGGTGCAGTAAATAATGTGACAAAGATTGCAGAAAAGGTCATCTATGGGATCACGCCTGCAACGGTTGGAATTATAATTGTTATTGCATTCGGGTGGGGTTACTCTTTCCTTTCAAATTACCTGAAGCATATGAATTTCAGGCTTGAAAAAATCGGTGAAAAAATTCGGATAGAAAATGGTTTTTTTACAAAAAGGACTTGCGTTATCAGCTCGGACAGAGTGAATTATGCGGATTTGCGGCAGAATCTGCTGATGAAGATATGCAAAGTAATGTCGGTAAATGTCAGCTGCTCGGGGTATGGCAAAAAGAAAAATGAGATACCTGTTTTTGTGCCGATAACTAAAAAAAATAATGCTTCTGATGTTATGAAAAGGTTTTTGCCTGATTTTAATGCTGAAAAAGGGTATGCTTGCGGTGCTTTGCCAAGCTATGTTATGAAGTTTTTAGGTCCGCCGACTGCACTGATTTTTGTGATAATATTTGTATTTCTTGGAGCGATTATGCTTTTACCAGAGTGGTACAGTGTTATACTATTTATTGCGGTGATGGGCGAAATTGTGGCTATGCATCTGCTTATAGTCAATCTTGCGGCTTTCCTTTCGAATGGAACAGAGGTGGCAGATGAATGCATTATAATACAATATTGCAAGGCCTTTGGATTCCATAATGTGATCGTTCCGCTTAATAAAATTTCCGAAATACGGATTAGTCAAAATCTATTTCAGAAGCTAAACGGTTCGTGCAGCTTTATACTTTACACAAGGGGAGAGCGTGCGGTCAGGCACAAGGTCAAGGGTTTAACTCTCGTTGACGCAGAAAAGACTGCGGAGCTGCTCGGATATACGTCAAATTAAAGTGAGGAATATAAAATGAAAAATAAAAAGGAAATTGATGCTCTGGAGCTTGAGAATGTTTTCTTTAAGAAGGTTTTGCATAACTCGATTGTTTGCATACTGGCGGTGGTGCTGTTTTTTGTGGTACTATGTCTGGCTGTGAATGGAAAAAACGGAGTTTGCAGGATCAATTTTGATCTATTCGGATATTCAAAGACGATGCCTGTTGTTGTCAACAATGATTACACGGCGGAAACGGGTGGGATTTTCATCAGGGTTGACAGCTGCGAGGTTGACAGAGAAAATGAAATACTTTACATAGATATTTCAGGGCAGAATAATAATGATGATTACTGGCAGGCGGACGGACGGACATTTACAATATCGGTACAATGCATGGACGATGGCTTACCGAGGGAATATTATTATAACACGGCGGGCGACTGGGAGAATGTGGCAGTTGAAAGCGGTGAAAGCTTCAATGTCAGGCTTGGTTTTCACATCAATAATGGGCAGGATATGTTCAACAGCGGTGATATTTTCTCGCTTATGGCATTCAGAGGGGCGGATTGTGCGACTTCGGTTATTGTTTTAAATGGACTTATTGAATAAAATATAGTTTTATTGCATAAAATGAGTGATGATGGATATTTAAAAATTGTGCAGATATACAAAAAGAGAAATTTTTTGAAAATATTGAAAAAAACTGTTGACAGTCAGAGCCTTTAGTGGTATAATGATTAAGTCGCACGGAGAGAATATAGAGAATATAAAAACTTCGGTGATAAGCGACAGTTCATAGACGGCGGCATGGCTCAGTTGGCTAGAGCAACCGGTTCATACCCGGTAGGTCGTAAGTTCAAGTCTTACTGCCGCCACCATATATGGCCCGTTGGTCAAGAGGTTAAGACGACGCCCTTTCACGGCGTAATCATGAGTTCGATTCTCGTACGGGTCACCAAAAACCACTCTTTTTATGGAGTGGTTTTTTTTTATTAAAATTTTTGTTAAATAAAAGCGTGAGCAATTCAGAATTTAAAATGCTCACGCTTTTTTTGTTATGTAGTTGTTTTACTGAATTTCAGCGACTTCAAAGGGATTTATAAGTGTATCGGGGTCTGATACATCGGCGAGGTAATAGTTGCC
>CAYOAV010000018.1:10689-32476 GCA_964402055.1 uncultured Ruminococcus sp. | reverse complement strand
ACATCTTGTCTAAGTTATATCACTTTTCTGGTTTGATTTCAAGGGCAAAAAAATAAAGCTTTGCAAACTATTGCTTGCAAAGCTTCCTGGTCGGAGTGACGGGACTTGAACCCACGGCCTCTACCACCCCAAGGTAGCGCGCTACCAATCTGCGCCACACCCCGACGACTATATTATTATACCTCATCTGACCATATTTGTCAAGCCTTTTTCGGAAAAAACTTTATTTTCTTACAAATATTTTCCACTTAACTATTTGCAGATAAAAACCTCTGCACTTTTTCCGTGCAGAGGTCTTTTTGTTGGGTTTAACCCTCATATTCAACAATTTTTACCGATTCCATCTGAACCTGTGTAAGTGGCTTATCGTTATCATCAGTTTCAACGTTTCCAAGCTCGCGAACTATATCAAGTCCCTCGAAAACCTGTCCGAAAACGGTATAACCGCCGTCAAGGAATGGTGTACCGCCCTTTTCGTTATACATTTCAACAACATCCTGCGGCCATGAATACTGGCTTGGATCATACTGCATAAGCTCTTCGCAGGTGTTTTGGAGGTATCCATCGGGAGTGTTTACAATATAGAACTGGCTTCCGTTTGTCGATGTTGCACCGCTGTTTGCATATGCGACTGCACCGCTAAAATGATACAGACCCTCGGAAATTCCGCCGTCAAATTTATCTCCCCAGATGCTCTTGCCGCCTGTGCCGTTGCCTTTAGGGTCACCGCCCTGTATCATAAAATTGCTTATAATACGGTGGAAAATAAGCTCGTCATAATAACCCATATCTGCAAGACCGATGAAATTCTCAACGCCCTTTTCAGCTTGTTCAGGGAAAAGCTTTATCTTTATTTCGCCATAATCCTTGACAGTGATAACGGCAATTTTTTCGCCGATTTCAGGCATTTCAAAATTATGGATAACAGATGCCTGTGCATTTGCCTCTGCCTGTGCTTTATCGTTTTCAATTATTGCATTTACAAGCTCGTTATCGTCACCGACAGTACTTGTACCCTTGCAGCCGCTGAAAAGCATAACCGCACTCATAATTATCGCAATTGCGGAAAAAGTTTTCTTGAACATTTTTATTCTCCTCATTTTTTACATAAATATTGCATTAACAGTTAAATCGCTCTGAACATCGGTAAAGACGTTATCCCAGCCGACAAAAACTCTGCCAAGGCTGTCCGTTGTCGGATTTACAGGAACGATAGCTGTTTCGCCCTTTTTGACCTGAACAGGATAGTGAACACCCTCAACGACAAAAGTAACGGTATATTCGGTATCTGCGAATAAGGCTGTAATAGTCGTATCTGATGTGATATTGAGCAACGATTTATCCCAGCCGATAAATTCATTGCCTTTATCATCAACAGTTGGAGTAACGGGGGCAATTGCGTCTGCACCAGCTTCAACGATGACAGGGTAGGGGATACCGCCAATCATAAAGGTTACAGTATATTGTGCGGAGGCTTGCGACTGGAGGATTGCTGTGATTGTGATATCCGAATAAATTGCGGAATAATCCTTATCCCAGCCGACAAAGGTATAACCCTCGATATTAACGGTAGCAGGGAGCGGAGCGGCTTCACCATCCTTAACGGTAATAGTAGTCTGGCGTTCGCCGATAACGATAGTTACATTATGGTAAACATCGCTCTCGTCAGCGTCTTCAAAGATAGCTGTGATAGTTGTATCCTCGGTGATTGAGCTGTAATCCTTATCCCAGCCAACAAATACTTTGCCGTCCATTTCAGCGATAGGCATATCGGGGCATTCTCCATGCTCTACCTCTTGGATAATTTCGTCCCCGCCGATTATAATTGTAACTGTATGAGTTGTACCCTCATCAATATCTGTAGGTTCTTCAATTATTTCGTCATTATCCTCGGTAGTTGTTGCCTGTGTTGTAGTTTGTGGGGGAGCGGTGGTAGTTTGCGGAGCGGCTGTTGTAGTCTGTGCAGGCGTATTATTTGGGAGAGTTATTTCGTGATTAGGCTCATCTGTAACAAGCCCAGTATCTGTTGTTTCGATAGGCTCAGCAGTCTGAATAGCCTCGGAGCTTGTGGTGGTTTCTGTTTCCTCGGGAGTATTATCAGCAACGGCAGACAATGCGTTTTTTAGCTCATCAACGGAATATGGGAAGCTGTCGTTAAGCTGGCTTATAGTAATAAGCTCCCTCAATTCCTTAGCTGAAAGCTCATTTAGTGAAAATTCTATATTAAGGTAGGAAAAAACGGGTCCCAAATCGTTAGTTGTGACACGTCCTGCAAGCTTTTCAGCGAGAAATTCGGGTGAATTTACTTCATTTCCCTGAACGTCATAAAGCTGAATCCTTGCATTGCCCATAAAAGCGTAAACATCTGTATACGAGCTGAATTCCTCTGTGAGCCAAGCGACCTTGCTGACGGTTCCTGTCGGATAGACTTTAGCGTCCGCTGTACGGATATTTATTTGAGATTTTTCCAATTCTGCGAAATTGCATATTACAGATCCTCTGCTAAGGAGCAGCTCGCCGCCGTTTTTGCTTTTCGGTTCAGCAGTAACGACGATCTGAGTATTTTCCGAGAGGGTCATATATATACCGTCTGTATTTTTTTTAGTTTTATATACAATTTTGCAGCTTGCATTTTCGCCGACTGTGATAATATCGCCCTCTTTAAGAGCTTCTCCGCTTGACGTGTCAGCTTCGCCCTCGCCTGATGCAATGCTCACTGTTCCGTTAGCTTCGGTTATGTAAAGGCCTGCACTTCCCGAACCGCCGAATATAACTATCATAACCACAATTACCGCAATCAATGCAAGTGAGCCTGTAATAACAGGGATAAGCGGAATATTTAGCTTTTTCATTTTTTCTCATCCTTTCGCTCAATGTTCAAAATCATTATTATCATTTTCGCTTTCTTCCATTCTGCTGAGATCATAATCGTCAAAATAATCGTCAATATCGTAATCATCCCAAGGATCAGGGTCGGGATTAGGCATCTGCCACCACTTCGGTCCGGGGAAGGTTGTATATATATGAGTTTCCATAGTCGTGCCTGCTGTTATAGACGGCTTGCTTGTTTCCGTCTGCGTGGTTTCATTTGTATTGACCGATGTGACAGCAGTTTCACGGGAAGTTGTCTGACTTGTAGGAGCTGTGGTTTCCACAGTAGTTTCGGTTGTTGTTTCGGTAAATGAAACAGTTGCAGTTTCAGCCTCCTGCCTGCTTACTGCACGGAAAGCGGAATTAAGCTCCTCAAGGCTATAAGCAATGGATTTTTCGCCGCTTATTCTTATAAGCTCTTTAAGAGTAAGCTCCTTTAAGCTATAAATATTCATATCATTGTTAAGATAGCCATACTGTGCAAAGCTGTCAGCGGATATCATTTCAGCGTTGGTGCGTTCTGTCAGAAGCATAGGCTCTTCGACCTTTTCACCGTCGGTGCTATAAAGCTGGAGAACGACCTGACCGTCAAAATTCTGCACATGGGTGAGCATAACGTTCTCATATCCCATATATTTATCCTCAAAGCTGAATTCCGTTCTGAAAACCGTACCTCTGACGCTTACGGCGGCATTTGGAGTAAGCACACGGAATTTTTCACTTTTTTTCAGCGGTTTATTCAGCTGACAAGTCACCGCACCGCCTGCGATATTGACAGAAACCTCGCCCTTATCGGAAACATTGGTGTAGAAAACATATACCGCACTGTTCGGCTCGACTGAAATAAGCTTGTCCTCATCAATTTTTACTCGGACAGAGCCGTTTTCAGCGGTGTTTATGACATCGCCGCTTTGCAGGACGGTTCTTCTGTTAGCGTAAAACTGCTTTTCACCACGGATAATGACAACATCTCCGCTTATATCGTTTATTGTCAACGCACGGGTCGTTTCCGCTCCGAATGTAATGCTCAAAGCGGTCGCACCGACTATGACTAGGATAAGAGCGGCTATTGCGATAAGTATTATCTTAAGATTATCGTGTATAAATTCATCTATTTTCATTTTCGGCATCACCGCCTTCCAAACAAAAGGGCGCACTTTTAATTGGTGCGCCCCTGTATTTACTGAAAATTATCTGTCGTTAAAAATCTGGAAAAGTGCGGAATAATCGTCAATTGCGTTGTTGGGCTTCTGCTCAGGAGCTGCCTGCTCTGCAACAGGTTCTTCAACAGGAACTGCATCGGGATTATCCATACCTGTAAATCCTGCGGCGATAACGGTTATATTCATCTCGTCCTGGAGAGTTTCATCGAATGATGTACCGAAAATCATACTTACATTAGGATCAGCCGCATCGGAGATAAGCTTTGTTGCCATATCGACATCAGAAGCAAGAATATCCTCTGACATAACGATATTTACAAGAAGTCTTGTCGCACCGCTGATAGATGTTTCAAGAAGCGGAGAGGTAATAACTGCGTTTGCAGCCTCCTGTGCCTTATCCTTGCCCGAACCATGACCGATAGCCATATGAGCATAGCCAGCGTTCTTCATAGTTGTTTCAACATCGGCAAAGTCAAGGTTGATCATACCCTCAACAGTGATAAGCTCTGCTATGGATTTAACACCTGTTTTAAGGATATCATCAGCCATTGCAAAGGATTCCTTCATTGTTAAAGGCTTTTCAGAGCCGACAAGCAACTTTTCGTTAGGAATAACAATAAGGGAGTCAACGTGCTTTTTAAGCTCTTCGATACCCTTTTCGGCCTGTATCATCTTTGCCTTCTGCTCGAAATTAAAGGGCTTTGTAACAACGGCAACAGTAAGTATGTCAAGCTCCTGTGCAATTTCAGCAACAACAGGAGCTGCACCTGTACCTGTACCGCCGCCCATACCAGCGGCAATAAATACCATCTGAGCACCCTTGAGAGCAGCTGCAACCTCGTCCTTATTTTCCTGAGCGGAGCGTTCGCCGACTTCAGGCTTATTTCCTGCTCCTCTACCTCTTGTGAGCTTTTCACCGATCTGAACCTTGTGAGAAGCCTTTGAGGAATGAAGAGCTTTTGCGTCAGTATTTACGGCAATATAATCAACGTCCTTAATACCTGCAACGACCATGCAGTTAAGAGCGTTACCACCGCCGCCACCGACACCGACAACCTTTATGTTGACATCGGGCTCAAACATATCATTTTCATTATCCAGAACAAATCCGCCCATGCTTAAACTTCCTCCTAATATAACTTCAGCAAGCCGCTCTTGCTATGTTGAATTATGGGGCAAGCCCCTTATTGAAATCAGTATATGAATTCGCACATTAATACAATATACATTTTATCATATTTTACACATTATTGCAAGTGTTTTTTGAAAAAATACTGAATAATTTAAATAAATCAATTTTCAGATGAGTTATTCAAAATGAACAACAGACGAGGTAGTTTCTTCCGTTTGCTCGGTTTCGGCAGTCGGATTATTCTTTTCCTCAAGGTTATTCTGGAAATTGATCTCATTCTGTTCAAGTCCTGCCTTATCTATAAAGGATGCACCACCTGACAGCATACGCAAGGTTCCCTCGGTTTTTTTTCCGATTTTATCCCTGAGTATGTTTGAAGCAAGCTTTATTTTATAGTCAAGCTCGGAAACAGAACCTAACTCAACCGTTATTCTATCATCATAAATACAGCTGATATTGTAATGATCTGTCATATCAAAATCCTTTACAAGACCCGAAAATGCTGTGCTTGATATTGAAACAAGCTGATAGAAAATATCCGTGCGTGTATCGGTGGAACATTCAAAATGCGAGCCTATGACGGGGAGGGGAGTGCTTTCGGCTTCTTCCTCCTTAACAGCGTCCTCTTCATTGGTTGCCGAAGTGACTTCTGATGAAGCGGCAGAGGTTTCCTCGCTGTCCTCCCAAAGCTCCACCTCGGGAAATGTTCTTGCACCGTATATTATAATAGTATCGGGAAAGGGCTGTTCTGACATTTTCAGTACCTTGCCGCCCTCACTCAACAGGCAATAGCCCTCTTCATATTCAGCACTTATTGCTTCACGGCAAGGCTTAACAGTTATTTCAACGCCTGATGGAAAGCTTCTTTTAAGCTCCGCAGATTCTATGTAAATAAGCTGTGATGTGATTTTTTCCTCCGCCTTGGACATATTTGTGCGGATAAGGTTGCTTCCGCTTTTTATTCCTGACGCTTCGCAGATTTCCTCTGCCGAATAAATCGAACTGCCCTTTACTGTGATAGTTGTTATCTTAAAGAAAACTGTCATTGAAAGCAGAAGAAAAATTACAGCGGCAATCAATGCAGCAATACCCAGATATCCG
Source organism: uncultured Ruminococcus sp. (assembly GCA_964402055.1). Lineage (GTDB taxonomy): Bacteria > Bacillota > Clostridia > Oscillospirales > Ruminococcaceae > UMGS363. The sequence goes on along the minus strand of CAYOAV010000018.1, from coordinate 26,209 downwards.
CTTTTTGAACCTCTCATTTTGTAAAAATCCTCCTGTTTTATACTCTTTGTATATCAGCTCCAACGCTTTGAAGCACTTTTTCGATATCCTCATAGCCTCGGTCAATGTAGCCTATCTGCGAAATTTCCGTTATTCCCTCGGCTGAAAGTGCGGCGGCAACAAGACCTGCACCGCCTCTTAGATCGGGAGCGGTCACCTTTGCCCCATAGAGCTTTTTAACACCCTCGACAACGGCAACTCTGCCCTCGGCACGGATATTTGCACCCATTCTTCGGAGTTCTTCAGCGTGCCGGTAGCGATTTTCGAATATATTTTCAACGAATACAGTTGTTCCCTTTGCTTTGCATACGGCAGACATCACAAAAGCCTGACAATCCGTAGGAAATCCAGGGTAAACCATTGTCCTTATCATATCGACAGAGTTCAGAGGATATTCCGAGCTGAAATATACCGAGCTTTCAGTCGTGCTGACGTTACAGCCGAGCTGTTCAAACACCGAAATCACCGAATCAAGATGCTTAGGGCAACATTTGCCGATTACAAGCTCTCCGCCTGCACAGGCTGTACACGCAAGATAGGTTGCGGCGGCTATCCTGTCGGGCATTATGGTAAATTCAGAGCCGTAAAGCTCCTTTTTGCCGTCTATAACGATAGTTCCGCTTCCTGCACCTCGAATATCAGCACCGCATTGATTGAGAAAATCTGCAAGGCAGGCTATTTCAGGCTCTCTTGCGGCATTGGTTATCTCTGTTCTGCCCTTTGCAAGCACTGCGGCAAGGATAATATTCTCCGTTGCTCCGACTGACGGGAAGGAAAGCGATATTTTAGCTCCGTGAAGCCTTTTTTCAGAACGGCATACAATTTCACCGTGATATTCCTCGACTTGTGCACCCATTTTTTTTAGTGCGGAAATATGTATATCTATCGGACGCTGACCTATATCGCAGCCGCCTGGGAGTGATATTTTACAGCCGCCTGTTCTTCCTACCAATGCTCCGAGAAAGAAAATTGACGATCTCATTTCACGCATAAGCCTGTCAGAAATCTCCGATGAGGATATATTATCAGTATTTATACAAATTGTATTGCCATTTTCAAACATAGCCGAACAGCCAAGCGAGGATAATATCCTCATTGCCGAATAAACATCGGAAAGCCTTGGGCAGTTATGAAGAACAACATCGCCCTTGCATAAAACCGCCGCCGCAAGTATTGGCAGGACGGCATTTTTCGCTCCCTGAATATCTATCTCACCGTAAAGCTTTTTTCCACCGTTTATAATAAGCTTCTGCATAACATATCCCCTTTTCTTCATCTTCTGTGAGTATATTATGCAAAAAATGGGAAAAGTGTTATTTTTTCATCAGCTCGTCCAATGCCTTGAAAACTCTGTCGGGAGTATCGGGGACATATAAGGAAGCCGCACGTTGTGCAAAGCGGTTAAGACGCTCCTTATCACGGCAAAGGTCACTTACGTTATCAATAAGCACCTGTCCATTCAGATTCTTTTCCTCGATAACGATAGCCGCACCAGCTTTTCCAAGAACCATTGCATTATGGTATTGATGATTTCCTGCAACATTCGGTGATGGAATAAGTATAGACGCTCTGCCCATAGCTTCAAGCTCGGAAAGTGCATTTGCACCCGAACGGCTTATAACAAGGTCAGCCGCCGCCATACATACCGCCATATTGTCGATATATTCCTTTGGGCGGATACGGTCGTTATTTTCATAATCAACATTTCTTGCAGTCAGGTCGGGAAGGAATGTTGCCTTTCCCATACCGCCATAGCTGTGGATATGCGTAACAGGGATATTGTTTTTCGTTTCCCATTCCATAAGCTCGGCAACAGTTTCATTTATTCTTCCTGCACCAAGACTTCCGCCTGTTGAAAGTATGCAAATATCACCCTCTGGGATATTAAGCTCACGTCTTGCGGCTTCTCTTGTCATACCCGAAAAGCCCTTTCGAACAGGCAGACCTGTAACCGTATAATTTATATCCTTATCAAGATATTCCATAGCCTCGGGAACTGTCAGCATAACGAGGTCAACCTTTTTTGAAAGCATTTTCGTTGTCATACCGGGGAAAGCGTTCTGCTCATGGATAGCAGTTTTTATTCCCATTTCAGCCGCTTTAAGAACAATCGGACCGCTGACATAACCGCCTGTTCCGATTACAAGATCGGGCTGAAATTCCTTGATTATCTGCTTTGCACGGTGACCTGCCGTAGAAAGATATGCTACTGTGCGGATATTTCTTCCGATATTTTTAAGAGTAAGCTTACGTTGGAAGCCACTCACCTTCATCGGGGCATAATTGAAGCCTGCCTTTGGTACAAGTCTTGATTCCATTCCGTTCGGCGTTCCGACATAAAGGAACTCCGCATCGGGATAATGCTCACTGATGATTGACGCAATGGCAAGTGCAGGATTGATATGACCTGCCGTGCCGCCGCCTGCAAGTATGATTTTCATATTCATTTCTCCTATTCATGATTGACGCAATATCTTGAAACGTTCAGAATAACACCCATTTGTACAAGCTGCATTATAAGGGCTGTTCCTCCGTAGCTGAAAAACGGGAGTGAAACGCCTGTATTCGGTATGGTATTTGTAACAACGGCGATATTGAGCAATGCCTGTATTCCGGTCTGAACTGTCAATCCTGTTGCAAGCATCATACCGAACTTATCGCAGGCACGAGTTGCTATAAAGAATCCACGTCCGATAAAAAGCAGGAAAAGCACGATAACTACTATCGCCCCGAAAAAGCCAAGCTCCTCGCATACAACGGCGAAAACGAAGTCATTTTTTGCTTCGGGAAGATACAAGAACTTCTGACGTGAATTTCCGAATCCAAGACCAAATATTCCACCCGAGCCGATAGCAATAAGAGAATTTCTCGTCTGCCAGGTTTCTGCGGCGGCTTCATCGTTAAATGGATCTATCCATGATATCATTCTGTCCTCAAAATAAGTAAAGCCGAATAATGTCGTAAGCAGAATTACAAGCAGGATAATGCCTGTTACACCTATCGCTCCAAGCACGAGCAGGTGCTTTATATTCGTTCCTCCGACAAACATCATAACAATGCCTATCGCACAGATGATTATAGTACCCGAAATATGTGGCTGTATCGCCATAAGTGCAATGACTATCAGCAATACAAACATAAACGGAAATACTCCGTATTTTGCATATTTAAGCTTTGAATAATTAATTGAGATAAGATAGGAAAACAGCAATATTACAGCGAATTTCATAATCTCTGACGGCTGAAAGGAAAGCGAACCGAATTTAACCCAGCGATATGAATCGTTATGCGGATCGGTAAATGGACCTATCCTGCATAATAGCATAAGAACTATTGCCACACCGAAAACGCCGAAAACTATTATCGGCTTCCTGTACCAATGATAATCGATCCTTGCGGCTATGAGCATAAGAACAATGCCGACAGCCGCCATTGCTATCTGCCTTTTTGCATAATAAGCTCCGTCAAGACCCTCGGATATTGCCCATGCGTAGCTTGCCGAAAACATCATAATGATGCCGAGGGCAAGAAGCGACATAAGTATTATAAGAAAGGGATAATCCATAGGGCCGCTCAAAGGCTTTTCCGAATAGCCCTTTGAAACTCCCTCGGAGGTCATTTCCTTGTTGCGGTCGGCAGAAGTTTTTCTTTTTTTCGGTACAGAGCCTGACGCTGTTGCCATTGCTTTACCTCCTGTTGATATTTTTTAGCAGAGATTATATATCAGATTTGCGATAACTCCAGCAATAAGACCTACCGCAGAAAATGTTATCACTATTTTATATTCATTAAATCCGCAAAGCTCAAAATGATGATGTATCGGTGACATTTTAAAGAGCCTTTTGCCCTTTGTAAGCTTGAAATATGTCACCTGAATAACAACCGAAAGAGCCTCGCATATATACACTATTGCAATTATTGCAAGAAGCAGATGCTGTCTTGTGACCAATCCGACGGCAACTATCGCACCGCCGAGGAACATCGAGCCTGTATCGCCCATAAAAACCTTTGCAGGGTGCAGATTCCATACAAGAAAACCAAGACAGCCGCCTGCAACAGCCATTGAAAATATCGAATATTCCCATATTCCCATTGCCGAGCATAGCATTGTGAACGAAAGCATTGATATGACTGTAACAGAGCCGCAAAGCCCGTCAATACCGTCTGTAAGGTTTACGGCATTTGTCAGAAAAACGATAACAAGAAGCATAAATGGATAATAGAACCAGCCTATATCAAGCTCCGCCCAATAGAAATTGAGCGAGGTGGATCTATCGCCGAGAATATACAGAACATAGAGGAATGCGGCTGAAAAAATGAACTGCATAACCATTTTCTGTTTCGGACGCAAGCCGAGATTCTGTTTTTTAACAGCCTTGATATAGTCATCGGCAAAGCCTATGAGCATATTCAGCAAGGCAAATCCGTATCCTGCAAGCAGTCGGTAAAAGCCGTTATTATCGGTAAGTTCAACGCTTTGCGAACGGAAGTGGTATATCACATAACCAACAGCTATTGCAACAGCAGAGCCGAATATGAACATAAATCCGCCCATTATCGGTGTGCCTTGTTTATCCTTATGCCAGGAAGGACCCTTTTCATATATAGTCTGACCAAAATGTATCTTTTTAAGCAATGGAATGAGAAATTTTCCCATAATTGCCGATACCGCAAAAGCCGTGAGTGCGACTATCAGATTTATGACAAACGACATTGTCCCTATCTCCTTTTATTTACAAGATTTTTATCTGTAAAATTCCTCGATTATTTCTTCAAGCTTCACACCCCGACTTGCCTTGAAAAGAACAATATCATTCGGTTTAAGCTTGAATTTAAGGAAATTCAGTATCTTATTTTTTTCCGTTGACCAGCCTGCCTGATAACCAAGCTCTCCTGCACGCTTTGCGATATTCTCGGCTTCCTTGCCATAGCATACGAGCAGGTCAACACCCTTTTTCACAACATATTCGCCGATATCAGCGTGATATTCCGCTGATTTTTCACCAAGCTCAAGCATATCGCCGAGAACTGCAACACGTCTGCCGCCATTTTCAGGCTTAAGACTGCAAAGCATATCTATCGAGGCCTTAACGGAGGTCGGCGAAGCGTTATAGCAGTCGATAATAACGGTTTGCTGTCCCTTTTTCTGAATATTCTGACGGAGAGCATCGGGCTGATAGCCGCTTAAAAGCTCTGCCGCACCGACAGGGTCGCAGCCGACTGTTGCCGCAACGGTTATCGCCGCAAGTGCGTTATAAACGTTATGGTACCCTGGTGTATAAATTGTAACATCGGTAATTATCTTTTCATCGTGGCAGACATTAAAGGTTATTCTGTCGCCATATTCCTTGATATCCTCGGCGATATAATCGCATTTTTTATTTTCAATGCCAAAGGTAACGGTTTTACGGTAGGAACGGTATTCATCGGCAGTTCTATTCAGCAATGGATCATCTCCGTTGAGAATGAGCGGAGCGTCCTTATCCGCACCCTTTAAAATTTCAAGCTTGGCATTAAGGATACCTTCCTGCGTTCCTAGCTTTTCGATATGAGCATAGCCGATATTTGTTATAAGGCAGACATTTGGCAATGCACATTTTGATAGCCTTTCAATCTCGCCGAAATCGGACATTCCCATTTCTATAACAGCCGCAGTACAGCTTTTATTCAATTTCAGGAGTGAAAATGGCACACCTATCTCATTATTCCTGTTGGCGGGAGTTTTGAAAACACTATGCTCGCCTGAAAGTGCAAGTGCGACCATATCCTTGGTAGTGGTTTTTCCAACGCTGCCCGTCAGACCGACAACTATCGGCTTGAAGCGTGAACGGAAATATCTTGCTATATCAAGCAATGCTTTTCTTGTATTTTTTACAACGATACACGGTGTATTAAGATCGGCACGTTCGGTTATTGCGAGTATTGCACCATCCTTGACAGCCTTTGCAACAAAATCATGCCCATCAAAGTTTTCTCCCTTAAGTGCAACGAATGCACCGCCCTTGACAGCCTCTCTTGTATCGGAGAAGAAAGCGTCAGCCTTAAGCTTTGTATTAAGATTATGAATACTCTGCGGCTTGCCTCCTGTACATTCGATTATTTCGCTCACGGTTATTGTTTCGTGTATACTTGGATCGAATTTAGGCTTTTTATAATTCTGCATAATTTTCTTAACGATTTCTTTTTCGTCAAAATGGATATGCAGATCATTTGCAAGTATCTGATAATCCTCGTGACCCTTTCCTGCAAGGACGATAACATCGCCCTTTTCGGCAATGGAAATTGCACGTTTTATTGCGGCAAGTCTGTCCGTAATTCTTATATAAGGCTTTTTTCCCGAAAGTCCGCCGACTATTTCGTCAATTATAAGGTCGGGAGCTTCATTTCTCGGATTATCGGAGGTTATAATGAGCATATCGGCATATTTTTCAGCAGCCGCCGCCATAAGAGGACGCTTGGTTTTATCACGGTCGCCGCCGCAGCCGAAAAGGCATATAAGCCTGCCCTTGGTATGTGATTTTATTTCGGGTAGCATATTTTCTAGAGCATCAGGGCTATGTGCGTAATCTCTTATAACCAAAAATCCCTGCTTATCCGAAAGAATTTCACATCTTCCGCTTACGCCCTTGCAATTTGCAAGCGAGCTTATCGCATTATTTATCCCAACTCCTGATTTTACGCAGGCAGTGATTGCGGCAAGGGCATTTGAAACGTTATAATGACCTATCATATTAAGCGTTACAGGGAAGCTCTTATTTTGAACGGTTATCCAGAATTTTGTTGCATTTTCGACAGTTCTTATCTTTTCACAGGTGATATTTGCACCTGCATAAACGGCATATGAAATGCGTTCGACTTTGCTTCCTTTAAGCTCATTGTAAAGACGCTTTCCGTATTCATCGTCAATGTTGATCAATGCAGTTTTACAATGCTCGGTGAAAAGCTTTTTCTTGGCATTGTAATAATTTTCCATATTTTCGTGATAATCGAGGTGATCTCTTGTAAGGTTGGTAAAAACTCCGATATCGAAAATCACAGGACCTATTCTGTTCTGTTCAAGTGCAAAGGATGATACCTCCATAACAACTGTATCACAGCCACGGTTCATCATTTCATTAAAAATGCTGAAAAGCTCAAAAACTCTTGGAGTTGTCGGGGTAGAAGAATCTGATTCAAACGGCTTTCCGCAGATTAGCACTCCTGTTGTTCCGATAAAACCGACCTTTGACCTGTTCTGCGAGAGAATATCCTTGATAAGGGTAGCCATAGTGGTTTTTCCGTTAGTTCCTGTAACTCCGATAAAACGCAGATGACGTTCGGGATGAGAGAACCATGCCGCACAAAGCAGACCATAGAATTTGCGGGTATTTTCAACTATTATCTGTTTTCTTAAACCAAGATCATGGTCGGTGATAACACATACCGCTCCCTTTTCAAGCATTTCCTCGGCGGCAAAATGTCCGTCAAATTTTTTACCTTTGACGCAGACGAATATAAAGCCGTCCTGTACCTCTTTGGTATTATCGGTTATGCCAAGCACTCTTTCCGATGTTATCGTGAAGCTTGCCTGTGATTTCATTGTATCAACAGTATCGTTGATAAGTTCTTTGAGCAACATATATTATCCCGCCTTTCGCCGTGGGAATTATCCCTCGTCCTTTATAATGAAATATACTTCTATAATAGTACCCTTAGGAACAACGTCACCCTCGGCATAATTCTGACTATGAGCTACTGCGCCTGCATGGCTTGATGCACCATCGCCCGCCTTGAAGTTGAGGTCGTTCTGCGTAAGCGTGTAATTAACGTCCGAAAGCGACATTCCGATTATATTCGGAACGGTCGTATATTCCGTTTCGGGTTCATCGTCAGTATAAAGTATGACCTTGCCGTTCCTACGCAGAGAGCTGCCCTTTGCAGGTATCTGCGAGGTAACATATTCTCCGTCGCCGATAATGGTATACTGGAGGTCGAGAGCTTCAAGCGTTGAACCAGCTGCCTCGGGTGTCTGACCCTCAACATTAGGAATGGTAACTCCAAGCTCTTCAAGCTCATCATCTGTATATTCTGGATAATATCCGAGATACGGCAAAGCTTCCTTAAAGGTATTTGAAACGACTGGGCAGGCAACAACGCTTCCGTAATACATAAGCGAGCCATTCTGATCCTTTGCGGTCGGCTCGTCAACCATTACAAGCATAATGATATCAGGGTCGTTCGCAGGAGCGAAGCCGCAGTAGGAGGAAACGTAAAGATCTGATTCACCCGTCTGGTTCATCTTGTCGATTTTTTCAGATGTTCCTGATTTTCCGCCTATTGAATAGCCCTTTATGTAAGCGTTTGAGCCGCCCTTTGTATTAACAACATCTTCAAGCACCTGACGCATCTGTGCGGAGGTTTCCTCTGAAATTACCTGACGTTTTACTGATTTTTCGGTAGTTTTTATAACGTTTCCGTTTGTATCGACAATCTTGCTGACAACATACGGAGTTACAAGATATCCGCCGTTTACGACCGCCGCATAAGCGGTTATCATCTGAATGGGGGTTATTTTATTAGTCTGACCGAATGAGCAGGAAGCAAGCTCAACAGGACCCATATTGGATTCCTTGACATAGATACTGTCAGCCTCGCCAGGGAGATCTATTCCCGTAGGCTCTGTAAGACCGAATGCTTCAAAATATGAGCAGAATTTCTCCTTGCCGAGAGCCTGACCTATCTGAATGAATGCAGGGTTACAGGAATTAGTCATAGCCGTGGTAAAATCCTGCGTACCATGTGAATATCTTGACCAGCAGTGGATATCCTGACCTGCAACGTTGATGACCTGATTGCAGCTGAATGTGCTGTTAAGGGTTATTACGCCCTCTTCAAGAGCTGCAGAGCCTGTAACTACCTTGAAAACAGAACCTGGGTTATAAAGCTCGGTAACAGCCTTGTTTTTCCACTGCTTTTCACGAAGCGAGGCATATTCCTCATCATATTCCTCAGTTCCCTCAAGACCAGCGAGGTAGCTTATATCCTTTTTTGAATAGATAGAATTTCTGTCGTTAAGGTCGAATCCCTCAACGCTTGCCATTGCCTTTATCGCACCTGTATTTACGTCCATAATTATCGCACAGGCACGTTCCTGAACGTTATTTTCAACAACAGCCTGTTCGAGATATTTTTCAACGTAATACTGCAATGTCATATCTATTGTCAGATAGAGGGAATTTCCGTCCTGCGAATCATAAATCTTATCATTTTTATAAGGCATTTCATCGCCGAAAGCGTCAACAGCTGAAATTATTTTACCGTCAACGCCTTTTAAATAGTCATTATAATAGCTTTCAACTCCGTAAACTCCATCACCCTCATAATTTGTAAAGCCGATAACGGAAGCCGCAAGCGTACCCTGCGGATAGTATCTTTTGGTATCAGCCTCGGTAAAAATAAGGTCGCTTAGGTTGCAGTCAGATGAACGCAGAAGTATTTTATCCGCAACAGGCTTTTCGATAGATTTGGCAACCATTTTCCATTTTGAGCCTGTATCTGCGAGCTTTTCCTTAAGCTCGGCTTCGTTCATATTATCAAGCTCTTCGCAAAGTATCTGTATGCAGCTTTCAAGCTTGCTCTGACGTTCAGTCTTGCCTATTTCTGCAATAAGCTTTTCATCGTCAAAATCAAGCAGTCTGTTCGGGTTAAGGCATATTGAATAGACGGTAGCCGACTGGGCAAGTATCTTTCCGTTTGCATCGTATATCGAGCCTCTGTTTGCGTCAACAACTGTACTCTGAAACTGGTTATTATTGGCCATCGCCTGATATTTAGCGTTATCCTTGACCGAAATATTGAAAAGATTAACAACGATGAGAGCAGCAAAGGCTATCATCAAAGGAAATATCACAAGTGTAAGGCTTCTTTTCATTGGGTTCGTGGGTTTAAGCGACATTCCTTATCTTCCTTTCGGTTCTTCATAACTGAAAATACGGGCATAGCGTCACTACCCCCATATTTTCAATATCAAATAAAATAAGCTGTTTCCTAAAAATTTTATTAATTTATCCTCGTATATATTCCAGAAATTCCTCAAAAGAGAGCTTTATTCTTACAAAAATATTCTGCTCATCATCGGGGATTTCTATCACGTTTCCGTTTTCGATGTTAAGGTATTCTATCTGCGATTTATCAAGCTTTTGCATACCGAGAATATTTATCGCATAATCCTCGACAGCGTTAAGAGCAGATTTGCTCTCAATAGCCGTCTGCATACGGACGTTTTCGCTTTCAAGGATAGTTACTTGTTCGTTAAGCTTGTTTATATCGGACATTACCGTTGCCTGCTGAACCTTTGGATATACCACAAGGCTAAGCACAAGCACAGCCGCCGCCGCCGTGAAAAGTATCTTCGGAGCGGAGGCAGACTGCTGCGGCTTCGCTCTGCGTACTACGATTTTCGCTTTCTGACTGTCAGTCAGCTTTGGAGCGGCATTTTCATATTTGGATAGATCGTATGCTGCATTTCCTCTGTTCATTTTACTTCCTTCTCTTTTTTATCAAAGCTTTTCTATTATTCTTAGCTTTGCACTATGGCTTCTTTTGTTCCTTTCAAGCTCTTCCTGCGTTGCTTCTATCGGCTTGCGGTTGATAAGCCTTCCTCTCGGCTTATTTCCGCATATGCACTGCGGAAAATCGGGCGGACAGGTGCATCCTGTACAGAAGCTTGCAAAACGCTGTTTTACTATTCTGTCCTCCAGCGAATGGAAGGTGATTATTGCAAATCTTCCACCGCTTTTAAGCATTTCAAAGCCATCGTCAAGAGCCTTGTCAAGCTCGTCCAGCTCGCAGTTTACGGCAATTCTCAATGCCTGAAAGCTTTTTTTGCAAGGGTTTTTCTCACGTCTGAATTTCGCAGGTATTGATGAGCATATTATATCCGCAAGCTCCGATGTTGTTTCAATCGGCTTAAGCTCACGTTTTTTTATAATAGTATCGGCGATTTTTCCTGAAAATTTTTCCTCGCCGTATTCCCAGAATATTCTCCTCAGCTCCTCGTAAGAGCTTTCGTTCACGATATCCGCCGCAGATGTGCCGCTTTGGGACATTCTCATATCAAGCGGAGCGTCGCCGTGGTAGGAAAATCCTCTTTCAAGTGTATCGAGCTGGTGAGAGGAAACACCAAGGTCAAGCAGTATTCCGTCAACCTCGGTAATGCCTTCCTCTGCGGCAATTGATTTCATATCGGAAAAATTGCCCTTTTTGACCATTGCATTATATCCTGCAAGACGTTCCGCAGCCACCGCTATTGCATCAGGGTCACGGTCGATACCGATAAGCCTGCCAGTAGTCAGACGCTTCGCTATCTCGCAGGAATGTCCTGCACCACCGCAGGTTCCGTCTATATAAATACCATCGGGCTTTATATCAAGTCCGTTTATGCACTCATCAAGCATAACGGAAATATGTGAAAAATCCATAATTTTAAACTCCCCTTAAAAAGCGATATCCGCAAGAGCGTCCGAAAGCATTTCCTCTGATACAGCCTCGCTCATTTCAGCAAAACGCTTGCTGTCCCATATTTCGGCACGGTTTATCACGCCAAGGACGGTAACGTCATGTTCAAGTCCAGCATATTCACGGAGCTGCTGGGGGATAAGTATTCTTCCTTGCTTATCAGGCTCAACAGGGCAGGCTCTTACGATGAAGAGCTTGGCGGAGCGTGCTTTTTCGCCCGTAAGGGTGCGGAGCTTCTCTGTAAAGCTTTCCCATTCCTCCTCGGAAAATACATAAAGGCAACGGTCAAGACCGATCGTGATGATAAAGCTTACGCCGATTCTTTCACGAAGCTTTGTCGGGAAAGCCATTCTTCCCTTAACGTCAATTGTATGTTCATAAGTACCCATAAGGGAGCTTCCACTCACGCTCTTCACCGCCTTTCCACATCCGCAGGGGAAAAATTTATGTCGGAAAACCGCATTTTAAGGTATATCCGTCTTAGTTTTGCACATTTTCCACACCTTTTTACACCGTAGTTTTCAACACCGTGTGGAAAGCTTGGTGGAAAATCCCCACTCACACCCACTTTATGGGATAATTCACCACTTTAATGATATTATACACCATTTCAACGGCATTTGCAACCTTTAAAAAAACTTTCTCACGAAATTTTCAGATAATTTTAAGCTCCCGATTAGTGCATTTTAACCAACCTACGCATTTTCCGACAAAAATAAAGAAAATTTTCCCAATTAAAACTATTTTACATTTTTTGGAATATTAACCACTATAAAAAGGGTAATTTGTCATTTTAAACATCATAATTAATAAAAAGTTTAAAAAATATGTTAAAAAAGCATATTGTATATCAACGCTTATTAATATATAATTAAAAATAGATTATTTTCTTGTAAAATCCGTCCGTGACCTTGAAAGGCAGGAATAAAATGTTAAAAGCAATTTGCTGTAAGGCAGATCTTGAGGATAAAAACAGCGAGTATTATACACTTGTGTCCGACCTTCTTGAAAGTGAAGTTGTCCGCCGTATGGAGGGCTTTGTTCATCATGGGAAAACGACCTGTTTTCAGCATTGCCTGAATGTTTCATATTATAATTACAAGATATGCAAGCTTTTCAACCTTAATCACAGGGCAGGTGCAAGGGCAGGGCTTCTTCACGATCTTTTTCTTTATGATTGGCATACATATAAGCCTGCAAAGGGCGAAAGGCTTCACGGCTTTACCCATGCTCATACATCGCTTGTGAATGTGAAGAAATATTTTTATGTTTCCGCACTTGAAAGCGATATAATCGAAAAGCATATGTTTCCGCTCAATCTATCTGCACTGCCGAAATATCGTGAAACCTTGGTGATCGTTTTCACAGATAAGCTTTGTGGAACTATGGAGGTTGTCGCAAATCTTGCGGCGAAAACAAATTCGCTTGCGAGAAAAATTTTCAGAAAAAAAGCAAAAGCAGAATAACTTTGTAGCCGTTTCCGTGTATTTCGGGGGCGGCTTTTTTGGAGGAAAATATGTATACAGAACTTTTCAATAAAATGCATCCCGATTTTTTTGAAGATGAGGGGATAAAAAAACTTTCTGAAAAAAGAATTTTTGAGGAAATGATACTTCCGCTTGATAAATTTGAGAAAGCAGATATAATTCTGCCTGAAAATGTTACATTCGGCTTCTTTGACGGCGATTTTAATGAGCTGAAAAATGCAGTTGAAAAGGTCGTTCCCGAATGGACGGAATTTTTTGATGAAAATACAAGAACCTATTGCGGCTTTGAAAATGAAAATATCGCAAGCTTCTGTTTCGTAGGCTCAATGACGGTAGACGGACTGAAAATCGGTATTCCTGGTTGTGTGGGTACAGTTCCCGAATACCGCCGCAGAGGGATAGGTCTTGCTATGATAAATAATGTAACGGAAATATTGAAAAATGAAAAATGTGATATTAGCTATATTCACTATACAGCGGTAGCAAAATGGTATGCAAAGCTTGGATATGTCAGCTTTATGAAATGGGGAAGAAACGGAATAATTGATACCAAAGCGTAACAAAAATGTCTTGAAATAATGCAAAAGCTGTGGTATAATGATGTATTATGAAAAAATTATTCTTACTTTTTCCGATAATTTTAACGCTTACTGCCTGCAGTGAGTTTTATCCCTCAAATGCTCCAAGACAGACTGCGGCAAGTAAGGAGGTCGTGCTTACAACTGTTACCTCGATAGAAACAAGCCGCCCCGAAACCTACAGCGAATATATTTCCTCGCTCCATGAGATGGAATCCTCCGTCCGTGAGGAGGCTTTGAAAACTATCGGCGGTATGGAGCGTGATACGGCTGTTTCCCGTGAACAGACTGAACCTGCGGCAACTATGGAGCGTGTAACAGCGGTTACAATCGACCCTGATATTGAACAACAGACGGCTGTCACCTCGCCGCCAATGGAGGAAGAGGAGCAAACTGTTACCTGCTCGGCGGAATCAACTGCTCCGTATATCGACCTGTCGGATATACCTGCCGTTCCGAGCGACAGGGTTCAGGCTGATACCGCTCTGACTACATCGGAGAATTGACAAAAAAAGAAAGGAACTTACGCAAATGCCCATAAAAATACCCGATAATCTGCCTGCATTTTCCGTGCTTAACAATGAAAATATTTTCGTTATGACAAGCGGAAAGGCTGATAAGCAGGATATTAGACCACTAAAAATAGCTATCCTTAACCTTATGCCAAAAAAAATTGAAACGGAAACGCAGATACTCCGTCTGCTCTCAAATACACCTATCCAGGTCGATATTGAGCTTTTGCAAACGGCTACCCATAAATCCAAAAATACCTCGCAGGAGCATCTTATAAAATTCTATAAAACCTTCGATGATGTAAAGGATCAGCGTTTTGACGGACTTATTATAACAGGTGCACCAGTTGAACAGCTTGATTTTGAAGATGTCGATTACTGGAACGAGCTTTGTGAAATAATGGAATGGTCGAAAACTAACGTATTTTCAACCTTTCATATCTGCTGGGCGGCACAGGCAGGTCTTTATCATCATTTCGGTATTCCGAAATATGAGCTGCCGCATAAAATGTTCGGAATTTTTCCGCATAAAACGGAAATGCCCAAGCACCCTCTTGTAAGAGGCTTCGATGAAACATTCTATGTTCCTCATTCACGTCATACCGAGGTTCGCAGGGAGGATATCGAAAAGGTCGATAAGCTCCAGATACTTACCTCTTCGGCAGAATCGGGAGTACATATAATCGCAGATAAAACAGAGAGGATGTTTTTTGTCACAGGGCATAGCGAATATGACCGCTTTACCCTTAAAAATGAGTATTTCCGTGACCTTGATAAGGGGCTGAGGATTGAAGCTCCTGCACATTATTTCCCATATAATGACCCATCACAGCCGCCGAATTTCACATGGAGATGTCATGCAAATCTGATGTTCAGCAACTGGCTCAACTATTGCGTATATCAGGAAACACCGTATGACCTTGATAAGCTTGAGAAGATTGATTAAAAAATAAATCCCATAGACCTATGTAAGATCTATGGGATTTATTTAAAAAATTTCCCAGTAAAATTTTCTGTCAGATTGCGGAAAATCTGTCATTACACCATGCTCGGGGTCGTAAAAAATTCCGTCTGCATATAATGACCAATGCCAGCATCTCGGTGTTTCAAGGCTTAAAATTGCCACGTTCGGCAGCTCTGACGCAGATTGCACCTGGTTACGCTCATCTGATATCTTTAAACCATGCTCCCTTATAGTACGCTTCATCTCACGCAGGTCGGTTTCACGCTCGTTGCCAAGATATTCGCATATATATTCGGGAGTTTTCCCTAAAAGCATCGCAAGCACCGCCTGACCGCACTGGAGATCGGTCGGTTCATGTATATATTCTATCTTCATTGTAACCTCTTTAAGGATAATTATTATGAAATATTTTTTATGCGACAATATTTTTCAGCCTGTTTTTTT
>CAYOAV010000018.1:0-10589 GCA_964402055.1 uncultured Ruminococcus sp. | reverse complement strand
CTGAATTATCACCAAATGGCTGTTGCCTGCCGATTTTTTCGGCAGTGAGCAATACGGAGAGAGTTCATCTGCTTTTTTCGCAGCTTCTTGATATTTCACGTCAGAAAAGCTTATATTCTGATAATATGCTCTCGTCAATGCTTTGCGTTCTGCTTATGGAGATATCACAATGCGACAGGGGAGAGGGAAAAAAGCTTTCGCCTGCTGTTTATACCGCCTCTGAATGGATAAAATCGCATTGCTGTGAGGATATTTCGCCGTATGATGTTGCAGTCGGAGTTCATTACAGCTTGAAGTATCTTTCGGCATTGTTCAGCCGTGAAACAGGTGTGACCTTAAAAGAGCAGATAAACCGCTCACGGATAGAAAATGCCGAACATATACTTTCCGACAGCTCTGCAAGCGTTAAAGAAGTCGCTTATTCCTGCGGATTTTCGGACGAAAAATATTTTATGCGTCTTTTTAAAAAATACAAGGGTCTAACTCCGAGTGAATACAGGAGCAGGTTTCAGTAATTATCGCAAATTTGTAAAATAAACCGTGTAGCGTTCGTCTGTAATGTCATAAAGCGGTCTTAATGCGAAATTTTTCGGCTGATTTTTTGTAACATAGCAATTCTGCTTCCACACATATGTGCCATATGTATGCTCACATCTCGGAGAGAGGAACTCACTTGGTTTTTCTCCCTTTATGCCACAGTCAGCGTCAGTCAATCCTGCAAGAACTATCGGTCCGTCAACCATTGCAAAAAGCTCGGAATCGGGGAGCTTTTCCATTCTTACTTCATTTTTGAAAAGCAGATTAACGGTATCATTTTCCCATTTTCTTCTGATGCAAATATAACCGTTTTCAATAATATGATCAGCATTTTCACCGTTAAGCTGAACAACAGGCTCGCCCACGCACCATTTAGGCAGACGAAGCTTTATAGTAAATTCCGAACCGTCAGAATTTATTTCAAATTTAAGCGACCAGCGTGATTTTTCTCCACTTCCATGTTCATCAAAAAGAACCTGACTGTTATATGACTTCATATTTGTTGTCTGATTTATTTTTACATTATGTCCGCTGACAGTAAGCTCCGCTTCGGAGGGGATATACTGGCTCACTATAAGCTTATCCTCGGCTGTGTAATAAATAAGTCCCGAATAAACAGTCTGTGCCTGAACCATAGTACCGTGACAGCACCAAAAATCGTTACGCTTTGTACCCCATTTTTTCTTGCTTCCCGATGATAACGGGAGGAAATATGTCGGCATTCCCGTATGTTGATTTTGCTGTGCAAGGAATCCGTTATATAACGCTCTTTCGATATAATCGGCATATTTAGCTTCACCTGTGAAGCGGAAAAGATAATCTGCGGTTTTCACCATATTATACACCGTGCAGAATTCCTGATCGTTTTCTCCGATATATTCAGCCTGTGCGTTCGGAGCTATCCAAAATTCGCCTGCGTTCTGTCCGCTTGTGGCATACATTCCTCTTTTTTCAACGGCACATTCCCAGAAACGCTCAACATAATTCTTCCATTTTTCATCGCCTGTGACATCATAAAGCTTTGCGGCACAATGTGAAATGGGAATGCTTGCGTTTGCATGGTCGTCTGTAAGAACGTCCTGACCGCTGATAAGACGTTTGAAGAAATCTTCGTTTACATATCTTTCGGCAAGAGTTAAAAATTCCTTGTCGCCGAGGATACCGTATGCGTCCGCCCAGGCTTCAGCCATAGCCGCCTGTTCGCCGCCGAATATTGCGGAGGGATTGCGTACAAGCATTTCGTCCGTCCAGCGTATGAACCATTTTGCCATACCACGCAGAACATCTGCCGCCTGTTTGTTTTCGCCGTATTTATATGCGTCAACAAGTCCCATAAGAGTTTTATGAACGGTATACTGCGGCGACCATACATACATATTCTGTGCAATTCTTTCAAAGTATTTTTCAGGAACAGAGCCAGCCCATTCACCGCCGTTGAGCTGCTGACAGCGTGCAAGCTCGCTTATTATTTTATCAAGCTTTGTTTTAAGCCCCATATCCCTTTCAGAAGCATAAAGCTTTGCGGCGGCGGAGAGCCAATGACCGAGAAAATGACCACGAAGCTGACAGGTAGGAGCCTCCCAACCCCAGTGAAGATAGGTTTCGGACGGCTCTGCAACGACCTGAAGACCAGGCATAATAACGCCTGCTTCAAGATAATAATTCTGCAAAAGAGCCGTTGTATCAAGCTCCATAAGATAATCACGGTTCACATTGCATCTTTCACGGAAAATACCGTTTGTGAGCTTTACATTTTTTAAGGAAACAGCAGAGATCATAATTTTTCCTCCATTTTTCTGAATTGATGTTGTCATAAATTATATCATAATATCAAAAATCTGTCGGTAGACAAAAAGGTATATTTGGTTAAAAAAATCACTGGATTATCTATGTTTATCCTTTATTCTATCTCTGACCTTTTCTCCAACCTCGGAAAGCTTTTGAAAATGTTCTCTTTCGGAAAGCCTTTCAAAATATGTTTTCAGATGCTCGGGAAGTGGTGTCTGCGACCTTAATGCAAGCATAAAGCTGTATTTTTCCCTGCGTTCAACAGAGGAACGGCGAATGTGCATTTTAAGCTCCTCAAGCTTGATAACAATATCCCTTTCCTTTGAAAATTCCTTTATCTTCGATACAACATTGAACGAATAGCATATATCAATAATAAATATGCCATAGAAAAATCCGATACAGAACGAAAACAGCAGATTATGCGAAAACCAGTCCAGTGCGGAAAGTATATGTGGGTGTACAAGGAAATAGTATGCCGCCCCAAGCAATGCCCAGAATAATGAAAATAACGGACAGATTATCCCTTTGTAATTCCATTTTCTGTCAGAATAATCCCAAAGCTTTATTCTCATATGCACTATGAATATTTCACCTGCAACAAGCTCAATAACCGTCATTGCAATTGACATAATTATTATAAGCACTGCCTTACGCAGTATATCATTTTCAATTCCGATGAATTTTTCAGCACTTGCCAACAGATAAAGTACAGTTAATCCGAAGCCATACAGCGGAAGATAGGGTCCTGTAAGAAATCCGGGGTTTATCCATACTCTTTCCTTGTTTGCAGGAGCAAATCGGCGGTAAAAGACCTCTATTCCCCAGCCGATAAGGCAGCCTGATGCAAAAATGAATGCGATAATAACAAAACGGTAAAAAATTTCCATAATATCACCTTTCTGCCTTTTTCTCTTCCGTTTTAAAAAATGACCTTGTCATTATAAAGCCGACAGATGTTGTTATGACCTCTGTTACAGGATATGTCAGCCAGAAATAGTCCAATCCGAAGCGTGAAAATATATATCCGAGAGGAACGAACAGAAAAACTGTCCTTATTACCGTCAGCAGGGAGCTTCTTATACTTGCACCGACCGCCTGAAAAAGTACAGGATATGTAAGCGAGGTGACAAGCGGTATAAAGCTTGTCCCGATTATATGAAAAGCGTT
Organism: uncultured Ruminococcus sp.; assembly: GCA_964402055.1. Taxonomy (GTDB): domain Bacteria; phylum Bacillota; class Clostridia; order Oscillospirales; family Ruminococcaceae; genus UMGS363. Next base: position 7,094 of record CAYOAV010000018.1, on the reverse strand, counting down.
TATGCCGATAGAAATTACCTGCTCGTCCTTTGAAAAGAAACCTAACATCTGCTTCGGAATGAAGAAAAAGCAAGCCATTCCGATAACCATAAGCGATATGCCGAAAAGTATTGATTCCCTTAACGTTTTTTTACAGCGTTCAATATTCCGTGCGGAGTAATTATAGCTTATTACAGGAACAATACAGGTCTGCATTGCACCGAGGGGGATAAAGAAAAAGCTTTGCCACTTGTAATAAAGTCCAAGCACGGTCACCGCCGCATCGGAAAAGCCTGCAAGTATAACATTCAGTCCGAAAATATAAAATGTATATGCCGATTGCATAAGAATATTTGGCAGACCGTATTTGAAGATTTTCGCCGCATACGGTAAAAGCTTCTTTCTTGGCGGCATTTTGTGCAAGCCCTTTTTCATAACTATAAATGCCGCCGCAAACTGACCTGCAACAGTCGCAATTGCCGCTCCTGCGATACCGAGCCTTGGAAGTCCGAACATTCCGAAGATGAAAAGCGGATCGAGTATTATATTGACCACCGCTCCGACTATCTGTGCTATCATCGGCGTTTTCATATCTCCTCTTGCCTGCAGTATTTTCGTCCAGACGCTTTCAAGGAAAAGACCAAGGCTGAAAACACAAACAATTCTTCCGTATAAAACAACATCGGCTATTACCTCAGAAGATGAAGTCTGCGATGCGGCATAAATCGGCATTATCGCAAAGCAGACCGCCGCAAATATCAGCCATAATGCAACAGCGATAGGTGTTCCTGCTCCTGCGTATTCATCGGCTTCATTTTCCGCACCGATACCGAGCTTTGAAGCCATAATTGTGTTTATTCCCACTCCTGTTCCCACTGCAAGAGCTATCATAAGCAATTGAATAGGATAAATTACCGAAAGTGCCGTCAGACCCGTATCGGAAAATCTGCCGACAAAAACGCTGTCAACGATGTTATAAAGTGCTTGTATAAGCTGTGCAAGCATAACAGGAGGAGCTAATTTCAATAATATTCTGCTTATACGCTCTGTTCCGAAGCTGTTTTCAATTTTTCCCATAAAAATCCTTTTTTTATGCATTTTTGAAAAGCAGATCGACAACCGTTTCCATAACGTCAAGCTGCTTATCATTTTTCGCAAGCTTTACCGCAATAAAAGGCTTATCAGAGCCGTTCACGGTAACACGGTTCTTGTATTCCGCAACAACAGCCTGAATCTGTTCAAGAGTTGCCGAGCTGATATAAAAATAGAGAATATCCTGACGGCATCGTATTTCCGTGATATGAACGGCACTTGCCTTGCTTCTCAGGAGAGAAACAGTTATAAGTCCCTGAACGGAGCGTGGAGGCTCGCCGAAACGGTCGATAAGCTCATCAATAAGCTCAAGGCTATCCTCATTTGTTTGTAGACGTGCGATTTTACGGTAAATATCAAGCCTTGCGGAAAGGCTTTCGATATAGGTTTCGGGGATATGAGCATCAAGACGGACATCAACAATACATTCGCCAGGCTTCTGCGGCGGCATTTCACCCTTTTGCTCGGCAATTGCTTCATTGAGAAGCTGGATATACATATCGTAACCGACAGCCTCCATATGCCCATGCTGTTTTCCGCCGAGAATAGAACCTGCTCCTCTTATTTCAAGGTCACGCATTGCAATTCTGAATCCGCTTCCGAACTGCGTAAATTCACGGATAGCGTCAAGACGCTTTGAAGCAATTTCTGTAAGGACCTTTCCTTTTCTGAAAGTGAAATATGCAAAGGCACGGCGGTTTGAACGTCCGACACGTCCTCTTAGCTGATAAAGCTGTGAAAGTCCGAGCCTGTCAGCGTCCTCGATTATAAGCGTATTGACATTCGGAACATCAACACCTGTTTCTATAAGCGTTGTGCATACAAGTATATCAATTTCATGCTCAAGAAGCTGCTGCCATATATCTGAAAGCTGTTCCTCATTAAGACCGCCATGGGCAATGCCTATTCTTGCATCGGGCAACTGACGTGAAAGCTTATCTGCACAGGATTCAATGGTTTCTATCCTGTTATGGATATAATATACCTGACCTCCACGGCGAAGCTCCTTTGTTATCGCCTGAACAAGAACTCCGTCGTTATGCTCTATAACATACGTTTGGACAGGGTGGCGGTCGATAGGCGGTTCTTCAATAACGCTCATATCACGGATTCCGCTCATTGCCATATTAAGCGTTCTCGGAATTGGAGTTGCGGAAAGCGTAAGGACATCAACTCCTGCAAAAGCCTCCTTGAAGCGTTCCTTATGTGCAACACCGAAACGCTGTTCCTCATCGATGATAACAAGACCGAGGTCACGGAATTTAACGTCCTTTTGTACAAGTCGGTGAGTTCCGATTATCATATCAATATCGCCGCGGCGAAGCTCCTTTATAATTTCCTCCTGCTCCTTTTTTGAACGGAAGCGTGAAAGAAGCTGGATTTTCATCGGGAAATGCTCAAAACGTTTTATTGCCGTCTGATAATGCTGCCATGCAAGAACGGTAGTCGGAGCGAGCAGAACGCATTGCTTACTATCGAGCATACATTTGAATGCCGCACGGAATGCGACTTCCGTCTTACCGAAGCCGACATCACCGCAGAGAAGTCTGTCCATTGGTATCGGCTTTTCCATATCGTCCTTTATTTCCTGAATACAGCGGAGCTGGTCGTCCGTTTCGGAATAGGGGAAACGCTCTTCAAAATCACGTTGCCAGTCACATTCCTCTGAAAAGGCGAAGCCCTTTGACTGCGAGCGTATTGCATAAAGCTTTGTAAGCTCCTCCGCCATATCCTTTACAGCCTTTTGTACACGGCTTCTTGTTTTCTGCCATTCTCCCGAAAAAAGCTTGCTAAGACGAACTCCCGAATCATCTCTCGGACCGATGTAGCGTGAGATCATATCAAGCTGACTGACAAGAACGTGCAGCTGCTTTTGGTCGGCATATTCAATTGTGATATAATCCTTGGTTATGCCTTCAAGCTCGATTTTTTCAATTCCCTTGAATCTTCCTATGCCGTATTCCTGATGAACAACGAGGTCGCCGGGGGCAATATCCGCAAGAGAATTTATATCCGCACCCTTTTTGAATTTCTTTTTGCGTTTTGAGGAATTAATAGCACGGGATTGTGTGATAAGTGCGGTTTTTATTGACGGATAATCATAACCAGAGCTTGTGCTTCCTGTCATAAGCAGAACGTGACCTGCCGTAGGGACGAAGCTGTCATTGAGAATATCGCAGGGAATACCTTCGTCACGGAGATCTTGGGCAATTATCGGAAGTGTTTTATCCGAGCCTGCTTTAACGATAACAGAATATCCCGATGAAATAAAGCTGTTGAGATCCTCGATAAGCTGACGTATCTCACCGCCCCATGGTGCGAAAATATTCGCTGTTACTGAAAGCGTGCGTTTGAAACGTATATCCTCGCCCGAACGCATAAAGGTGTTCATATAAATGCTGAAAAAACGCTCTGTACGCAGGGCAAGCTCACCCTGTTCGAGCATAAAGCCGTCAAGTCCTCTGAAAAGCTCACCCTGTTCAAGAAGAAGCTTTATATCCTCGGAATGCTGTGCAAGGACAGGCTTAAGCTTTTCAATACAGTTTTTATATTCGCTGAAAATGACTATGCTTGTTTCAGGGTCAAAATAATCGAAAAGCTCACCTGGAATTTCATAAATAAGTGAGATATATTTATCGGTATTTCCAAGAGAAAGACCTGTTTTAAGCTTATCAATATCACGGTTAAGGCAAGCTTTTACAGCGTCAGCGTGCTTTCCTCTTGCTTTTTTTACATTATCAGCAAGCTTTTCTGCAAAATCCTCTGCATTATCGTACATAACCTCGCAGGCAGGGGGGATCTTCAACTTTTCAACAGGCTCTGTTCTTCGTTGAGTTTCCGTATCGAAATATGAAATGGTATCTATTTCATCTCCCCAAAGCTCAATTCTTATCGGAGCAGGCTCCTGCACGGGGAAAATATCAATTATTGAACCTCTTATTGAAAATTGCGATACACCATCAACTGTGTCACATCTTGTATAGCCTGCGGCAACGAGCTTTTCTGTGAGCAGGTCTGTATCTATCGTATCATTCTTATCAATGGTTATAATTCTGCGGTCAAGTACCTCGGGTGGCATAGTTTTCTGCATAACAGCCTCTACCGATGCACATACAAAGCGTATAGAATTATCCATAAGCCCCGAAAGTATGCCAAGACGTGTATGCTCATATTCTCTTGAAACGGATTCCGCTTCTGTAAGTGAAATATCCTTTGCAGGAAATACATAGCTGCATATTTCGCCAGACATTTCGTTTATATCATCGGACATACGCTTTGCGTTAGCTTCGTCCTCGCATATTATAAGCATCGGCGAATAGTTGTAAAGACCCATTGCAAGCTGAGCCTTGTGTATTCCCGAAACACCTGTAACGCTGACGGGAGCTTCACGCTGTTCATATGCAAATTTAAGATCCTTATATAGATCAAGCTTTTCTATTGCCCTTGTGAAAATTGAATTTACCATTTTCTCCTGCCTTATGATTATGAATTGTATTTATTCATAGCTTCGTCTGTTTTGCCCTTTACCATAAGCTCAAGGCACTGTACAGCCTTGTCCGTACCCTCGTTCATAAGCTTCATTTCGTCATCATTGAAGCGTGACAGTACCCAGGCGGCGAGGTCGTAATCCTTATTTGGCTTTGCACCAACACCGAGCTTTATTCTTGGGAAATTATCCTTGCCAGATAAATATATGATAGATTTTATGCCATTGTGACCGCCGTCCGAACCTTTTCTGCGTATACGGAGCTTAGACGGTTCAAGGCTTATATCATCATAACATATTATAACCTTTTCGATGGGAATTTTGTAGAAATTCATTGCCTCAACGACAGCTTCACCGCTGTTGTTCATAAAGGTTGACGGCTTCATTACAAGGCAGCTTACGCCGTTTATTGAGGCTACTGCCGTAAGCGACTTGAATTTAAGCTTTTTTATTTCAAAATTATACTTTTTTGCAAGTGCGTCAACAGTCATAAAACCTGCATTATGACGTGTTTTTTCATATTCACTGCCCGGGTTTCCAAGTCCGCAGATAATATATTCGGGAGTGCCGACAGGTTCAGTCGGATTTTCCTTTGCAAGCTTATCAAAAATATCAAAAATACTCATATTATATATCCTTAAACCACACTAACCCCGCAGGACTTAAATATGCCCTGCAGGGTAATGCTATGTATTATGTGTTAAAACGAATGAAAATATCCGATCAGTTGTTGAAAAGAGGTGAAACAGGCTCGTCATCGTAAATTCTCTGGATAGCCTGTGCGAAAACGGGAGCAACGGGGAGAGTTGTTATCTTATCAATTCTCTTTTCTTCGGGAAGTGCGATAGTATCGAGAAGAACAAGCTCCTTGATAGGACTTGCGGAAATTCTCTCAATTGCAGGGCCTGAAAGCACGCCATGTGTTGCACAAGCGTAAACCTCCTTTGCACCGCCGATATCAATGATAGCCTTTGCGGCATTGCAAAGCGTACCGGCTGTATCGATCATATCGTCAACAAGAACCACACGCTTATCCTTAACATCACCGATGATGTTCATAACCTCGCAGACGTTAGCTCTCTGTCTGCGTTTATCAACGATAGCGAACTGAACACCAAGACGGTTTGCAAAATTTCTTGCTCTTGTAACAGAACCGAGGTCAGGCGATACTACCATAACATCGTCCTTATTATCCTTGAATTTTTCAACAAAATAAGGTGCAAGGATAGGCACACCGAGAAGATGGTCAACAGGGATATTGAAGAAGCCCTGAATCTGAGGACAGTGAAGATCCATTGAAAGAACTCTGTCAGCTCCTGCGGTTGTGATAAGGTCGGCAACAAGCTTTGCGGAAATCGGATCTCTTGCCTTAGCCTTTCTGTCCTGACGAGCATAACCCATATAAGGAATAACTGCTGTGATACGACCTGCGGAAGCTCTCTTGAATGCGTCGATCATAATAAGAAGCTCCATAAGATTATCATTTACAGGGGAGCTTAAAGACTGAACAACGAAAACGTCAGATCCTCTAATACTTTCCTGAATGGAAACGCTTATTTCGCCGTCAGAAAATGTTACAACCTCCGAAGCACCGAGGGGAAGACCAAGCTGCTGTGCGATCTGCTCCGCAACGTGCTTATTGGAATTTGCTGTAAAGATTCTGATATCCTTGCCGTGAAGATTCATTTGAATTTCTCCTTTTTATTATTTATAAGGTTTAAAACCCTATTATTTTACATCATTTTCTGCGTGAACGCAGTTTATTTTCGCCGTAGCCGTTATGGAAGCTAAGCTCGGCACGTTCGATTGCAAGCGAACCGTCAGGAACGTCCTTTGTGACGGTCGAGCCTGCCGCTGTATATGCACTGTCGCCGACCTTGACAGGTGCGATAAGGTTTGTATTACAGCCGATAAAGGCATTATCGCCGATTTTTGTACGGAATTTCTTTTCGCCGTCAAAATTAGCTGTGGCAACTCCGCAGCCGAAGTTTACATTCCTGCCAACATCACTGTCACCTACATAGGTAAGGTGCGAAACAGAGGTAAACTCGCCAATATCGGAATTTTTTATCTCAACAAAATCGCCTATCTTAACGTTCGATCTTATATGACTGTTAGGTCTTAGCTGAACAAACGGACCTATCTTAACGTTATCCTCAACAACCGAATTATATGCCTGAACATAATTAAGCGTTGTATTATTGCCGATTTCGGTATTTTCAATAAGGCAGTTAGGACCTATAACGCAGTTTTCACCTATAACGGTATTGCCTTTTATAATAGTACCCTGCAATATCTTTGTTCCAACGCCGATTTTTACATTCCTGCCGATAGAAACGCCGTCCGTACAGAGGAATTCTACTCCGTTTTCAAGATGCCTGTCAATGATATTCTTCCTTGCGGTATCATTGAGCAGAAGCAGACCCTTTCTGTCGTTCGCACCAAGCACAACATCGGGATTTTCCGCACGGTAAGCCTCCGCACGCTTGCCCATATTCAGCAATATGAACACTGTATCGGTAAGATAATATTCATT
>CAYOAV010000017.1:28914-33931 GCA_964402055.1 uncultured Ruminococcus sp. | reverse complement strand
ACACTTTCAAGACATCTCATCAATTTATTATACATTTGAATCATCTCCGTTTGAAATATATTCAACTATATTATAACACATTTGATTGCTTATTGCAAGAAGAACATAAGGAATTAACAATGTGCATTTTATGAGCGTGAAATCCGTTAAAATAAAAAATTTCAAAATAAAAATAATTAGATTGACAAATTGTGACTTTTGTTGTATAATATTGTTAAGCTAAAAAAATCCTGGGAGGACTTTATAAATGGAACAGAATGATAAAGCATATCTTGAATATTTTGAGCAGCTCAAAGCCGTTGGAGTTAATACCGACAGAACCATTGAGCGTTTTGGTGGACTTACGGAGCTTTACATAAAATTCCTTGCCGAATTTTCGGAAACGGAACGATTCACGGAAATTTATGCGGCATTTGAAAATAATGATTATGCCAAGGCTGAAATGTGTTCGCATAAGCTTAAGGGCGTGCTTGGAAATCTCGGTATGGAGGCACTTTATGCCGAAGCGGAGCTTATAATGAAGGATATCCGCTCGGGAGATTATCCCTCCGCTGAAGGTCGTCTTGAAAGAATCGAACCGAATGTTATTGAAATACAAAATGTGATAAAAAAATACGGTGGGCAGTTCTGATTGCCCACCGTTTTTACTTTTCAGGGAATGAGTTAGCCGTTCTATGATTATTTCAGCGATTCAATTTCCACAGCAGGAGATGTATCCTTTTCATAGTCAACTCCCGATATATCAAAGCCAAAAAGCTCGGAAAAATCATGGTTATAGCCGTCAATATCGGCATATTCCGTGAGATTTTCCGTGTTAATGCCATCCCAGAGCTTTGAAACCTTTTCCTGCACCTCGGGAAGCATTTCAAGGTCGTCCATTCTTATCATACCGTTTTCATCTGTCGGAACTTCCTTGCCGCAGTAAAGCCTGTCCGCAAAAAGCCTCTGCATCTGCTCGATACAGCCCTCGTGATTGCCCATTTCCTTCATAACCTTGAAAAGAATGGAAATATAAAGCGGAACAACAGGAATTGCGGAGCTTGACTGCGTTACAAGCGCCTTATTTACAGAAACATATGCATTTACGCCCTTTTTCTCGCTGTTTATCTGCTCTGCCGTTGCCGCAAGATGAGCCTTTGCTCTGCCGATTGAACCGTCCTTGTAAATTGGGTGAGTTATTTCAGGCCCGATATAGGAATAAGCTACCGTTTTTGCATTATCCGCAAAAAGCTGTTCATTTTCAAGCTGATGAACCCAGTCCAACCAGTCCTCGCCGCCCATAACGGCAACAGTATTCTTTATCTCCTCATCTGTTGCAGGCTCAATTGTAACATCGGAAACAGTCATATTACGCATATCAATAGTCTTGTTAGTGTAGCTTCCGTTTGTAGTTTTCAAAACCGATGAAACCGTTGTGCCATCGGCAAGAGTTCTTCTCGGAGCGGCAAGGCTGTAAACAAGAAGATCAATTTTCCCAAAGTCCTTTTTGATAAGCTCAATAACCTCGTCCTTGATACTCTGCGAAAAAGCGTCACCGTTGATAGTCTTTGCATAAAGTCCGTCAGCGTGAGCATATTTTTCAAAAGCGGCGGTGTTATACCAGCCTGCCGAGCCTGTTTTGCTTTCTGTACCTGGCTTATCGAAAATTACACCGATAGTATCAGCACCGCAGGAATATGCCGCAGAAATTCTTGAAGCAAGTCCATAACCCATTGAAGCACCTATAACAAGCACCTTTTTAGCACCGTCAGTCCTTGGCTTTGATTTAACGTAATCTATCTGTGCTTTTACAGCCGCATCGCAGCCTGTCGGGTGGGCGGTCGTACAGATAAATCCTCTTATTTTCGGTTTGATTATCATATGCTTTTCTCCTATCAGTTATTCTTCATATATTCAAGATTTTTGTTGATAAGCTCATATCTCTGTTTTACGCAGTCAACAGAGCGGAGTGCGTCGCTTGGAGTATTAAAGGTATAATCCATAAGCTTTTCTATAGTTGTTGAAGCAACGTGAACTCTTGTATCGGAGGAAGCATAATAAATATATACCTCGCCATCATCACATACAATAGCTCCGTTTGTAAAAACAACGTTGGAAACATCTCCCACTCTTTCACTGCCATGCGGAGCGATGAAAAGTCCCGATGGTGAAGCTATAAGCTTCGATGGATCGTTAAGGTCAGTTGCAAAAACGTAAATCACATAACGCAGACCTGCCGCTGTATTTCTTACACCGTGAGCAATGTGTATCCAACCCTTTGGAGTTTTTATAGGAACAGCTCCCGCACCGTTTTTAACCTCGGTAATAGTGTGGTAAACTCTTGGAGAAATGACTGTTTCCTCTGTGCAGATCTCAGCGTTTGTAATATCCTTTGCAAGACCGAAGCAAACTCCGCCGCCCGAGCCTGTCTGAATAAAATCGTCCTGAGGGCGTGTATAAAAGGCATACATTCCGTTCACAAATTCAGGGTGAAGCACAACATTTCTCTGCTGTGGAGATTTTGATTTAAGGTTAGGCAGTCTTTCCCATGTTTTAAGATCCTTTGTGCGAACAATACCTGCCTGTGCAACAGCGGCTGAAAGGTCGTTCGATGAAGTATCCTTACTTTCAGAGCAGAAAACGCCGTATATCCAGCCGTCCTCATGCTTTGTCAGACGCATATCATAAACATTGGTTTCCTCAGGGTTTGTATCAGGGAGAAGAACAGGGTGATCCCAGAATTTAAAGCCGTCAACAGGGCTGTCGCTCTCCGCAACGGCAAAAAACGATTTTCTGTCATTCCCCTCAACTCTTGCAACAAGATAATATTTTCCGTCAAGCTCAATTGCACCCGAATTAAGAACAGCGTTTATGCCAAGTCTTTCCATAAAGAACGGATTTGTTTTCGGGTCAAGGTCATATCTCCATATGATTGGAGCATGCTCCGCAGTGAGTACAGGATATTTATAGCGGTCGTAAGCTCCGCCCATATAGTCGGTTTTTTCGTTTTTTCTTGCAATAAGCTCCTCATAAGCGGAAAAAACCTTATTTTTTCTTGCTTCAAATTCAGTCATTTCGTTGATTCCTTTCAATTGGATTTTGAATATTGATTTAATTTTACCATATTAAAACGAATTGTTCAAGAGAAAATGCGATTTTTTATTGACTTTTTCATTTTTTTGTATTACAATATACAGTAATGATTGTGATTTTATTGCTCCACCAATTAACTATTGAAGATTTATGCGAAGAACCGCAACCGAAAGCCTAGGAAGAAAACCGCAGAAATATGCGGATATTTCAAGGCTTTCTGACGACGGATTTCGGGTGCGGGGCAAGCAGAAAATTCAGGAGTTAATTGGGGGAGCAATACTTATTTATATAAAGAGGGACGGTTGATAATAATGAAAAAGGTTTTTACAGCTATTGTATCTTTGATGATGTGTGTATGTATGTTCTGTGCTTGCGGTGAAGAGGCGGCAGTTGCTGAAAGTGCCTATAGCGGCATTCTTACCAAGGTGAAGATTGGTATGCCTTTGACAAAAATCGTGACTATGCAGCCTGACGGAGTTGAGCTTTACTGGGAGGACGATACTACAATATGGAGCGTCAACACCGATACAGACCTTATGACAGAGCTTTTGTCACTTATTCCTGCTGATGATGTCTTCCATTATGCTGATGACTCCATTATCACATATAATTTCAAGACAAAAAAGGGCGATGATGAGCTTTATCTCAAGGGCTATACCGAGGAAGTGCATTGTCTGCTTGAAAGAAGCGCTGCCGAGGAATATTTTGAAAATAAGACAATAGAGCTTCAGAAAAAGCATTGCCTTAGCGGTACAACTGCCGCAGGAACGCTTGTCGGAACAGAGGACGTTGATATGGAGCTTGTTTATAATCAGAAGATTTCCGCAAGCAGCTATGACCTTGTTTTCTCAATGACTCTTACATATGATACCGTTGACGATATAACAGGCTATTATGCAACAAAGTTTGCAATTGATATTACAGAAAAGGAAGTTAAGGGTGAAGTTGCAATTGCGACACCGAGCGTTGAATAAACATAATAATGAGTTATTTTGCAGAAATCAACAGTATAAACAGAGATGAAGCCCTCAGATATCTTGCTGCAGGCGGCTCTCTGCCCGATGAAGGTCTTACCCGACTTATGGACGAATGCGAGAAAAAGCTTCTTGCCGCCGTCCGTGGGAGATTTGTTTTCAAGGTGTTCGATATTGAAAGCATTTCAGAAAAAAGGGTAACGCTTAAGGGTACGGAGCTTGTACTTTCAGGAGATGATATCTGTGGGCATCTTTTGTCCTGTAAAAAGGCGGTATTGCTTGCGGCAACGGTCGGAAACGATGTTGACAGGCTGATTCGGAGCGAGCAGGTAAGGGATATGGCGGCGGCATTCGTGCTTGACGCTATGGCAGGCTGTGCGGTCGAGGCTGTATGCGAGCAGGCAGAGGAAAAAATAAGGGAAATTTTCCCGAATTTAACTTGGAGATTTTCCCCAGGGTATGGCGATATGCCGATAGAGTGTCAGAAAAAATTTGTCGAAGTATTAAATGCCGAGCGTGAGATAGGTCTTACCGTAAATGACAGCTTTATTATGATACCGAGAAAATCCGTCACGGCGGTTATTGGCATTTCGGATAATGTAATTGAGAAAAAAAGAAGCAGCTGTTCATCTTGCTCAATGAAAAACAGCTGTATTTACAGAAAAAATGGAAGCAGGTGCAAAAATTGAATAAAAAGGAAAATTTTTATAAGCTTTTGAATGAAAATGAGTTCGTTTTTCTTGATGGTGGTATGGGAACTATGCTCCAGAAAAACGGACTTAAAACAGGCGGTGTTCCCGAGCTTCTGAACCTTGAACAGCCTGAGCTTATAACCAAAATACATAAGGCATACATTGAAGCAGGCTCTCAAATAATTTACGCAAATACATTCGGTTCAAATTCCTATAAAATGGCGGAAACAGGCAAAACTGTGGACGAGCTTATCAAAGCGGCTGTAAAAAACGCTAAAA
>CAYOAV010000017.1:0-28814 GCA_964402055.1 uncultured Ruminococcus sp. | reverse complement strand
GAAACAGGCAAAACTGTGGACGAGCTTATCAAAGCGGCTGTAAAAAACGCTAAAACCGCCGCTGACGGCAAGGCTCTTGTTGCACTGGATATAGGCCCTGTCGGTCAGCTTTTAGAACCAACGGGAACGCTCAGCTTTGAGCAGGCTTATGATTATTTCAAGGAAGAAATCATAGCAGGAGCTGACGCTGACGTTATCGTTATCGAAACAATGACAGACCTTTACGAAGCAAAAGCGGCTCTGCTTGCGGCTAAAGAAAATTCCGGGCTGCCTGTTATCGTAACAATGACCTTTGAACAGAATCTGCGTACCTTTACAGGCTGTTCAGTAGGGGCGATGGCTCTTACACTTGAAGGTCTTGGTGCGGACGCAATCGGTGTGAACTGCTCACTGGGTCCCCGTGAGTTTGCACCTGTTATTGAGGAACTTTCAAAATGGACAAATCTCCCGATAGTTGCCAAGCCTAACGCAGGACTTCCCGACCCTGTTACAAATGAATATGACGTAACTCCCGAGGAATTTGCAGAAAGCGCCGCAGGACTTGTGAAATACGGCATAAAGCTGACTGGCGGCTGCTGTGGAACAGACCCCGATTATATCCGTGCATTGAAAAAGGCTCTCTCCGTTCTTAAATATCAGAAAAATGCACCGATAAAAGAAGCGGCTGTCTGCTCCGCCGAAAAGGTCGTTGTTATAGACCAGCCGAGAATTATCGGCGAGCGTATCAATCCGACAGGTAAAAAGCTTTTCAAGGAGGCTTTACGCAAGGGCGATATTGATTATATCCTCGGTCAGGCTATCGAACAATCGCAGGCAGGTGCGGAAATACTTGACGTAAATGTCGGACTTCCTGAAATTGACGAAAAGGCTATGATGATACGCACTGTAAAGGCTTTGCAGGGCGTTACAGAGCTTCCACTTCAGATAGATTCAACTATCCCCGAGGTCATCGAAGCGGCTTTGCGTGTTTATAACGGCAAGGCGATAGTCAATTCCGTTAACGGCGAGGAAGGCTCGCTTGAAAAGATACTTCCTATTGTAAAAAAATACGGTGCCGCTGTCGTTGGTCTTACTCTTGATGAGGACGGCATACCCAAAACCGCTGAAAAACGTTTTGAAATCGCCGAGCGTATTATGAACAGAGCAATGAAAATTGGTATCCCCAAGGAGGATATCTTCATCGACTGCCTTACGCTGACAGCCTCCGCTGAACAGGCTAATGTTATGAAAACAGTCGAGGCTCTTCATAGAGTTAAAACAGAGCTTGGACTGAAAACAGTACTCGGCGTGTCGAATATTTCCTTCGGACTGCCGAACAGAGAGCTTATCAACTGTAACTTCCTGCAAATGTGCCTTACAAATGGACTTGATCTGCCAATAATGAATCCAAATGTCGCTTCAATGACAGGTGCTGTAAGAGCATACCGCCTGCTGACCGCAATAGATGTTAATTCAACCGAATTTATCGCCGCATATGCAGGAAATAATGCACAAAACAGCACTCCGTCAGCTTCAGACAGCGGAACGCACGACCTTATGTACTGCGTGAAAAACGGTCTTAAAGCAGAGGGTGCGAAAATCACCGAGGAGCTTCTAAAAACAACTGATTCAATGCAGATAGTTGATGAGATACTCATTCCTGCACTTGATAAAATCGGCGAGGATTTTGAAAAGGGAGTAATTTTCCTGCCGCAGCTTATAATGTCAGCAGGAGTTGCTCAGGGAGCGTTCGAGGTCATAAGAAATCATATGATACAGAATAACTCCGCTCCCGTTGTCAAGGGAAAGGTCGTGCTTGCGACTGTAAAGGGCGATATTCACGATATCGGAAAGAATATAGTCAAGGTTCTTCTGGAAAATTATGGTTATGAGGTAATAGACCTCGGGCGTGATGTTGATTATCAGGCTGTTGTCGATGCGGCAATCGAGCATAAGGTAAAGCTTGTCGGACTTTCCGCACTTATGACGACAACGCTCTGCTCAATGGAGGAAACCGTAAAGCTTCTCCGCAAGCAATATCCTGAATGTAAGGTAGTGGTCGGCGGAGCTGTCCTCACCCCTGAATATGCCGAAAGCATAGGAGCGGATTTTTATGCAAAGGATGCAAAGGAAACGGTTGATATTGCCAAAAAAGTATATGATTGATTTTTGTGCGGGACGGATTATCAATTTACTATAACGCACTAAATTATCAATGGCTGGAATTGTTTTCCATTCAGTGCGGCAAGTATCGTGTCTTCAAGCTCGTTGAAATCCGCTACAAGGGATCGTGGCTTTTTCTGGCTGTCGTCCTGACCGAACGGAACAAAATAATAATTTCTTAGGTTCATCAGCATTCCGATGTTTTTTCCACTTCCCGAAAGTCCGTCGTTTGTTGCGGCGGCGATAACTATCGGTCGGGAATTGCGTATATGCGATTTTGCCGCCATTGTGACGGGAGTATCTGTAATTGAATTGGCAAGCTTCGCCATAGTGTTGCCTGTGCAGGGACATATGACAAGGATGTCGAACATTTTCTGCGGGCCTATCGGTTCAGCGTCCTCAATCGTCTTAATTATCGGCTTTTCGGTTATCTCCTCTATAAGCGAGCGAAAATGCTCCGCTGTTCCGAAGCGTGTGTCAAGGCTTGCGGCGTTGAAGGACATCACCGCAGTTATATCCGCTCCCGAAGCCTTAAGCCGTTTCAGCTGTTCAATTGACCGTGAAAAGGTGCAGAAGCTGCCGCAGAAAGCATAGCCGATTTTAATTCCGTTCAGGCTGTTTAATTTTTCAGACAAATTTATCGCCCCTTTCTTCAAGTATATTAAATATGGTTTTTCCAATTGTTATGCCTGCCGTTGTCGGTGCGGCTTTCCCTGGAATTCCAAGCAGATGAAGTGCCTTTATCCCAAGCTTTTCAGCCGCTTTGAAATCAGTTCCCCCAGGCTTTGAAGCAAGGTCGATAATAATGCATTTCCTGTTTGCATTTTCAAGTAACTCACCATTAAGCACCATCGCAGGCACGGTGTTAAAGATAATATCAGCTTTTTCAAGCTCTGTTTTTATTTTTGATATATCAATGGCTTTACAGCCTAAAAGCTCCGCCCAAGCTCGGTCGGAGCTTTTTCGTGCGGCTATGGTTATTTTTGCGTTAAATCCGTTAAGCAGATGAATAAGAGCCTTTGCAATTCTTCCCATTCCGATAATGAGGATTTTCTGCCCCATGATTGTGCGGTCGGTGTTCTCCATAGCCGCCTGCAAAGCACCCTCGGCAGTTGCTTCTGCATTCAGGACAGCAAATTCCTCACGTTCGGAATAATCTATAACATTAAGGCTCATTTCCTCGGCTTTTTTTCGGAATTTTTCTGGGAAACGTCCACCGAAAATAATTCCATCGTCCTTAACCCTGTCAATAAGGTCTAGAAGCGGAATTATTTCATCCCCGCAATTAAGATTTTTTCCGTCAAGGCTGACAGGAAGCGGAAGAATAAGATAATCCGCTTTAATATTCTGATTTATATTGTTTAAAACAAGGCAGTTATTTTCCCCAAGAAATTCAGCAAGCCTTTCAAAGCGAAGATCACCGCCTGCAATAAGAAAGCATTTTTTCATAAGAATTGTCCTTTCTCTTTCAGAAATTGAATTTCAGGTTTATATATAATATGAAAAAACCCTGCTTGCTGTTACACAAGCAGGGAAAAATAAAAAGGGATGTATCAAAACATATCCATATAAAATACGGAATATGATTGATATCATATGTTAGGGTTGACGATCTGTCGCCAGTCAAGATCGCCTCTTTCAAGTGCGTGGATAAGAGCCTCTGCCGTAGCAATATTTGTTGCGACAGGGATATTATGAACATCGCAGAGCCTTAAAAGATTCATCTCGTTAGGCTCATGCGGCTTTGGCGAAAGTGGATCACGGAAGAAGAGCAGCAGATCTATTTCATTGCAGGATATCCTTGCAGCAATCTGCTGGTCACCGCCCTGGGAGCCGCTTAAATAGCTTTTTATGTTAAGTCCTGTAGCCTGTGAAACCATTTTTCCTGTTGTTCCGGTTGCACAAAGGTCATGTTTTGAAAGTATTCCGCAATATGCAATGCAGAATTGAACAAGTAATTCCTTTTTTGAGTCATGTGCGATAAGTGCAATATTCATTGGACGAAACTCCCCTTCTATAGTTTATTTTGGTAATTATCCGTTTATTTACTGGAGAAGCATCTTAAAGCTAAGCGGAACATCCTCGCCCTTTACACGGCGGGAGATAGCGTCGAACGCCTTGAATGCGTTAGAATTAGAGGGAAGAGGTATACCCTTTCCTGTGGAGATAACAACAGCGTCATCGTTAGGAATTACGCCGATAAGCTGAACTCCGACTGTATCTATGATATCGTCAAGGTCGGTAATGATATCCGACTGGAATATATCAGGATCGATCTTATTGATGATAAGCCTCTGCTTTTTATTTCCTCTCTTGTAAAACTCATCGGACATAGCTCTTGCGTCACGAACGCATATCGGGTCGGGAGTTGTATTTATGAGGATAAGGTCAGACTGCTCAACAACGTCAAAAACGCTTTCATTAGTACCTGCGGAGGTATCAACGATTATGTATTCATAATATTTTCTCATTTCCTCACAGATACGCTTTATAGTAGCAGCGTCAACCTTTGAAAAAGGATCTTCCGGAGCGCATACAAGGCTTAAATTTGAAGCGATCTTAACAGGAGTAGTTGCCTGATAAACGTCAACCTCGCCCGAAATAACAGCACCGAGGTCATATTTAACATCGTCCTTAACGCCGAGCATAATATCAAGGCATCTAAGACCGAAATCAAGTTCTATAATAAGAGTTCTGTGTCCCTGCTTGGCAAGAGCGAAGCCAAGCTCGGCACAAATGGAGGACTTGCCTGTGCCGCCTTTACCTGAAGTTATTGCAATGATTTTAGACATAAAAAACTCCTTCCTGATACAGAGAGAATAGAGCCACAAACAGCTTAACCATTTATGACTATCAATTAATATATATTGTACCACATTTTATTGAAAACTCCAAGTGTTTTTTTATTAATCTGCACAATTTTGTCAAGTTAGCTTGTTTTTTCATATTTTCTTTGGTTGTTTTGCACATAAAAACACTGCACAGATTTTGTATATCTGTGCAGTTGTGTTACTGTGCTATTATGTTAAATCAGCAAGAACCTCGGTAATATCCTCATCAGTCGTTATAACAGGCTCTGCGACCTTATAATTTTCGTCAAAATAAGCCTCGATGATCTGCCTTATCATAAATTTTGAATATTCGCCATGCTCAACGAAGCCTGAAAAAGCGATAACAGGGTCATCAGCAGGATAAAAGCCTATAAATGATGAGCCTGTGTCCTCTGAGGAGGTCATCTGCGGAGTACCTGTTTTTATAGCCGCCTGTTCGGGAAGCTCTGTAAGGCGATAATCGGTGTAATAATCCTTAACGGCAGGATATGAATAGGGGAGAAAATTTGCCGCATTTATCATACCCTCGATTATAGTATCAAAGGTCGAGCCTGTTTCATCGGGGATTTTTGCCGCAACGCTCGGATAGGTTTTGCTCACAAGCCGCTCCATATTGTATGTGTAAACGCTGTCAACGATATAAGGCTTGTATCTTGTACCTCGGTTTGCGATAGTGCTTGCCTGCATTGCAAGCTGTAGGGGAGTAGCATAGGTTTCCGACTGACCGATAGCCGCCTGAACAACAAGGCCTGCCTGCCATTCAAGCCGTCTTTGTGTGAAGCTTTCTGGGGTTGCGAAATAACCTGCCGCATCGCCTGTTTCAAGACCTGTATTCTGTCCGAAGCCGTACATTGCAGCATATTCTGAAAGCTTATTTATCCCGAGAAGTCTGCCTGTTTCGTAAAAGAAGATATTGCAGGATTTTTCGATCGCCGTGATAACGTTTATCCTGCCGTGATAGCCTGTGCATTTCGGCTTGTAATCCTCCCAGTAATTATACACCTGATTGCAGGAAATATGGGTATCGGAGGTAATTATTCCCTCGTTAAGACCTGCCGTAGCGGTAACTGTCTTGAACGTTGAACCTGGACGGTAAAGTCCCGAGGTTGCACGGTTTATAAGCGGTGAATTTTCGCCGTTTGCAACAGCGGAATAGTTGTTCAGATAATCGTTTATGCTGTAAGTCGGCGAAGTAGCGGCGGCTAACATTGCACCAGTTTTAACGTCCGTAACGACAATTGCACCTGCGTTGGCATTTTCGCCCTTTTTATTTTCAGAAGTCTGATTATTGAGCCATGTAATATGATTTTCAAGTATCTGCTGGACCTTTTGCTGATAATCCATATCAATTGTCAGCTTTACGGTATTTCCAGGGACTGTTTCCTTTGTAATAGTGTCTGATGAAACGATCCCGTTTAAAAGCTCCAGCTCACGAGTGCCTGTTTTTCCACGCAATGCGTTTTCCATAGCCTTTTCAACGCCGCTTTTTCCTAGAACGTCATTGAGCATATAACCGCTGTCCTTAAGCTCCTCATATTCCTCGGAATTAATTGAACCGACCGTTCCGACAAGGTGCGGAGCATAGTTTGTGTCCTCGTAAACTCTGATAGCCTCCTCGGCAACGTCCATTCCTTCAAGATCATATGATTTTTCCTTAAGCTTGATAACGCTTTCCATCGGAATATCCTCTGCAAGGGTATATCTGTTTGCAAGCGAGAAGCTTTTCAGCGTCATTTCGTAGCGTATACCGATGATAATTCTTTTCTGATGAACGGTATATTTATCATCTATTTCATAAAGCTCAGTCATCGCTTCAATACATTCCTCGGCTGTTGCATAAGGCTGGACGGATATATTTTTCCTTAGCTTTACAATATCGCTGTCACGCATTTCGTCAAAGGTATAAGGCTTTTCCGTACTAATCGGCAGAGTATCGTTCCAACCGACGTTATCCTCTTCAAGTATTTCAGCGATAGCAAGCACTATTCTGTTTATTTCCTGCTTATCCGAGGATAAAAAAGCCTTTTCGAGAATGACATTATAACCGACCTTGTTGCTTACAACAGCAGTTCCCGAAGCGTCAACGATTTCACCTCTTGGAGCGTTGATATCCTGCGTGATAGTTCGTGTGCTTTTTGACTGTTCAAGATATTTTTCGCCGTCAACAATCTGCATTTTCATAAGAGCGACCGCACATAGCGACATTGAAACAAGAACAGCGGCTATCAACAGCACGGTTCTGATTTTTTTTGCGATAAAAGAAAAATTCATATTATTCTCTCACTATATTCTCGGATTTTTCTTCAACATAGGTTTCCTTGATTATGCCGAGCCTTACCGACATATATTTTATCAGCGGATAAAATGCCGCCGCCGAAGCGATAGTCATAAGCATGATCGGGAGCATTTCCTGAAGATAGATTTTGCCGTCTGCATCATATCCCCAGACGGAATAATAGAATATATACCGAAATCCTGTCTGTATAAAAGAGGAAGCAGCTGTAAGAAACAGCACGTTAAGGATATGCTTTCTCATAATAAAATAGAAAAGAAGCGATGTCATAAGGCAGCACATCGTAAGTATAACGCCATTAAGTCCGAAAATAGTTCCCTCGGCAGCGTCAAGCATAAGCCCTGCAAGACAGCCGAGAATAGCCGAATTGAACGGATCCTCAAAAACGGAAATGCACATCGCCGTAGAGAGCAGCAACAGCGGCATTTTTTTTACTGACGGCATTGTTGTCATAAAAATATATTCTATAAAAAGCAGGACGAAATACAGAAGCCATCTTATTACGGCACGCTGTTTTTCCTTTTTCTTTTTTATTTCTATGTTCAAGCTTTGCCTCCTGTCAATCCCCTGTTTTCTGACCCTCGAAATCGGTTATTACGAATACTGTGGAAACGGAAAACGGATCTGCCGCTGGCTTGATAAGGGCATATTTTGAAAGACCGCTGTCCTCCATAACGATTTCCTCGACCGTTCCGACAAGCTGACCCGATGGAAATGTTTCACTTCCCGATGTGAATACGATATCGCCGAGCATAATTTCAGCGGATTTATCAATATAGCTCATTATGCAAAGTCCATCCGAGGCATATTCATATCCGCCCTCAAGTATTCCTGCCGCCTTTGTACGCAGAACAGTAACTCCCACTGCTGATTTCGGCGAAAGGAGCGTTCTCACCTTTGAAGTGCTTTCCGAAACGTCATAGCAAATTCCAAGCATTCCCTGTGAGGTCATAACAGGGTCGTTCGGGGAAATTCCGTCCTTGCTGCCCTTATCGATAGTAAATGAACCGTATGGATCGTTTGTCGTTCTTGCGATGACAGAACAGGGCGATGAGAAAACGAAATCTTCATTTTCCTCTTTAAGTCCGAGAAGCTGTTTAAGCTCGGAATTTTCGGTCTGAATGCGGTCGTAGTCGATAATATCGTTATAAAGCTTATTAAGCTGTTCACGGAGCTGTTCATTTTCCTTGCGGTAATTCTGTGCATGGACAAATGTATCGATGGTTAGTGAAACACGCTCGGAAATGCTCCTTGAAGCCTTTTGGAAAGGCTCTGTGACAGCGTCAAAAACGGAAACTCCGAGGATAGCATAGCCGCCTGTTGTAAGAGAATATATCATAAAGCCGATAAGCAATGCAATTACGGCAATAATAATCTTGAATTTTGTTGATCTGAAAAAATCTCTCACCTCGTCAGCTCCCTTAATTTAATAAGCACAAAAAGCCGATTGGCAGATTTTTGAATAAATCCGCTATATCGGCTGATAAATGTTTCAATTTGCATTAATAATATTTCGAATCATCGTTAAGCACTTCATGAAGCTTGTCGAGATCCTCAAGAACCTTGCCTGTTCCGTCTGCAACGCAGTCAAGCGGCGATTCTGCGATATTAACAGGCATACCTGTTTCCTTGTTGATAAGCTTGTCAAGACCTCTTATAAGAGCACCGCCGCCTGCAAGGGTAATGCCCTGATCGATGATATCAGCCGCAAGCTCAGGCGGAGTTTTTTCAAGTGTGACCTTGATAGCTTCGATAACGTGGGAAAGTGGTTCAGCGAGAGCTTCTCTTATTTCAGCCGAGGTAACAGTGATATTTTCAGGAAGACCGTTAAGAAGATTTCTTCCCTTTATTTCCATATCTGTTTCCTGCTCCATAGGGAATGCAGAACCGATAGCGATTTTAACATTTTCAGCGGTTCTTTCACCGATGAGCAGGTTATATTTTTTCTTGATATAATTGATGATAGCTGTGTCAAATGCATCGCCTGCGATCCTTACGGAACGTGAGGTAACGATTCCTCCGAGAGATATAACAGCGACCTCTGATGTACCACCGCCGATGTCAACGATCATTGAACCCTGCGGTTCAGAAACAGGAAGTCCTGCACCGATAGCAGCAGCCATAGGCTCTTCGATGATATTTACCTGCTTAGCACCTGAATTTTCAGCAGCTTCCTTTACAGCACGTCTTTCAACGGCAGTAATGCCCGATGGGATGCAGATAACAACACGGGCTTTTGTGAAGAATGAACCCTTAAGAGCCTTGCTGATAAATTCCTGAAGCATAGTAGTAGTCATTTCAAAATCAGCGATAACGCCGTCCTTAAGAGGTCTTACCGCAATGATAGATCCAGGAGTACGTCCGATAACGTCCTTAGCCTCCTGACCGACATATTTAGCTCTGTCCGTGCGTGTGTCAACAGCAACAACAGATGGTTCTCTTATAATAATGCCCTTGCCCTTCATATAAACGAGGGTGTTGGCAGTTCCAAGGTCAATTCCGATATCTCTGGTAAACATTTTTATCCTCCAAAATTTTATTTTTATGGTTTTCTATTCAGTATAAATCCCAATATTTCATTAATTTTATGCAAAATAGCACTACACATATATATTATACCACCATAAACCGCCCTCTACAACACTTTTTTTACGGTTTTTTTCATTTTTGAAATTTTTGGCTTTGTGAATAACACATAAAATTCTGATTATTTTTTTTTAGTGCATTTTTACCATACCATATTCAATCAGCAGTTTGCAATCTGTATAAAAACCTGTACGGGACGAGTTTTCCTTCCCATTGTTCTCGATTATAAATTTCTGATTAATTATAGACAAACGGTTAATGATATGATATAATCTAATGTATAATTAATTTTTTTCAGGAGGAAAAATTTACAAAATGAGAGAACAGAATAAAAAAATTGATTATACACAGCTGATTTGGGAGATTACAACTCTGCTCCAGCAGGCTGAATCCTTGGAGGAGGCGTTAAGAACAGCTCTTTCAGAGGTCGTTAAGGCTGTAAATGCAGAGGCAGGAACGGTATGGTTCTATAATTCAACAGGAGATAAGCGTATATATCCGTCCTTCTGGATAGGCGGCGGTGATCTGACTGGTCTTAGCCTTGAACCGGGGGAGGGAATTGCAGGAGCTGTTGTGCAGAGCGGTAAATCCTCTGTTGTAAAGGACTGCCAAAAGGACGTAAGATGGGCAGGACGTTTCGACAAGGCAACAGGCTTTGTTACCAAAAGTATGATCTGCGTGCCTCTTATAAATAAATACGAGGTTATCGGCTGTATTCAGATAATCAACAAAAAGGACGGCTCGCTTTACGATGACGAGGATGTCACCCTTTGCGAAAATCTTGCAATGCTTACTGCGATAGCTGTTGACGGCAGGGGACTTAACCTCGGCTTTGTCGAGGATAAAAAGGTGATAATTTCGCTTAGGAATGTAACCAAGACCTTTGGTTCGGGCGAAAATGAGCTTAAGGTGCTAAAGGGCGTTGATCTTGATATAAGAGAAGGCGAGTTCCTTGTAATTCTCGGCGAATCGGGCTGCGGAAAATCCACTATGCTCAACATTATCGGCGGTATGGATCAGCTCACCTCGGGAACATTCTTTTTTGAGGGCAAGGATTATTCCAGAGCTGACGAAAAAACTCTTACAGAATATCGCAGGCATTCGGTCGGCTTCATTTTTCAGGCATATAACCTTATGCCAACGCTTACAGCGGAAGAAAATCTCGATTTTATCGGTGAATTATGCGATGATTCAATGTCTGCGGCAGAGGCTCTTGAAAGGGTAGGTCTTTCGCAGAGAAAGGGCAACTATCCTGCACAGATGTCAGGCGGTCAGCAGCAGCGTGTTTCCATCGCAAGAGCCTTGGTGAAAAAGCCGAGAATAATCCTCGCCGATGAGCCAACAGCCGCCCTCGATTATGAAACAAGCATTGAGGTTCTGACTGTTCTTGAAGAGGTTATCCGTTCGGGAACTACTCTTTTGATGGTTACGCATAATGAGGAGATCGCAAAAATGGCGGATAGGGTTATCCGTATGAAGGGCGGAGTTGTTGCAGAGGTAATCGCCAATAGACATCCTGCAAGTGCAAAGGAGTTAGTATGGTAAAAAGAAAAGCAAGGGCGAAGTACCTTTTCAGAACCATTAAGAAAAACGGCGTTTCATTTTTTGCGGTTGCATTTATTGCGGCAACTAGCATTGCAATTTTTCTCGGACTTCAATCCTCTGCAACGGCTGTTTTAAAGGAAACGGATAGATATTTTGTGAAAAATCATCTTGAATCGGTGGAGATAGCCTGTGCAAATGGCATCACCGAGGAGGATATTTCTGCAATTTCCGAGTGGAGCGGCGTTGATAGTGCAGAGGGCGGCTATTCCGCAATGGCACTTATGGATAGCGAAAGGGAAAAAATAACCATTCAGGCACGGTCTTTCTCAAAAAAAATGAATGATCCTGTCATTATCGAGGGAGCTTTGCCAACCTATTATAACGAAGCGGCGGTTGAACAGAAATTTGCCAATGAGCATAATATAAAAATCGGCGATGAAATAACCCTTGAGCATGACGGCAAGCTCCTTTCGGATTGCTTTACCATAACAGCGATAGTGAACGAGCCGTTTTTCTGCTGTGCATCGGTCAAGGACGCAAGAGGTTCAAGCACAGAAGGTCTTGGCTCGGCTTCATATTACATAATGCTTGCTAAGGATGCTTTTGATTCTGATTATTACAGCGGCTGTTACACCACTGCCTATGTAAAAAATAACGCACTAGATGATTATTACTATTATTCCGATGAATATGCGGAGCAGGAAAAAGCATTTAAGGAAAGCCTTGAACAGCTTGGAAAGGAACGTGCAGAGTTAAGATTCAATTACCTTTACGATGACGCAAGCGGTGAAATTTCCGAAGCAGAGAAGAAAATTTCCGACAGTGAAAAGGAAATTGCAGACGGACAGAAAAGCATTGACGAAAGTAAAAAGGCTTTGGAAAATGCACTGACGGAAATTCAGACGGCTCTTGCAGGTATGGGTCTTGATACAGAGCTTGATTCTGCTTTGGAACAGCTTGAAGCCTTTGGTGAAATGGGACTTCCGCTGAAAAGCTCTATCCTTGAATATAAGCAGTCGGAAACTGATATTGAAAATGCGGAAATTGAGCTTGAAGAAAGCATTTCAGAGCTTGAAAACGCAAAGGATGAGCTTTCAGAAGCAAAGGAAAGGGTCAAGGATATTGAGCTGAAGGACTGGATAATCTCGGTCAGAAACGATATCGGCGATATCCGTGGAGTAAAGAGCATTGTTGACGGAATTTATGGTTTAAGCTATTCAATGTCAATAATTTTTCTGCTTGTTGCTGTCGTAGTATGCCATGCGGCAATTTCGAGAATGATAGATGAGCAGAGGACGCTTATCGGCGCTCAAAAGGCTCTCGGCTTCACCTCAAAGGAAATTCTGAACCATTATATGCTATATAACACATTATGCGCTCTGCTTGGAATACTTCTCGGCTGGGTCGCAGGAGTTGTCATAGTTGAAAATCTTGTAAATTATATCTTCAAGCCGAATTTCCTGCTTGGCAAAATACCGCTTGCATTTGCGTGGAAAGAAGCCCTTCTGACGGCGGCAATATGCCTGACGATATTCCTTACGGCAACCTATGCGGCTTGTGCAAAGCTTGTAAAAATGCCTGCAACGGAGCTTCTGCGTGGAGAAGTTCCTGTAAGAGGAAAGGGATTTTTCTTTGAAAAATGGGGCAGCTATAAAAAGCTTAGCCTTTATTCAAAAACTATGATAAAAAATGTCCTTAGCGACCCTGGACGTATGATGACGACAATTATGGGAGTTGTCGGCTGTATAGCGTTGCTTGTGATATGCTTTTCGCTCAAGCTTGCGATAGAAAATTCATCAGTGATACAGTTTGAGAAGTATTTTATGTATGAAAACAGGCTGGTCATTGATACAAGCATCGGCGAAAAAGAGAATTTCGAGCAAGTCTTGGAGAAAAAAGGCATAAGCTACACCGTTATTCAGGATAAGCTGAAAAAATTCCGTGTGGACGGCGGCAGCTGGGAAACGGCACATATTGTTGCGGCTTCAGATTCCGATAAGCTGAATGAATTTATGAACGTATGGGATATTGATACGAAAAGCACCGCTCCCATACCAGAGGACGGTATATTCGTTTCAAGAAAATGTGCCGAGAAAAATGAGCTTTCAGAGGGCAGTACAGTCGAATTTATGGATTCCGAGGGCAACCCGAGGGAATTTAAGATCATCGGCATTATTGAGCATTATCTGCCCTATCATCTTTTTGTCACCTCTGACAGCTATTATGAAAATGCAATGGGAGAAGCCGCTGATGAATGTGTATTCCTGCTCAAAGGGGATATAGACGGCTTATATGAAAGCGTCCGTGATATTGACGGCTTCCTTTCATTAAGGGATAACAGCGAATTTGAAAGAAGTGCAGACGCTGTGAACCTCGTTATTCTGATATGCCTTGCTCTGTCAGCGGTTATGGCATTGCTCGTGCTTCTCAATCAGATAGTTATGCAGATAAACAGAAAGGCAAGGGAGCTTGCCGTAATGCGCATCAACGGCTACACCTTAAAGGAAACACGAGCATATGTCTATAAGGATAATATTATCCTGACAATACTCGGACTTATCCTCGGAAGCGGCTTCGGGATAATACTTTCCTATATCGTAGTACGCATAATAGAAACAGGAGCTAACCGATATGTCAGAACACCGAACATACCTGCCTGCCTTTACGCCTGTGCGGTCGGAGCGTTGTTCGCATTGATAGTGAACCTCATCGCTCTACGCAAGATAAAGCACCTTAATCTTACAAATGTAAGCGGAAATTGATTTTAGGGTGAAAATCTGTAGGAAAAAATAACAAAACCACCGTACAAAAATCTGCTTTGTACGGTGGTTTTTAATATGCTGCAAATGAAATTTAACAGTCAATTGATCTGACTTTATCTCTGACCTTAAGCACAAATGATGGTGAAACTGAAAGCTCATCTATGCCCATTCTGATAAATTCCTCGGTAAGAGCCGTATCAGCCGCAAGCTCACCGCAGATACCTATCCATTTGCCGTGCTTATGTGCATTATCAGCCGCCATTTCAATAAGGCGAAGCACAGCCTCATGGTGAGTATCACAGAAACGGTCAATATCAGGGTTCTGTCTGTCACAGGCAAGCGTATACTGAGTAAGGTCGTTTGTTCCAACGCTGAAAAAGTCAACCAACGGAGCAAGCTTATCACTGATAAGAGCCGCCGCAGGCGTTTCTATCATAATTCCAAGCTCTGTATCCTCGGCATATTCGATACCATCATTTTTCAGCTCATTCTTAACGCTGTCGCAGATGGAAATTATCTCTTCAAGCTCCCATACATTCGCTATCATAGGGAACATAATTCCGAGATTTCCAAAAGCTGACGCTCTGAACAACGCACGGAGCTGGGTTCTGAAAATTTCGGGACGATTAAGGCAAAGTCTTATCGCTCTTATGCCAAGTGCAGGATTTTCCTCCTTTTTGAGGTTGAAATAATCGCACTGCTTATCTGCACCGATATCAAGTGTACGGATAATTACCTTTTTGCCTGCCATACTTTCAAGTACACGTCTGTAAATTCTGAACTGCTCGTCCTCGGAAGGGTAATCGGAATTTTCAAGATACAAAAATTCGCTTCTGAAAAGTCCTATTCCGCCAGCGTCATTGAGAAGCACTGCACCAATGTTGTCAACACTGCCGATATTTGCAAAAATGTTTATTTTTTTGCCGCTGAGGGTCACATTTTCCTTGCCCTTGAGCTTTTGGAGAAGCTCTTTTTTCTCCTGCTCCTCGGCACGCTTTTTCTCCGCTTCAGCAATGGTATTTTCATCAGGTTCAAGGAAAACCTCGCCTGTAAAGCCGTTGACAACAGCGGACATTCCGTCCTTTACAGCGGATAAAAATTCCTCGCCAACTCCGATTATCGCAGGGATATTCATATTTCTTGCAAGAATCGCCGTATGTGAATTTGATGAACCGTGAGCCGTAACGAACGCAAGTACCTTATCCTTGTCAAGCGAAACCGTTTCACTCGGAGCAAGGTCGTCAGCACATATTATAACAGGCTCGTCAGATGTATCGTCAGCCGCCGCACCGCTTGTAAGACAGCTAATGATACGGTTGGATATATCCTTTACATCGGCAGATCTTGCCTGCATATATGCATCGTCCATAGCGGCGAACATCTCTGCGAAATTATCACCCGTAACAGCAACCGCATACTCTGCGTTGACATTCTGCGTTGTTATCATCTCGGTAATAGCTTCGTTGTAATCCTCATCCTCAACCATCATCATATGGATATCGAAAATTGCGGCATTTGCCTCTCCGACTTCCTTAAGAGCCTTTTCGTAAATCGCACGGAGCTGTTCTATTGCGGCTTTCTTTGCATTTTCAAGCTTTTCAAGCTCTGCAGCTGTATCTTCAATTTTTTCACGCTTAACGCTTACGTCCTTACGTTTGAAAACGGATATTCTACCGTATGCAACCGCACCGTAAACGCCTTTACCCTGATATTTTATCATAATATTTATTCCTTTCGTTTTTCGTCAATTCGCAAATTCTTTTTTGTAATTTTCAATTGCCCTTTCTATGACAGCAACCGCCTCGATAGGACCACCTGTTTCCTTGACGTTAGTAGTTTTGTTTTCAAGCTCCTTATAAACGGAGAAGAAATGCTTTACTTCGTCAAAAATATGCTGTGGAAGCTCGTTTATATCGGTGTAGCTGTTATATGTAGGGTCGCCGTATGGGATTGCGATGATCTTCTCATCACCCATACCGCCGTCCTCCATATAAATAACTCCTATCGGGTAGCTTCTTACAATAGTCATCGGCAATATCGGCTGTGAGCATAGCAGAAGCACATCAAGCGGGTCGTGGTCGTCACCATAGGTTCTTGGAATAAATCCATAATTCATCGGATAATAGGTCGCTGTAAAAAGTATTCTGTCAAGGGAGAGCATACCTGTTTTTTTATCCAGTTCATATTTCATATTGCTCCCCTTTGAAATTTCGATTACAGAAATAAAATCGGTAGGATAAATTCTATCCTCATCAATGTCATGCCAGATATTCATAAAATATGCCTCCCTTGATATCCCGACAGGATTTTCAACGTTCCTGTCGGGATAATTTTGCATTAAAGATTTGCTTCAAAGAATTCCTTCATTGCCTTTTCAGAAGCAACCTCATCGCCGCCCTCAATAGTTACTGTAACAGTATCGCCGCACTTGATTCCCATACCCATAAGAGCCATAAGCTTTGTAGCTGCAGAGGACTTATCGCCCTTTGAGATAGTAACAGTGCTGTCAAGAGCCTTAGCAGCCTTTGCGAGAAGACCTGCAGGTCTTGCGTGGATTCCGAGTTCGTCCTTGATAGTGTAGTTGAAAGTAGTCATAGTAATTTCTCCTTTTAATTAATTTTTAATATTCTTTCGCCAGCGGAAATATTTCCCGAAGCGATAGCTTCGATTGAATTGTAATCATCTGTGTTGCAAATGATCATCGGTGTTGTCACCTTGTAGCCTGCGTTCTTTATTCCGTCAATATCAAAGCTGATAAGCAGATCGCCCTTGTGAATATCCTGACCGTCGGAAACGTGAGCCTCAAAGAACTGACCGCCGAGCTTAACAGTATCAATTCCGATGTGAAGAAGTATCTCGCAGCCGTCCGAGGAAACAAGATTTACAGCGTGCTTTGTGTCAAATATCATATCGACCTTACCGTCGCAGGGAGCATAAAGCTTGCCCTCTGTCGGCTCAATTGCCACACCGTCACCAAGAACCTTTTCTGAAAAAGCCTCGTCCTCGACCTGCTCAAGCGGAATTACAGTACCGTTGAGATGTGCATAAAGCTCTGATGATTTTGCGGAAGTATCGTTGGATTTTTCCTCTGTCTGTACAGGCTCTGAAACAGCTTCTTCACCCAAAAGCTCATCAACCTTATCAGCCATATCTGTATCAAGGAAATCCTCAAGATTGGACTTTACAACTGAAACGTGAGGTCCGTAAATAACCTGAACGCCATTGCCCTTATGGATAACACCCGAAGCACCGCTCTCTTTAAGAAGTGAATCCTGAACAAGCTCTGCATTATTAACTGTAACACGAAGTCTTGTTGCACAGCAGTCAACATCGGAAAGATTAGCCTTGCCGCCAAGACCCTTTACAATAAGAGCGCTAACTCTGTCAAAGCCGTCCGAAGCCCTTGCGGAGGTATTTGCCTTGCGTTCGTTCATATCCTTACGAGTGTAAAGCTTTGTTTCCTCATCATCAGCTTCTCTGCCAGGAGTTTTGAAGTTGAACTTTGTTATCATAAAATAGAATACGAAATAGTAAACAACAGCATAGATAAGACCGATAATAACTATCCATATCCAGTTTGTCTTTTCATTGCCCTGAAGAATACCGAAAAGCGTAAGGTCAATTGCACCGCCCGAGAAGGTCATACCAACGCCGACATTGAAGATGTGCATAAGCATATAGGAAAGACCTGCAAGAATACAGTGAACAACATACATTGCGGGAGCAACAAAGAGGAATGTAAATTCGAGAGGCTCTGTAATACCTGTAAGCATTGATGTGAGAGCCGCAGAAAGAAGAAGTCCTCCTACTACCTTTTTCTTTTCAGGACGTGCAGCTCTGTACATTGCGAATGCTGCAGCAGGAAGTCCGAAAATCATAAATGGGAATTTACCCGACATAAACCTTGTTGCTGAAACGGAGAAATGCTCTGTTGCCTTTGAAGCAAGCTCTGCAAAGAAGATGTTCTGTGCACCCTGAACTGTAACGCCGTCAATTATCATCGCACCGCCAAGCTCTGTCTGCCAGAAAGGCATATAGAATACATGATGAAGACCAAAGGGAATCAACGCTCTTTCAAGTATACCATATATCCATGTTCCTGCATAGCCTGATTCAAGAACAAGCTGACCGAGCTGTGCAATTCCAAGCTGAACGAATGGCCAGAGATAGAACATAACCACGCCGACAATAAGATAAACAACGCTTGTAACTATCGGAACGAAACGTGTGCCGCCGAAGAACGAAAGAACCTGCGGAAGCTGTATCTTATAGAATTTATTGTGTAGTGCCGCAACGCCTAATCCAACTATAATACCGCCGAAAACACCCATCTGAAGTGTGGTGATTCCGAGAACGGAGGTAGTGGAGTTAGCCGCCATAGTCTCAACTCCGCCCTTTGCGGAAATCAAAGCACTTATAGCTGTATTCATAATGAGGTAGCCGATAGCACCAGAAAGTGCCGCAACCTCTTTTTCCTTTTTCGCCATACCGATAGCAACACCCATCGCAAACAGCAACGCAAGGTTATCAAAAACAACGCTGCCCGTCTTGCTCATAACGTCAAGAATGGTGTAAAGTATGCCGCCCTCATAAATGATGCCTGAAAGTCCGTAGGTTTCAATGGTTGTGGGATTTGTAAAAGAGCTTCCTATGCCAAGAAGCAGACCTGCAACAGGCAGAAGTGCGATCGGAAGCATAAATGAACGTCCAACTCTTTGAAGAACCCCGAAAATTTTATCCTTCATAGATTTTTCCTCCTTAGTTTTTCCTTTTGGATTGCTAATTTTTGCCTATATCCCCCGACCGGTACCTTGCCGTTATGATAATAAGCGTTTTTTATCAAAATCAGCTTCTATGCCGATTTTTAAAAACCAGCTTCAGAGCTGACTTTTTTCAGATGTATCGTGAGCGTCAGAAGCTCATCGGGATTGATATCCTTTTTATAGGTTTTAAGGATATAATCCTGTATGCATAATGCACATTTATATTGGCTTTTGCATTTTTTCTGTATTATTGCCGAAAATGCTCCGTCATCGCTGAGAAGCTCAGGGAGCGGTTCGTTTTTGAAAAGCCTTTGTGCAAGATATTTAAGATGAACGATAAATCTTTCGCAGGAAACGGAAGATCTGTCGAATTTTGTTCCATAAAAATATTCCGCAATTTCAACACAGCCGTTTATCATTTTTGTGATGTCGTAAACAGCACTCATATTAGTATCTAACCTTGCGTTGATAATATGCATCGCAATGAAGCCTGCTTCATCCTCCGTCATTGAAACGGAAAGTCTTTTTTTCATCTGCTCAATGCAATAATTTCCAAGCTCAAGCTCCAATGGATAAGCTGCTCTTATCGAATCAAGCAGAGGATTTGTAAATTCAATTCCGTTCTGCTTTCTCTCTATCGCAAAAGCAATATGGTCACTCAATGTCACAAGCAGGGATTCATTGAGCCTGTCTGGGTAAGCCGACATAATATGCTCGACCATATCGTTGGTGAAGTTCATATATTCGCCAGGGATTTCTTTGAGAAGCGAAATCATTTTTTCCTGAAGCTTTGAATCGGTTATGAGGTAGGTTTTCTGTATTGAAGCCTCATCGACTGTTTCGCCGCATTTTCTGCCGAAGCCTATGCCCTTGCCTGAAACTATCCGTTCTCTGCCCTTATCATCAAGCACGCAGAGATTATTGTTGTTTATAACTTTAATGATTTTCATAGTTAGTTTCCTTATTAAAAAATTAAAGAATTTTTGTAATAAAAAAGACCAACCCTTGCACACAATTTAAACCGTGCAGTCAACAGACCGACAGTGTGTGAAAAGTTGGTTATGCCCAAAAAGGTAACACTCCAATAAATGTTCGCATATTAGATTTTCTATATATACTTTACACTATTTTTTTTAGCTTGTCAATAGTTTTTTGTATAAAATCTCTGTTTCTCTTCTTTGCACAACCGAATTTAGTCCTGTTTAGATATTTTGTACAAAGAAAAGTGGAATATTCATCCTTGAGTGTAATATAAATAATTTTCCTGCATAGAATTTACAAAAAAGTAAGGGAGATTATTTATGCCAAGTGTATTTTTAAGTCCGTCAACTCAGCAATGGAACGAATATATCAACGGCGGTAATGAGGAACAGCAGATGAACCTTATCGCCGACGCTATGGAGCCTTATTTGCGTTCATCGGGGATAACATTTAACCGAAACGACCCCGATCGTGACGTAAGAGGTGCTATTTCCGATTCAAATTCACGTTATTATGATGTTCATCTTGCACTTCATTCAAATGCAGGCGGCGGACGCTTTGCAGGAATACTTTCAGGGATAGATATTTATTATTCGCCCTATTCCGTTCAAGGTGAACGCCTTGCGGATATAATTGTGAATAATCTCAAAAATATCTATCCTGTTCCGTCAAAGGTCAATACTCTGCCAACGACCTCGCTCGGCGAGGTCACACAAACAAGAGCGATAGCTGTCCTCTGTGAGCTTGGTTATCACGATAATACCGAGGACGCTGAATGGATAAAGGCGAATACGCAGTCTATCGCAAGGAATCTTGTTCAGTCGCTCTGCGATTATTTCGGCATACCATTTGTTGAAGCAACTCCTGCACGGACGGGAACAGTCACAACGGACGGCTCAAATCTTAATATAAGAAGCCTTCCGAATACAAATTCAAGAGTTCTCGGAGTTATCCCGAACCGTGCCGAAATAACCGTCCTCGGTCAGACTGGGAACTGGTACATCATAAGCTACAACGGCATAGAAGGCTATGCGGCGGCAGACTACATTTCTGTTTAATTTGCAATTGCTGATTGAATTATGCTTGACTTTTGTAAGGTGAAAGTGATATAATGTAATGTGAGTAGAAATAAATGATAAATTCACCGAAAGGAATGGTCATAAATGTCAAGAATAAGGGTTGCCGTGTTATTCGGAGGAGTTTCAAACGAGCATGATATCTCGCTTATCTCTGCCGCAAATATTATCAATGCCATACCTGCCGATAAATATGAGGTCGTTCCTATCGGCATTACAAAAAAAGGACGCTGGCTTTTTTACCCCGGTGATATAAATATGATTTCCTCGGGAAGGTGGGAATCAAACCCCGACTGCGTTCCTGCCGTCATTCTTCCCGATCCGATGTATAAGGGCATTATGAAAATCACTGACGGTACATATTCATTGACAAAAATAGATGTTGTTTTCCCCGCTCTCCACGGTCAGCACGGCGAGGATGGCTGTATTCAGGGTCTGCTTGAGCTTTCGGGCATTCCTTATGTCGGCTGTAAGGTCTGTGCCTCTGCGGATTGTATGGATAAGGCTGTTACACATAAAATTCTTGAATCGGCAGGAATTAAAATGGCTCGTCACAGAGTTGTTTTCCAGTCCGACCTCGGCAGACTTGATGAAATATGCGAAAGCATCGTCAATGAGCTTGATTTTCCGCTCTTTGTCAAGCCGTGCAACAGCGGTTCATCTGTCGGCGTAAATAAAGCGGCATCGTTCAGTCAGCTTAAGGATGCAATAAAGCTTGCCTTTTCGCATGATAAAAAGGTCATCGTCGAGGAATATATCGAGGGAAGAGAGCTTGAATGTGCCGTTTTCGGCGTAGATAAGCCGTTCGCTTCAAGAGTGGGCGAGATCGTTTCCTGTAATGATTTTTATGATTATGACGCAAAATATATCCTCGGAACATCAGGAATAAGCATTCCTGCCGATATTGACGCTTCATCTGAAAATGAGATAAGAGAAACAGCTCTGAAAGCATTTTCTGTAATAGGCTGTTCAGGCCTTTCAAGAATAGACTTCTTCCTCAAAAAGGACGGCACTGTAATTCTCAATGAGATAAACACTCTCCCAGGATTTACTCCTATAAGTATGTATCCGAAGCTTATGGAGAATATGGGAATTTCGCAGTCGGAGCTTCTTGACAGGCTTATTGAGGGTGCAATGGAAATATGAATAATTCAGCAATTGGCGTTTTTGATTCGGGAATGGGCGGTCTGACCTGTGCAAAGGAGCTTCACCGCCTTATGCCGAACGAAAATATAATATATTTCGGCGATACGGCTCGTTTGCCCTATGGTACAAGAAGCCGTGAAACTATCCTGCAATATTCCGCTCAGGATATCGCTTTTATGAAAAAGCATAACGTTAAAATGATAATCGCCGCCTGCGGTACAGTTTCATCAATTGTCGGCACAGAAAAAAAGGATGCTGACGGCACTCCGTTTACAGGTGTTCTCCTCCCGACAGTGCAGTCTGCCTGTGCGAAAACAAGAAACGGCAGGATCGGAGTTATCGGAACAGCCGCTACAATAAAATCAGGCTCGTTTCCCAAGGCTATCCGTGCGATAAAATCAGGGATAACAGTAGTCGGGGCGGCTTGTCCATTGTTCGTGCCGCTTGTGGAAAACGGCTTTACCGATAGGAATAATAAGGTCGCAAGGCTTGTCGCAGAGCAGTATCTTGAACCGCTTAAGCGTGAAAATGTCGATACATTGATACTCGGCTGTACTCATTATCCGATACTTTATGACGTTATATCGGACGTTATGGGCGAAAATGTTGAGCTTATTTCAACAGGCGGAGAAGCCGCAAATTTCGCTTGTGCGTATCTTACACGGAATGATATGCTAAATGAAAATGAGGAACAGGGAGAGATAACCTTTTATTGCTCCGATAGTACAGATATGTTCCGTGAAAATGCCGAGAGCTTTCTCGGTGAAAAAATCAAGGGAAGCGTCATAAAGGTTGAAACGGAGGAGCTTGTATCCCTTGCATGACGAAAGGAAAATTATGAAAAAAGAAGTTACAATGACGCTTAAGGGCGTTCAGAATATGTACGGTGAAAGAAGCGAGAGCGAGATCATCACTAACGCAATTTTTTCAACCGTAAAAAATGGCTTTAAAATAGTATATCAAGAATCCGAAGCAACAGGCTTTGAGGGAGAGCATACCGAAATAACAGCCTGTGGCAATGAAATGGCTACTATATTAAGAAGCGGCGATAGGGGAAGCCTGCTTGTCGTGGAAAAGGATAAAAAGCATCATTGCCAGTATTTTACACCTTATGGCGAGCTTTCTATCGGTATTTACGCAAATGCAATCGAAAATAACCTCACCGCAGACGGCGGCAGCCTTTATCTGAAATATACCGTTGACGCAAATTCAAGCTATATTTCCGATAACGAGGTTATAATTGAGATTTCGGAATGATTTTTTTGATTTTCACCGCATAATGGCAGAGATCCAGCCGTATGCGGTGAATTTTTTGCATAAAATGAAATGACGCACGATTTTCCTTGCATAATCAGGGCGATAAAATTATTTTTTTGAAAAAAATCCGAAAAATTTTGAAAAACCCCTTTTCAAATCTTGCAAAATGTGTTATAATGTTTCCATTAGCTGATAGTTCAGCCGAAAATCGGAACGGAGGAATTGAAATGAAAAATATTCGTATTGGTATAGTTGGATATGGTAACCTTGGCAGAGGTACAGAGCTTGCGATCAGACAAAACCCAGACATGGAGCTTGCCTGCGTTTTCACAAGGCGTGATCCGTCAGCTCTTAAAATACTTACAAGCGGAGTTCCCGTTTATTCTGTAAATGATATTGAAAAGCATAAGGACGATGTTGACGTGCTTATACTCTGCGGAGGAAGTGCAACAGATCTTCCTGTTCAAGGTCCACAGCTTGCAAAAATGTTCAATACTATAGATAGCTTTGATACTCATGCAAAAATTCCCGAGCATTTCGAAGCGGTTGATAAAGCAGCTAAGGAGGGCGGAAATATCAGCATTATTTCCGTCGGCTGGGATCCGGGTATGTTCTCCGTGAACAGACTTTATGCAAGTGCTATTCTCCCCGAGGGCGAAAATTATACCTTCTGGGGCAAGGGCGTAAGTCAGGGTCATTCCGATGCTGTAAGAAGAATTGAGGGCGTTGCCGACGCTCGTCAGTATACCATTCCTGTGGAGGCGGCTGTTGAAGCAGTCAGAAACGGCGAAAATCCCCAGCTCACCACTCGTCAGAAGCATACAAGAGAATGCTTCGTTGTCGCAAAGGACGGAGCTGATAAAGCCGCAATTGAAAAGAGTATCAAGGAAATGCCGAATTATTTTGCCGATTATGATACAACCGTGCATTTTATCTCCGCAGAAGAAATGGCAAGAGATCATAGCGGACTTCCTCACGGCGGCTTTGTTATCAGAAGCGGCAAAACAGGTGAAAATAAGGAAACCTCACATATCATAGAATATTCATTGAAGCTTGGCTCAAATCCTGAATTTACATCAAGCATACTTGTCGCATATGCAAGAGCAGCTGTACGTCTTTCAAGAGAGGGTCAGTCAGGTGCAAGAACGGTGTTTGATATCGCCCCCGCATATCTTTCCCCGAAATCAGGTGCAGAGCTTCGTAAGGAAATGCTTTAAAATAATTTCACATTGCACATTGCAAATAAAAAAAGCCTGTGGTTATTCCGCAGGTTTTTCTTTTTTAGAAAATGGTAGGATTTTTTAGTATGAATTGCCGAAAAAATTAAAAAACTATTGCTTGTTTTTTGAATATATGATATAATATTTTAAATAATTGTTTTTAAAATATTATTTACATAAAAATTCAAATTCCAGACAGGAGCTGATATATTTATGAAAAGCATAGAAACGGGAAAATCTGTACGATTTATAGCTGTGTTCTGTGTCATTATAATTATTATTCAGAGCTTGATTTACAGTTTTTCAGTAAATTCCTCAAGCCTTTCCGAAAAAATAAACAGCGAGGCTGAAAAAAATATGGCTTATGCCGCTTCAAGGCAGAGTGAAAAGCTTAACGAAAAAATGAACCATTATGCCGACCTTTCAAAGGAGGTTAAAAGAGCCAGTGTCATTATGGCGGAGGTTCTTGAAAAACGAAGCATAACTATAGATGAATTTTTGTCCGATACAGGCGCTCAGAGTATGTTTATCGAAAAATTTGCAGGCGAGATGATCGGTCTTATGGATGATTCATCCCCGAGCGGTGTTTTTTCCTTGCTTTGCAATGACGCAGAGCTTATGACTGATTCCGTTTTTCAGGGCTTTTACATAAAGGACGCTGAATCCCGCACCGAGGACGACGGCGAAACCGTTATGACAAGAGGCAGTAAGTCCGTTTCAATCCATTATGACGTTCCGCTTGACATTAACTGGGAGAGCGATTTCCAATTTGAAAAAAAGGACGCAACGCAATACAGATTTTTCTTTGACCCTGTTACTGCCGCCAGAAAAAATCCTGATAGAAAAGCCGAGGATTATGGCTACTGGGCGGACGGCTATATGTTTGACGACGGCTCAAACGAACGCAGAGTTTCCTATTCAATTCCGCTTATTTACGATAAAACCGTTTATGGCGTCGCAGGAATTACACTTTCCTGCGAAAAAATCGGTAAAATGGTCGAGGATAAAGGCTTTGACGGCGGTATTGTCGTTATCAGCTCAAAAAATTCCGCTCCTGTTTCGGGTATGAGCGGTTCTGTTCAGGCATATACAAACGTTGATTTCCTTAGAGGAATAGCATATGGTAATCAGATCACTTTAACAGCACATAATAATTCAGATATAATATACAAAACGGATAGCTTGCGTTTAAGTTTAAGTGGTGACTCAAATAATGGCGAGGTCTGCTGTGCCGTGAGCGATGTAAGCCTTTACGGCGAAAATTCCTATTTTAAGGCAAATAAATGGTATGCAGTTTCCGTTAAGGACAGTAATTTAATATACAGTGCGTATAATTATACCCAAAATTATCTCAAAGTTATGATGGCTGTCCTGTTTGTAATAGGCATTGCGGCTGTCTTGATTGTATTTTTCATTTATATCGACCAGTTCACACGCTTCAGCGAGGCTGTCAGCCGATTGCTTGAAAGCGGAAAGGCGGATTATGATTCGGGAAATGAAATGCTGATGTCGCTATATGATAAATTTGTCAATATGGCTGACGAAAGAAGAGAATCCTTCCTTGCCTACGAAGGCGAGCATGAGCTTTGCACAGTCGTACTCAAATCATCCGACAGCAGCATTCTTGAATATGAAAATGAAGAAGATATCTTTATGATCTATCATTATGACGAAAATCAGAAAAACTGCTTCTCACGCAGAAGTATGTATAGAAATTTCCGTAAAATGGTAATGGAGGGTCAGGTCTGCCCCGAGGAAGATATCAACAAGATAATTGCGTTCCTTGACGGACGTATGACTGAACCGTTCCGTGCAAGATTTTATTCCAAGGACGGCGAGCTAAGATGGAATTATGTTTCCGCAAAGGCTCTCGAGGTGAATAAAGAGGTCGTAAGAGTAGTAGCCTGTTCAAAGAATATCACCGAAACAGTCCTCGAAGAAATGCGTCAGGAGGAGCTTAGAAGCCGTGATACAGTTACAGGCTTCTATGATGGCGATTATGGATATATGCTTGCCAAAAAGGATGTCCTTGAAAACAGCGGCGAATTTTCAGTATGTATTATTTCCCTTAAAAATGTCAATGAATTTATCCGAAGCGAGGGTTCATATTATTTTAACGGAGTTATGGAGGAAATCGCAAGCATTTTGCGGCTTTTCAAAGCTCCCGCAGATATTTTCTGGAGAATGTCAGTATCCGATATTGCATTCTATATCCCGAGAAGAAGCGGCACGCAATATGCCGAGAGCCTTAAAACAGCTCTTTCCTTCATTGACAGAGTTTATTTTTCCGAAAATGACGAATCTATCTTCTGCGGAATAGGTATCTTCCGAGCAGAAAAGGGCGAGCGTTTGTCTGAAGCGGTCGATAATGCACGTCTTGCAAGCCTTGCCTGTGAAATGCCTTCATATCCGAGAATAGTTTGGTATAGTGATATTCAATATGATCTCTCCGTCAGATCCAAAATGATCTCAAATTCAGGCTTTGAATCCTCCGCTGAGGCTAAGGAACTGGAAAATGGCTATACAACAACGGAAAATATGGTTTCCTATACGATAAATATGCTCGAAAGATCGAAAAATCTTGCAAAGGCTATCGAAATCATATTTTGCAAGATAGGCCGTGTGCTTGACCTTGAAAGAATCGCATTTTTTGATATGAACAGCGAAAGGAAATCCGTCCGTGTCTATCGCCAGTGGAGCAGATATGGCAGAGAAAAGCTTTTTGATGGTGCATTTACACTTGGAAGCGGCTTTGACGAGCTTGTCGGAATGCTGTCGGAGGTTTTCATTGCCGATAAGGATTTTTACGCTTCATCAAACGAGCTTTCAGAGTTTATCGCTATGCTCCGTGAAAAAGGTAAGCTGCTGATATGCCCTGTTTATTATAACGATAAGCCATATGCTTTCTGTGTTTATTGTGCCGTAGAAAGAGAAGCCCCCGAGGGTGCGATAAAATCCATGGCAGAGCTTTCAAGGGTTATTTCTGCACAGGTTATTTCATCAAGAACAGCCTCTGAAAATGTCGCAAGAAGCGAATTCTTCTCCAAGATGTCGCATGAAATAAGAACGCCAATGAATGCCGTTATGGGTATCACAAGAATACTTCTCGATACAGCTAAGCTTGACGATGAAGCAAGGGATTATATAGAAAAAATCGACAGCTCATCGCATTATCTCCTTGAGCTTATCAATAGCAATCTTGAGCTTTCAAAGATCGAAAGCGGAAAAATGACGATAAATAATGAGCCGTTCGATTTGCAAACGCTCATTGATGATACCGAAACCATTATCCGCATTCAAACGGAGCAAAAGGGTCTGTATCTTGCGGTCGAGGGAAAGGTTGAGCATCGCTATGTTATCGGCGATGGACTTAAGCTCCGTCAGGTGCTTATTAATATACTCGGAAATGCTCTTAAATTCACCCACGAGGGCGGTATAACGCTCACCGTCAATGAAACAGGTACAAAAGGCGATAACGTCTGCCTGCATTTCTCCGTTAGGGATATGGGCATTGGCATAAGCAGCGAAAATATCGATAAGATATTCGATTCATTTGAGCAGCTCGGAGGAAAAATAACCGCAAAATACGGCGGTACAGGCCTTGGTCTTGCAATAAGCAGCGCCTATGTTTCAATGATGGGCGGCAAGCTTTCTGTTTCAAGCAAGCTCGGCGAGGGTTCGGATTTCTACTTTGATCTTGAATTGCCGATAGCAGATAAATCGGGAATAGAGGAGCAGTCGGACGCAGGTTCGCAGACTTCCATTGAGGGAATGAGAATACTTTTAGCCGAGGACGATGAAATGAACCGTATGATAGCAGTCAAGCTGCTTGAAAATGACGGACTTATCGTTGAAACAGCCGAGGACGGAGTTGTTGCAGTCAGAAAATTTGAACAGTCGGCTGTCGGATATTATGATGCTGTGCTTATGGATATCCGTATGCCGAATATGGACGGACTTGAAGCAACTAAAAAGCTCCGCTCCCTCAATAAAAAGGACGCAAAAACGATTCCCGTTATCGCCCTGACAGCGAATGCCTTTGACGAGGACATAAAAAAATCCGCACAGTGCGGTATGAACGGCCATCTTTCAAAACCAATCGATATCAGGCAGATACGCAGAGTTTTAAGGCTAAATGCGAAGAAAAAATAGGGAATGGTTTTCCAATCTCATTTTGCATTACCACAAACAATAATGTAGGGGACGGGGTTC
>CAYOAV010000016.1:1305-34566 GCA_964402055.1 uncultured Ruminococcus sp. | reverse complement strand
TTGCTGTGAACCACCATTATTAATAGTAACATTTTCAACATAAGTATTATTAACAACATTCTGTCCGTCCATTTTCAGAACGCCTGAAATAACGCCGTAAAGCTCATCTATCTTAAAATCGTTATTTCTCGGATCAGCACTTATCCAATGTGCACCTGTGAAAAAGTATTCAAAGCTACCTGAAAGCTCCGTTTTATCGACCATATACGGAATAATGAATTTATCCTTTCGGTCGGCAATAGTCAGCTCCTTAGGCACTTGGGTAGATGCGGCTGAATTTTCACTGTAAATAACTATCATTATTTTAGCTTCGGAAATAGCGTTATTTATAGAAGCCGCCCATTCCGAGCCAGGGAGAATATCCCTTGGTGCAATCCAGCATTTGATACCTTTTTCCTCAAGACGTGAAACAAGCTCATCGGCAACTTCTTTATCAATTGAGCTGTGACTTACAAAAACATCTGCCATTTTTTTCAATTCCTTTCTTTGCTTTTATTTTTCATTTTCTTCTGTTTTTTCAATTTTATATCCAAGTGCGGATATCAGCTTAATCGTTTCCATCGCTGTGTTGCGATCGAAAGCTTTTTCCGATTCGGGAAGCTCGTCATACGGCACAAGGCAAGGCGTGATTTTTTTATTATCATCACGGATATCGCCGTAAGTCCAGCCGTCTGCAATTCTCCCTTTTGCCCAGACCTCATGTACATTTTCGGAAATTTGTTCCGTAAGCCTTAGCAAATCATCACTCAGAATTACATTGCTTGTATCAACAGGAGAAGGTTTATACATAATTATCCCTCCGTTATTTTTTAATTACCCCTGAATAAAAGCAGAAAATGCTTTTATATTTTCATTGCCCTTTCAAGCAAGGTATTTTTCTTTTCCCAAAGCTTTGGTGAAAGATCAACGTAATATTTATGCGGATATTCAAATCTTTTTATCTCGTCCCAGAGCGTATCAAGCTGTTTTTGGCAAAATTCTTTTATTTCATCTGCCGAGGGCGAGCTATAAACGCATTCTCCGCTCTTGAATATCTGAACCATAAGCTTTTCCGCACGGAAATTCGTCACAAGCTTACGCTTATAGGTATGCTCGGGGTCAAATATCTCATACGGTTTGCTCTCGTCAATCACTTCACCTGCACAGGTCAGAACATCAGCTATTGCTTTTCCACTTCTGCAATCGAAAAGCCTCCAAACCTCCTTGAAATCAGGGTTTGTGATTTTTGCAACATTTTCCGACACCTTTATTTTCGGGATTATCTCGCCATTTTTCTCTATTGCGGCAAGCTTGTAAACTCCGCCGAAAACAGGCTCTGATTTTGATGTTATAAGCCTTTCGCCAACTCCGAAGCTGTCCAGTTTTGCTCCCTGAAGCAGAAGATCTCTTATTATATATTCGTCAAGCGAATTTGAAGCGACTATCTTGACATCGGAAAAGCCCTCGTCATCAAGCATCTGACGAGCGATTTTTGAAAGATAGGTAATATCTCCGCTGTCGATACGGATACCAGCAGGCTTTTCACCTCTTTCACGCATTTCCTTGAACACTGTTATAGCGTTAGGAACGCCCGATTTAAGCACGTTATAGGTATCAACAAGCAAGGTCGTTCCCTTGGGATAGCATTTTGCATACGCACGGAATGCTTCAAGCTCGCTGTCGAACATCTGAATCCACGAATGAGCCATAGTTCCGAGTGCAGGAGTTCCCATAAGCTCATCGGAAATTGTGCAGGCAGTTCCACAACAGCCACCTATATATGCGGCTCTTGCACCGTAAACAGCACCGTCAAAGCCCTGTGCCCTTCTTGAACCGAACTCCATAACAGGTCTGCCTTCTGCCGCACGGACTATGCGGTTCGCTTTGGTTGCGATAAGGCTCTGATGATTTATGCAGATAAGAAGCATAGTTTCAACAAATTGAGCCTGAATTGCAGGACCTCTCACCGTAACAAGCGGTTCATACGGAAAAATCGGAGTTCCCTCGGGAATTGCCCATACATCGCAGGAAAATTTAAAATCACGCAAATAATCGAGAAATTCCTCGGAAAAAATGCCCTTATTGCGTAAAAAGGCAATATCCTCCTCGGAAAATTTCAAGCTTTTCATATAATCAATAGCCTGTTCAAGACCTGCCATAATCGCAAAGCCGCCATTTTCGGGAACATTACGGAAAAACAGGTCAAAATATGAAATGGTTTCCCCCATACCATTTTCAAAATAACCGTTTGCCATTGTCAATTCGTAAAAATCGGTAAGCATTGTAAGATTTCTGTCATTCATATTCATATTGTTCACCTCATATTATCTCTGAAACAAAGCATATGCCGCAGTCGCACATTAACTTATACGCCGCAATATCCGCAAAAACTGCATTATGCGTTGGTGCGTTGTAGGTTTCCACTGCATTTATCGGAACAACGATACGAAGCGGCTTATTTTCCTTATTAAAAAGAGTTTTCAGCGACAAACAGAACTGCATAACGCAGATATCCGTACAATCACCGCATACAATAAATGTGTTTATGCCCTTATGCTGATTGAGAAAATCGGAAAAAGCCTTTTCGTGACAGCCATTCGTGGAATTTTTTTCAATCAGAGTATAACCGCCGATCATTTTAAGCTCGTCAACAAGCTCTGATTCAGAGGTATTTTTAACACAATGTTCGGGGAAGCTGTCAAATTCTGCACAACCCTTTTCATGGCAGTCAGCAAAGGCAATGCAGGGCATACCAAGCTTAACGCATTCCGAAAGAAGCCTTGCCGATGGCTGAACAATGCTCTCAATATCTGATGAACTCATTGCACCCTCACGAATAAAGCCGTTTATAATATCAACAGCGGCAAAAGCAGTTGCTGATGGTTCAAAATCGGAAAGCTTTATCCTAGGGAGCGAGTTTATCTCCTCTGCGATATTTCGGATAAATTCTCCTGCTGATAAAATATCTTCCTCATTAAATTTTTTCATAGCAGCACAACCTTTTTATTTTTTCACATTTCCGTTTGACGGAATATTTTTCACCGCTTGCTTGGTTTTGCGTATATCTGTAAGAGCCGTCTGCAAAGCG
Source organism: uncultured Ruminococcus sp. (assembly GCA_964402055.1). GTDB lineage: Bacteria > Bacillota > Clostridia > Oscillospirales > Ruminococcaceae > UMGS363. The sequence continues at coordinate 31,499 of CAYOAV010000016.1, read as the reverse complement.
GCTTCTGACTGGGTAAGAACATCATCTATATATTTATTTGCGGCATTTTTAACTTCCTTTGCCCTTGCCTGTGCCTGATTGAGGATTTCAACAGCCTGTTGTTTAGCCGCTTTGGTTATTTCGTCATTTGACACGATAACCTTTGCACGTTCCTCGGCTCTGCGGACTATCTGCTCCGCTTCCTTATTGGCAACGTTGACTATCTCCTTACGGTCGCTTACGATATTTTTAGCGTTTCGTATTTCATCGGGGAGATTGAGCCTTATATCGTTTATACAGTTACGCATTTTTTCAATTTCGATAGCTCCCTTTTTGCTGCTGAACGGAACCGTTCCCGCCTCATCGAGCATATCGTCCATCATATCAAGTATCTCATCAATGATCATCTGCTTTTCCTTTCCGAGCGTTTTGCTCAATCATTTTCTTAATTTTTCAGGCACAAGCCTGTCTGTAATATCCTGTAAAATGCAATTCGGAACGAAGTGACTTATATCTCCGCCGAATGAAGCTATCTGCTTGACAACGCTTGACGAAAGGTACATATTTTCCGAGCTTGTCGTCAGAAAGACTGTTTCAGCCTCGTCATAAAGCGTTTTATTCGCAAGAGCCATCTGAAATTCATATTCAAAGTCGGAAACGGCTCGCAGACCCTTTATTATTGCTATCGCACCGACCTGTTTAATATAATCGACCAGCAACCCATCCCAGATATCAACGACAACATTGTCAAGCTTAAGCTCGCTTACGACCTTATTTATCAGCATAACACGCTCAACCGTTGAAAATGAAGGACTTTTGACGGCATTGACCGAAACAAGCACTATAACCTTATCAAAAAGACGTGCCGCTCTTCTGATAATATCCGTATGACCGTAGGTAACAGGGTCGAAGCTGCCCGGATAAACGGCAATTCTGTTTTTGCTCATAATTTCACTCCGTGGATGCTTATTCGTCTGAATCATCGCCGAAAGGAACAGCGAAAACTGTGACCTCTATTTTGCCGTATTTATAGGTTTTTCTTTTCATAAGCTTGCCGTAAGCGTCATCAAGGACAAGACCGCTTTCATGCTCGCAGACGATAATACCTCTGTCTGACATTTTTTCTGCAAGAAGCGGCAGAGCCTTTTCCAGTATTCCTTTATTATACGGAGGATCAAGAAAAGCAACATCAAAAGCCTTGCGGCAGGTACGCAGATAACCCATAGCGTCTGTATTAAGGATATCTGACTGCTCGGAAAATCCGCAGCTTTTCACGTTTTCCGTTGTGACCTTTACAGAAGCACGAGCCTCATCAACGAATGTGCAATGCTTCGCCCCACGGGAAAGAGCCTCGATACCAAGCTGACCCGAGCCTGAAAAAAGGTCGAGAATTTCCGAACCGCTTATATCGAACTGAACGATTGAAAAAATGGCTTCTTTAACCTTATCGGTAGTCGGGCGAACGTCATTCCCCTCAAGAGCTGTAAGCCGCCTGCCTCTTGCCGAACCTGTAATAACTCTCATATATTAATTTCCTTTTCAAATATACTTTTGTTTTTAGGGGCAGACTAAGCTGCTACAGTAAGTAATACACCCTATCCTATTATTATAACTCATAATTCCCTTATTGTCTATAACTTTTTATATTTTTTAATAGAAAAAATACGTTGGATAAAATACCTCTATCCAACGTATAAAAATCGTTAAATATATCTCATAACCGCAACAATTCTGCCGAGAATTTCACATTCATCAACGATTATAGGATCCATCGTATCATTTTCAGGCTGCAAGCGATAATGGCCGTCCTCTTTATAAAAGGTCTTGACAGTAGCCTCACCGCCATCGACAAGAGCGGCAACTATCTCGCCGTTTTTGGCGGTTGAGCATCGTTCTACAACAACGATATCTCCGCTTAAAATTGCGGCATTTATCATACTTTCGCCCCTGACTCTCAATGCAAAAAGCTCACCGTCATAATTCTTTTCCTCATGGAAATTAATGTACTCGGTGACATCCTGTACGGCAGTTATCGGCTGACCTGCTGTTATCGTTCCGACAAGAGGAACCTTAGATGCACCCTTACCTGCAAGCTTTATCGACCTGTTGCAGCCGTCAACCTTTTCAAGGAAGCCCTGTTCAACAAGGCTGTTGACATATCTCGCCGCTGTTGAGGTTGAACGGATATCAAGATCCTTGCAAATTTCTCTTATAGACGGAATAACTCCGTCGGCCGATTTATCCTTTATATATTCAAATACTCTCTGTTCCTTTTCTTTCATTTCAAATCTCCTTTTCTTCAAGCTTTTTCAGAATAAGCTTTGCAAGCTTATTCACATCTCCACAGCCAAGCGTTACCACAAGGTCGCCGCTCTCTGTATTTTCCGCAACATAATCACCGCAAAGTTCAAAATTCCTGTCATGCTCTTCTTCATCAAAATATACAGCACCGCTGATTTTTTCTGCAAGTGATTTTGTGTGTATACCATAGGTGTTCTTTTCCCTTGAACCCATTATCGAGGTAAGAACGACCTTATCCGCAATCGAAAGTGAAGCGGCAAAATCGTCTAAAAGCATAGCCGTCCTTGAAAATGTAAACGGCTGATGCACCGCCCAGACACGCTTATATCCAAGCTCCTTTGCAGCTTTGAGAGTAACAGCGATTTCCGCAGGGTGGTGACCGTAATCGTCAACAACAGTAACACCGCTTGCCTCGCCGTATTTTTCAAATCTTCTCTGCGAACCGTAAAAATCGGAAAGACCAGCTTTTACGTCTTCTGCAGAAGCACCCTCATATATTGAAGCCGCCGCCGCCGCAACCGCATTGAGGATATTATGCTCCCCTGGAACGTGCAAAGTCAGCGTTTCGAGCCTTTTTCCCTTATACATAAGATCAAAGCTCGTTTCAAGTCCGCTTATATGCCTGATATTTTCGGGATAATAATCACATTTCGGATCCTTTCCGAAGGAAATAAGCTCGCATTTATTTTCAAGTCCGCTGACAGCCTTAACGGTATTTTCATCATTTCCGTTATAAATGACTGCCTTTGAGGTCTGCTCCGCAAATTTATGAAATGATCTTATAACATTTTCAAGGCTTCCGAAATAATCGAGATGATCCGCATCAACATTGAGAATAACGCTCACATCGGAGGAAAGCTTCAGGAAATGATCCATAAATTCACAGGCTTCACACACCATTACATCGGATTTTCCTGCAATTCCACTTCCGTGTATAAGAGGAAGCTTGCCACCGATAACAGCGGTTATATCATCGCCTCTTTTTTTGAGTATCTGCGTTATCATTGAGCTTGTTGTGGTTTTACCGTGCGTTCCGCTGACGCAAACGGTATTCCCGAACTGTTCTGTTATAAGTGCAAGCAGATCACTCCTTTCAAGCACAGGTACACCGCTCTCCTTAGCCGCAATAAGCTCAGGGTTATCGGACATAATTGCCGCAGTATGGACAATAAGGTCTGCACCCTCAATATTTTCTGCACGCTGTCCGAGGAAAACGGGAATGTCCATTGCTCTTACAGCGGCAAGAGTATCCGTTTCGTTATTATCCGAGCCGCTCAGAAAATATCCTTTTGAATGGAGTATCTGAGCCAGCGGATACATACCCGAACCGCCAATTCCGATAAAATGAATATGTTTTTTTTCATCAAGAACAGATTTATTTTCAAGCATAATAAAAGCCTTTCATCAAGTTAATTATTTCCGCAATTTGATGCGTCAATAGCCGCCACAAGCAGTAACAATGGTATCTCATCAGACGGATTATTTATGTTTATGACGTATGTATCAGTCAGATTAAAAATTTTCTTTTCAATTTGCGCAATTATACTGCCGTCCGAAGCCTTGACATTGTAATCCCATTCAAAAATATCGCCCGAAACATTCCAGCCGTAATAAGATATATCATATTCAGGGTGAAACAGCGTAAATTTTCTTTTTACCGAACCGCAAAGCTGGCCGCTGATATAGACATCAAATTCGGATAATAGACGAATCAATTTTTCCTTGATATATCCGACTTCATTACCTGAATTATCATAAAAGCGTATGGTATGACTTATCGCTGGGAAATCAGCCTTGGCGGTAAATTTTTTGTTCATATTTTCATCGTAAACATCGTAGCTATCGCTCCAGCTCAATAAACGCTGTTTTATTAAAAGCTTCATTTTGCATACCTCCAAAGTGCATATTTACGTCAACTTAGTCGTTTTCGCCAAAAACCTGTATATAAAATTTTACAAAATATCAATTCAAATTAACATCTAAATCCTTTACAATAAAAAAAATATATGTTATATTATCCATAGTGTTATTTTTGAACATTCGGATATATAGGCTATATAAGCGAAAGCTTTTTCGTTTTCTGCATAAAATACCCGATTATGTGCAAAATATACGCAAGGACGGCATCAAAGCCGCAATCAATTTAAGCTTGACGACGGAATCCGACGCTTGCTTTAAACATCAAAAAGGAGAATCCTATATGAACATTACAGACATCAAAATCAGAAAAATCATCCCAGAGGGAAAGCTTCGTGCTATCATTTCCATCACTCTTGATGATATGCTTGCTATCCATGATATCAAGGTAGTACAGGGCGAGGAAAGACTTTTTGTCGCAATGCCGAGCAGACGTGACGAAAACGGTATGTTCAGAGATATCGTCCATCCTATCGCTCCCGAGGCAAGAAGCTTCATTGAAAGTCAGATTTTGGACGCTTACACTCGTCATATTGAGCTTATGCAGGCTGAAATCGACGCAGATCCACAGCTTCTCTGATATCAGAAAAATTCGATCCGTCCTCATAAAGAGGGCGGTTTTTCTTTTTTTAAAGTCCAAGCCTTCTTGCCGCAAGCAGGAGAGCAGTCTGGGTCTTGCCGTCCTTTATACTGCCGTCAAGAACCATGCTGACAGCCTGCGAAAGGGGCATTTTTTCAACATCAAGGAATTCATCCTCATCAAGCGACTGTTCACCGAAGGTAAGCTCTGTTGCAAGATACATATGTATCTTTTCAGTAAGATATGCAACGGACGGATACATTACGCCGAGATACTCGAATTTTCCGCATTCCGCACCGACTTCTTCCTTAAGCTCTCTCAAGCCTGCACTGCGGTGATCCTCACCAACCTCAAGCTTTCCGGCAGGAATTTCGGTAAGAACCTCGCCAAAGGGATAGCGGAACTGCTTCACAAGATAGACCTCACCCTTTTCGTTGACAGGCACAACGCAAACTCCGCCCGAATGGATAACCAGCTCACGGGTAACAACAGCACCATTTTCAAGCTCTGCCTTATCTCTGCGGACCTTTATTATTCTTCCGTCAAAAATAGGTTCTTCAGCGATCTTCTTTTCCTGTAAATGCATAAGTGACAGCTCCTTATTGAATGTAACATATGTTCTTATTGACATTATAGCATATTAGTTTCATTTTTTCAAGGGCTTTTTTCAATTTTTTGCGATTTTTTTGCTAAATTTATAATCTGCCGCTGAAAAAAATGATTCAGCAGTTCTTTTTATGTTGTTTTAACATAAATTCATAAAAAAATAGTTAAAATTGCATAAAAATTTTTACGCTTATTGCAAAAAGACAGTAAAAGTGGTATAATGTAATTGTGTAAATGTGCGTTTTGAAAATGGATTTTCAAGGAAGTTAAAAATGACAAATAATTTCAGATATCCGACCGAAAATAACATAGAAGAACCCGAAAATGCTTCAAATAAATCAGATAAAATTAACTTTGTGAGTAAAAAAGAGCTGAAAGGACTTTTTCTTCTTTTCTTTGCCGCCATTGTGATTTTTGCTGTCCTGATAGTGAATTTTATATCTGTTAAGGATAGACTGGACGAGCTTGAAGTCCGAATTTCAGAGTTTGAAGAGCTAAATTCCGAGGATGCCTTTTTCGAGGAGGATGAGCCTGCCGAGGAGGTTATGCTCTATCATGATAATATTTACGGCGATATTTTCGTTGCACCGCTTGACGGTGTTCCGCTTAATACACTTGATTGGTCGGGGCTTGTGCTTGACGAAAGGAATCGTTATACATATTACGAAAACGGAGAAGCTGTTTCAAAAACAGGCATAGACGTTTCATATCATCAAAATGATATCGACTGGGAAAGGGTTGCCGCCGATGGTATAGATTTTGCTATGATACGCATTGGCTACCGTGGCTATGAGCAGGGAATTATGCACTGCGATGAGCTTGCCGACAGCTACATTAATGGCGCGGCTGCGGCAGGGCTTGACGTTGGCGTGTACTTTTATTCACAGGCTGTCAGCGAAGCGGAGGCTCGTGAGGAAGCTGTTTTTGCGTGTGAGCTTATTAAGAATTATGACATAAAATACCCTGTTGTTTTTGATTGGGAGCTTCCCGAGGATGAGGGTGCAAGAACGCTCGGAATGACTGCGGAAACGCTCAATAAATGTGCTGTAGCCTTTTGTGAGGTGGTTCGTGAGCGTGGCTATAATGCGATGCTTTACAGCAATTTAAAAATGGCTCTTACCAAATATGATATGCGTTCATTGAGCGAATATGATTTCTGGTATGTTGAATATAAGGACGGACATAATCCGCCGCAATATCCGTATCAGCTTGAAATGTGGCAGTATGCAAGCGACGGCAAGGTCGATGGTATAGATGGCTATGTTGATATGAATATCAGCTTTGTGGATTATGCCGCTGAAAATAATAATGATGAACAAGGAGAATGAAAATGCAGGCAACAATTTCATCGGATAAGCTTACGGTGGTTATAGATTCATTCGGTGCGGAGCTTCATTCAATAAAGGATAACGGCGGCAGAGAATATCTCTGGCAGGCTGATGAAAGGGTCTGGAAGCGTCATGCTCCCATGCTTTTTCCATTCATATGCAATACCGCTTCAAAAAAATATACCGTTCAGGGCGAGGAATACGCTCTTTCAAACCACGGTTTTGCAAGGGACAGCGAATTTGAGCTTTCCTTTGCTGAGGATAATTGTGCAGCCTTTGAGCTTTCATATAATGATGAAACGCTGAAAAAATATCCGTATAAGTTCGGACTTGAAGCGAAATATGAGCTTGAAGGAGCAAGGCTTACCGTTACATATACAGCTGAAAATAAGGATAATAAGCCAATGTACTTTTTCCTCGGCGGTCACCCTGCTTTCAGATGTCCTCTGAATGAGGGGGAGAGCTTTTCCGATTATTACATCGAATATGAGAAAAACGAGGATATTTCCCGCAATGAAAAGGATATAATTCTTAATGGCGGCAACAGGGTAGAGCTTGAACATAACGTTTTCAGAAATGATGTGTTTATGAAAAATAAGCCTGAATCCTCATGGGTCGCATTAGTAGGAAAAAACGGCAGCAGGGTCAAGCTTTCCTATGATAAAAGCGGCTGTATAGCTGTATGGTCGTCCTGGTTTGAGGATGATGAAAAAACAAAGGCGGCTGAATTTGTCTGCCTTGAACCATGGTCAAGCGTTCCCGTGTATGAAAGCGGAGTTGAAGAGCTTACGGAGATGCCTGATGCTTTAAAGCTCGAACCAAATGAAAAATACGCTTTCTCGTTCACAATTACGATTGAGTGATATGACATATATTATTTGTTAAGGAGATGACATGATGGCAGATATTATTGCAAATGTTGACTGTAGATATGAAGTAACCGTTCCTCCTGGAAGTAAGGAGGCATTTATTACCGTAACTCCGCCATCGGGAACTGGAAAGGACATTTCGATCAGCGATATAAAGGAAGCTTTAAAAGCGAATAATGTTGTTTTCGGATATCGTGACGATGTTATAAAAATGCTCGTTGATGAAAGAAGATATTCGCAAAAGCTTTGCGTTGCGGTTGCACAGCTTCCTGTTGACGGTGTGAGCGGCTCGGTGGTTTATAAATTTGCCAAAACGGTTGAAGCCGCTCCGACGGAGAATGAAAAAGGCTTTGTTGATTATAAGGATCTTGGTCTTATCAGAATTATCCGTGCAGGTGATGTTATTGCCGATATAAATTTGCCGACAGAGGGCGAGCCTGGAATTGACGTAAGAGGCGGAAAGCTTCAGCAATATGTCGGAAAAAAGGCACAGTTTACTCTTGGACCGAATACAAAGGTAACAGATGATGGCTTGCATATCATAGCCGCAACGGACGGTCAGCTCGTTTTCAGAAATCAGACCTTTGCCGTTGATACGACAGTTGTTATAAACGGCGATGTTGACGCTTCTGTCGGAAATATCAGCTTTATCGGCGATGTTATCATCAAGGGAAATGTTTGCGAGGGCTTTAAGGTTTCCTCAAATACAAATATAACCGTTTCGGGCGAGGTAAATGGAGCAACGCTTGAAGCTGGTGGAAATATTACCATAAAACAAGGCTGCGTTTATTCAAAGATAACCTGTCACGGTAGCGTTAGTGCGTTATTCTGCGAGAGAAGCACTATAAAATGCGATGGGAATATTTCTGCACAGAACTATGTTATATGCGATGTTTATTGTGCAGGTGAGCTTACGACAAAAGCGGCAAACGGAAGTATTATCGGCGGAAAATATGTTATACTCAATTCGCTTGAAGCTTCAAATATCGGCTCAAAGAATTATACACCAACCGATATAACCCTCGGCGACAATGCAATTCTTGCTGACGAAAAAAATCAGCTTGAAGTGAAGATAAAATCAACGCAAAAGAAGATTGAGGATCTGACAATGATCGTCAATTTCCTCAATGAAAAGAAAAAGGAGCTTCATAAGCTCCCCGAGGAAAAGGAGGAAATGCTCGCTAATGCCGTAAGACAAAGGGTGCTTTCCAACGTTGAGATTAAAAATAGTCAAAAGCGAATTGAAGAGATAAATGTTTACCTTGCGGCTAAGCAGCAGCTCTGGGTCAAGTGCAAGGGTCATATCTATCCCGGAACGAGGATAACCATTAATGATAATGTGTTCAAGGCTGACGCTGAATATGCACATAGTATGGTTTCCATCGGAGCAGATGGAGAGATTGGGGCAACACCGTTCTGATAAAAAATAACAGGCGTATGTTTTTCGCATACGCCTGTTTTATTATTGCTCCACCAATTAAATCGTGAAGATTTATGCGAAGAACCGCAACCGAAAGCCTAGGAAGAAAACCGCAGAAATATGCGGATATTTCAAGGTTTTCTGACGACGGATTTCGGGTGCGGGGCAAGCAGAAAATTCAGGAGTTAATTGGGGGAGCAATATTACTTTATTGTATCAACCTTGAGCATATTGGTGTTTCCTGCGATTCCGAGAGGAATACCTGCTGTAATTACTACAACATCATTCGGTTCAACAAGCTTATGCTCTGCGGCTGCTTCTATTGCGGCACTGAAAAGCTCGTCCGTGCTGCTCTTTTCGTCCATTTTTACAGGAACAACACCCCAGCTCATACTCATCTGGCGGAGGACTGTATCATCGGGAGTACAGCCGACTATCATACAGGTCGGGCGGTATTTTGAGATGTTCTTTGCAGTTGAACCCGACTTTGTAACGGTAACGATTGCCTTTGCTCCAAGGTCATGAGCGGTTGTAACTGCGGCATGGGCAATAGCGTTAGTATGGTCGATAAGCTTCTGCATAGGACGCTTGGAAAGACGTGCGATGTAGTTGATGTCCTTTTCAGTTGTTTCAGCGATAAGAGCCATAGTCTTGACAGCCTCAACGGGGTGATTTCCTGCGGCAGTTTCGCCCGAAAGCATAATTGCAGAGGTGCCGTCATAGATGGCGTTCGCAACGTCTGTTATCTCGGCTCTTGTCGGACGGAGATTTGTTATCATTGATTCAAGCATCTGTGTAGCAGTGATGACCTGCTTGCCGCCCATATATCCCTTGGCAATAATTTCCTTCTGGATAGCTGGAATCTGCTCGAATGGTATCTCGACACCCATATCGCCTCTTGCGACCATAATACCATCAGAAACCTCGATGATCTCATCAATATTATTTACGCCGTCCATATTTTCGATTTTTGAGATAATTCTCGGAGTTGTCCAGCCAAGGCTCTTTGTGAATTTTTTGAGGTAATTTATATCAGCTGAAGAACGTACAAATGAAGCGGCAATAAAATCAAAGCCAAGCTTTGCACCAAATTCAAGGTCGTTCATATCACGTTCGGAGAGATAAGGCATTGAAAGCTCAACCCCAGGGACGTTGATTCCCTTGTTGTTGGAGAGCGTGCCGCCGTGGATAACAGTACATACGATGTCCGTATCGGTTATCTTGTCGGCTCTAAGCTCAACTGCACCGTCGTTGATAAGGATAGCAGTTCCGACAGTTATATCCTTAGGCAGATTTTTGAATGTGATAAATGCTTTTTGAGCGGTACATTCGCATTCAACTGTTGTAAGAGTGATTTTATCGCCGTCCTCAACATCAACAGGCTTATCGTCAACGAATCTGCCAAGTCTGATTTCAGGACCCTTTGTATCGAGCAGTGTAGCAACGGGAAGTCCAAGCTCCTCACGGATACGGACTACCTGTTCAAAACGCCTTTTATGCGTTTCAAAATCGCCGTGAGAGAAGTTGAATCGGGCAACGTTCATACCCGAAAGCATCATTTCACGGAGAATGTTATCATCGTCCGTAGCAGGACCCAAGGTACATACAATTTTGGTTTTTCTCATAATTGACCACGCAATTAAAGCGTGTTCCTCCTCTCGTATATTCAGATATTTATGAATACATACATTTTATTGTGATGTACAGTTCAAAAAAATATCTCAAAATCTTTCCCATTTTACATTTTAACAGATTTGCAAAAAAAAATCAAGCGTTTTTAAAATATATTTTAAATTATTTTTTTTCAAAGAAAATTGATCTGATAAAAACTGGTTGAATTTTTTTAAAACGTTTTCTGTAAACCATTACTGTACGAATAAGGAAAAAATACTTTGAAAAGCTTTGAAAATACTGTCGTTTTTGGATATGGAATAGTTTATTTTGGTATGATATAATTATTACAGTAATATTTTTACGGAGGTTTTGGGTATGTTTAATATAGCAGTTGCACAATCAGGCGGTCCTACAGCCGCAATTAATTCATCACTTGCAGGAGTTTTTGCAGGAGCGTTGTCAAAGCGTGAAATAAATGGTATTTTCGGCTCTATAAACGGTATTGAGGGAGCAATCAACGGTAATTTTATAGATCTGACGAAAATTCTCACCTCGGAATATGATATTGATCTGCTCAAAAAAACTCCGTCAACGATTCTCGGCTCATGCAGATATAAATTAAGAGATTATGCAGAGGACAGCTCCGATTATGAGAAAATTGCCGCAAATTTCCGTGAAAATAATATAAAAGCTTTCTTTTATATCGGCGGAAATGATTCAATGGATACCGTTATGAAGCTTGACGGATATTTCAAGGAAACAGGAATTGATATAAAGGTAATAGGTGTTCCTAAAACTATTGATAATGACGTTATGAACACAGATCATACCCCGGGGTTTGGCTCTGCGGCGAAATATGTTGCGGCAACTCTTCAGGAAATTATTCGTGACAGCCGTGTTTATTCGATACCGTCCGTGACGATAGTTGAAATTATGGGCAGGGATGCAGGCTGGCTTACAGCTTCATCTTGCGTGCTTCGTGCGAATGGAGAGCCTGCACCGCATCTTATATATCTTCCCGAAGCACCCTTTTCAACCGATAAATTCCTTGCCGATGTGAAAGAAGCTCAAACACGCTATAAGGCTGTAATTGTCGCAGTTTCGGAGGGTATCAATTGCGAAAACCGACAGACAGGCTTTTCCTCGGAGCTTACGGACGCCTTTGGTCATAAATTCCTTTCGGGTGTTGGAAAATATCTGGAAAATGTAACAGCGGCAAATATCGGCTGTAAGGTGCGTTCTATTGAGCTTAATGTTATGCAAAGGTGCAGCTCTCATATTGCTTCGCTTACCGATATAAACGAGGCGGCACAGATAGGAAGTGCTGCAGTTGACGCAGCAATGAAAGGCGAAAGCGGAAAAATGATGGTTTTTCACCGCATAAGCAACAATCCTTACCGTGTGGAAATTCTTTCATCGGATATAAAGGGTATAGCGAATAAGGAGAAAAAATTCCCGCAGGAATGGATCTCAAAGGACGGAAACAACGTTACAACGGATGCACTCAATTACTTCCTGCCGCTTATTCAGGGCGAGGTTCAGTCAGAGTACCGCAACGGTATTCCTGTTCATTTCAGATTAGATCAATAAAACGACCCCACCGACTAAAAATCGGTGGGGTTTTGAAATTATTCTCCAACAAGCTCTCTGTAAAGTCCGAGATAAAGCTCGGCAGAGGTATCCCAGCTGCAGTCTGTTGTCATCGCAGTGTTCATAATATACTTCCAACGCTTCTTATCGTTGTAAGCGTCACGGGCACGTCTTGTTGCATCAAGCATATCATGTGCATTATATGTCTTGAAGGTGAAGCCGTTTCCTTCTGGATCACCTGCGTCCTTTATGCTGTCACGCAGACCGCCTGTTTCACGGACTATTGGAATAGTACCATAACGCAGGGAGATCATCTGTGCAAGACCGCAAGGCTCGCTCTGTGAGGGCATAAGGAACATATCAACGCCTGCATAAACTCTTCTTGCAAGTGCAGGGATAAATCCGATAGTTGCACTTACTCTGTCAGGGTGACGCCAAGCCATTTCCTTGAAGAAGTCCTCATAGATCTTTTCGCCCGAGCCGACAATTGCAAATTTATATCCAAGATTGAGCATATCCTCGAAAACATACTTGATAAGGTCAAGACCCTTATGCGAAACGAAGCGTGTAACTATGCCGATAACAGGCTCATCTCCGTCCTGAAGATTAAGCTCGGCAAGGAGAGCCTTTTTACATTCTTCTTTGCCCTTTGTATTCTTGACGGTGAAGTTTTTCGGGATAAGCGGATCTGTTTCAGGGTTATAAAGAGCGGTATCAATTCCGTTGAGGAAGCCGCAGAGCTTATACTGTTTATCAGCCAAGGCTCTGTCAAGACCGTGGGAGTACCAAGGGTCGAGAATTTCCCAGGCATAGCTTGGTGAAACGGTTGTTATCTTGTCAGAAGTTTCAAAAGCGGCTTTCATAAGGTTTACGCAGCCATCATATTCAAGAAGCTTTGTATGATACATCGGTATTCCGAGAACCTCGTTGATAACCTCCATACCATATTTGCCCTGATACTGGATATTATGGATAGTAAACACAGTTTTGATATTATCAAAGCCGTACTGATACTTGTAGAAAATGTTATAATAAACGGGAACAAGAGCTGTCTGCCAGTCATTGCAGTTGATAACATCGGGCTTCCAGCCGATATATTTGAGCATTTCCATAATTGCTCTTGAGAGGAATACAAAACGCTCGCAGTCATCATAGAAGCCGTACAGACCATCTCTGCCGAAATAATATTCATTATCAAGGAGATAGTATGTAACGCCGTTCACATTTCCTCTGAAAACTCCGCAATATTGCTTTCTCCAGCCAACATCTACAGTAAAATTCGTGATAAATTCAAGAGCACTGCGAAGCTCAGGCTTAACGTTTTTATAAAGTGGGAGAACAACTCTTGCGTCGTGGCCAGCTTTGCAAAGAGCGGCAGGGAGAGAGCCTGCAACATCTGCAAGACCGCCTGAAGCCGCATATGGGAGTGCTTCCGAAGCTGCATATAAAATCTTCATCTAAAGACTTCCTTTCAGAAAAATAATGTTGGTATATCATTCAAAGCGGCAGAAAAGCTCCGCCGCTTTTTTATTGTCATAAATCAGATTTCAGCACCCTTGCCGAGATAAAGAGGATAATTCTCTGAACCTGTAAGCATACGCATATCGCTGATCTTGACATTCTTATCAGATACAACGCAGGAAAGCTCGCACTTTGTTCCGATATTTGTATCCTGCATAAGAATACAGTTCTTTATAACAGCACCCTTGCCGACCTTTACGCCTCTGAAAAGCACGCTGTTTTCAACAGTACCCTCAATGATACAGCCGTCACCGATGAGAGAGTTTTTAACCTTTGCACCGATACCATACTTTACAGGCGGATTATCTCTTACCTTTGTATAAATAGGACGGTTTGCAATAAAGAGCTTTTCTCTGTTTGCTGTGTTGAGAAGGTTCATATTTGCCTTATAGAATGTGTCCATTGAGGTTATTTTGCTGAAATAACCGTCAAAACGATGAGCGATTATCTTATATTCATGAGTTCTTGCCTGAAGAATATCCTTTTCAAAGCTGATAAGACCTCTTGAATTTGCTTCAAGAACAAGATTTTTAAGGAATTCCTTTGAAAGAACGAACATATTCAGCGAAACATTGCAAGCACCGCTGATATATGGATTTGTGAGAACATCAACAACTCTGCCATCGTTATTGATTCCGAAAACTGTTGCACACTGTGCCTGTTCAGCGGAAAGAACGTCCTTTGCATAAACAGCAGTTATATCCGCACCTGAATCAATATGAGCGTCAACGATTTCGGAATAATCGATATTAGCGATAACATCGCAGTCGGAAAGAACTACATAATCAGCCTTGGAATTTTTGATAAAATCCCATACTCCGTAGAGTGCCTCCATTCTTCCTCTGTACATACCGCTTGAAACGTGGCTGAAAGGAGGGAGAAGGTGAAGTCCACCGTTTTTGCTTGCGAGATCCCACTCACTGCCCGAGCCGAGGTGGTCGAGAAGTGACTGATAATTTGATTTTGTAATAACACCGACTTCATCAATTCCGCTGTTTACCATATTGGAAAGAGGGAAGTCAATAAGTCTGTAACGTCCTCCGAAAAGAACGCTGCCCATTGTTCTTGATTTGGTAAGATCGGGGATAGTGCTGTCGTGCATATTTGAGAAAATAAGTCCCAAAACATTTTTATTGCTGCTCATCTCAAAGTTCCTCCTGTTTTAAACATTTTCCGAAATAATCTGCTTCGGAAGAACCTTTGCATTTTCGGAGATTGTGATATTATGACCGACTACTGCGATGCCCCAGTCATCTCTGTTGGCAAAGGTTTCAGGTCTTGCACCGATTTGTGCACCTGCACCTACCTCGCAGTTTTCACCTACGATCGCATATTCAACTATTGCACCCGATTTGATAACCGAGCCAGGCATAATGATAGAATCTGTAACAGTTGCACCCGGTTCAATCTTAACGCCTTCAAAAATAATTGAAAAATCAACCGTTCCCTCGACAACGCAGCCGTCTGTTACCATTGAATTTTCGATAACAGCGTCCTGTCCTATGTACTGCGGAGGCATGATCGGGTTTCTTGAATACATTTTCCATGATGGATCATAGAGGTCGATAGGAATATTCGGGTTAAGAAGATCCATATTAGCTTCCCAGAGTGAATCGAGCGTTCCAACGTCCTTCCAGTAGCCGTCAAATGCGTAAGCAACAAGCTTCTCGCCAGCCTTCATCATATTCGGGATAATAGCCTTACCGAAGTCCTTATCCTCTGCCTCGTTATTTTCATTTTCGATAAGATACTGCTTAAGCTTCTTCCATGTGAAGATGTAGATACCCATTGAAGCAAGCGTTGAACGGGGGTTCTTAGGCTTTTCTTCAAAGTCAACTATCTCGCCCTTATCGTTTGTTATCATAATACCGAAGCGTGAAGCCTCCTCCATTGGAACGTCAAGAACGGCGATAGTAGCGTCAGCACCTGTTTTCTTATGATGAGCAAGCATATCGTTATAATCCATTTTGTAGATATGGTCGCCCGAAAGGATAACAACATATTCAGGGTCGTATCTGTCAACAAAGGAAATATTCTGATAAATAGCGTTTGCAGTACCCTTATACCACTGAGCGCCGAGAGCTGTCTGGAAAGGTGGGAGCGAATGAACGCCTCCGTTCATCTTATCGAGATCCCAAGGCTGACCGTTTCCGATATAATCGTGAAGAACGAGCGGCTGATACTGTGTAAGTACGCCGACAGTATCGATTCCAGAGTTTACGCAGTTGGAAAGAGGGAAGTCGATAATTCTGTATTTTCCGCCATATGGTACGGCAGGCTTTGCCATATCTCTTGTAAGTGCGTATAAGCGGCTGCCCTGACCTCCTGCGAGGAGCATTGCAACGCATTCTTTTTTAGTGTACATTCGTTATTCCTCCTATGGATTACTTTTTATTTTTATCGGGGGATTTTTTGTCAGTCTTTGCTTTAGTTGATTTTTCCCCTGTTTTTTTCGTTGTTTTAGCGGTTTTTGTTGCTTTTGCTGTTGAAGCCTTTGCAGTCTTTGTAGACTTTGAAGTAGTCTTTTTTACAGGCTTTTCCACATCCTTTGACGCAGTGCGTTTTCTTGCGGGAACGAACTTAAACAGCATTGCTGAAAGCGGAGGAATATCTATCACAATTGACTGATCAAGTCCGTGCATTGAATAATCCTCGGTTTTCTTTTTCTTATTATCAACAGAACCATTTCCGCCGTATTTTTTATCATCGGTGGAAAGAACCTGCTGCCAATAACCCTCCTTAGGAACGCCTATGCGGTAGCCCTCTCTCTTGACGGGGACGAAATTGCAAACGATTATAACTTCGTTGCCCTCATCATCGATTCTGCGGAATGAAATAACGCTCTGGAGGTAATCGTCATGGCATATCCATGAAAAACCGTTCCAGTCGTCATCATGCTGCCAGAGTGGAGGGTTGTCAAGGTAGAATTTATTAAGATCCTTGCTGAACTGCTGGATCTGTGCGTGAACAGGCTCATTAAGCAGCTGCCAGTCAAGACCCTGCTTATAATTCCATTCATTTTCCTGACCGAATTCATTTCCCATAAAGGAAAGCTTCTTGCCAGGGTGCATAGCCATATACGTCATAAATGTACGCAGTGTTGCAAACTTATCGGTATTATATGCACCGCTCATCTTACGCCAGAGCGAGCATTTTCCGTGAACGACTTCGTCATGAGAAATCGGCAGGATATAGTTTTCGCTGAAGCAATAGAAGAATGAGAAAGTAAGCTTGCCGTGATTATTTGCACGGTAAATCGGGTCAAGCTTCATATAGTCAAGGCTGTCGTTCATCCAACCCATATTCCATTTGAAGTTGAATCCAAGACCGCCAATATCAGCAGGCTTAGTAACAAGCGGCCAAGCGGTTGATTCTTCGGCTATCATAAGCGTATCGGGGTTTCTTCCGAAAACGGCTGTATTAAGCTGCCTTAAAAAGTCAACAGCTTCGTAATTTTCACGTCCGCCGTCCTTATTAGGCCGCCATTCGCCGTCACGTCTGTCATAATCGAGATAGAGCATAGAAGCAACAGCGTCAACACGCAAGCCGTCAATATGGAATTTTTCTATCCAGTAGAGTGCGTTTGAGATAAGGAAGGATTTAACTTCATTCTTGCCGAAATCGAAAACTCTTGTTCCCCATGAAGCGTGTTCTTTTTTCAATGGGTCGGAGTATTCATAACAGCAATCGCCGTCAAATTCAAAAAGACCTGCCGCATCCTTCGGGAAGTGAGCTGGAACCCAGTCAAGGATAACTCCGATGCCATTTTTATGGAAAATATTTATCATTTCCATAAAATCAAAAGGAGTGCCATAGCGTGAGGTCGGAGCATAATATCCGATTATCTGATAACCCCATGAGCCATCAAAGGGATATTCCGCAAGCGGCATAAGCTCAATATGAGTATAGCTAAGCTCCTTAAGATAAGGAACCATTTCCTCGGCAAATTTGACATAGCTGAAGGGTTCGCCGTTTTCGTAGGTTCGCCATGAGCCAAGATGAACCTCATAAATATTCATCGGGCTTTTATAGACGTTGGTTTTCGCCTTCTTTTCATACCAAGCCTTATCAGTCCAATTATAGCCATCAATATCGAAATATTTTGTAGCTGTTGCAGGACGCGTTTCCATATGAGTGCCATATGGGTCGGACTTGTTTACGATGCTCTGGTGGCGTGTTTCGATGCTGTATTTATAGGTAAAATACGTTTCAACATTTTCAACGAAGCATACCCATGTTTCATCATCGACAAGCTTAGTCATCGGATTTTTAGATCTGTCCCAGCTGTTGAAATCACCAACGAGCGAAACGGATCTTGCATGGGGAGCCCATACTCTGAAATAAACTCCTTTTCTGCCGTCCTTAGTGCCTTTATGGGCACCGAAGAAATCATAAGCCGCAACTGAAGTTCCCTCGTGGAAGATATGCAAGGGGAAGCGGCAGTCCGTTTCATCGGACACAGCAGTTTTCTTTCTGCTTTCGGGCATAATTCAAACTCCTTTTTCATTGGTTCTTCAAGTAATAAAATCATTCTTAAAGAACCTCACATTTAATCCTATATATATTTTAACAGATTATGTATCATATTTCAAGTGTTTTTGTAATAATTTTATATGTTAGACGTAAAAAATACTATTTGCTTGTTGAAAATGCACAAAAATTTTCCTCTAATAAAACCATAAAATACTTTTCGAGGGAAATTTTGCATTAAAATGTACATAATTTTCCACATTTTTAGCTATTATGCACAATGCTTGTGATGTCATTTTTTATAATTTATGCAGTTTTAATACAAAAATTGTTCGGTCATCGGGGAAAAGCTCATCTTTATCAAGCTCAATAATTGTATCGGCACATCTTGAGGGGGAATATCCATCTGAAAGCAGAAGCTCACGCAATTTCGGATAACAGCTTTCAGGTATTCCATCGCTAAAAAGAGCGACAGAAGCACCGTCCGAGAGTCGGAGTGTTACAGGCTTTACATCAATATCGGGGAAAATCCCTAATGGAAATGATGTGCATTCCACAGAGCTGACAGAACCGCCTGTTTTCACAAAGCTTTTCACAGCACCTGCCTTATAAAAGCTTGCTTTTCCCGAAAAAAGGTTGATTTTCAGCATATCCACCGTTGTGAAAACTTCATCGGAGGCTTTTGTGGAAAGGAGTGAATTAACCAGCCTTAAAGCTGAGCCTTCACCTGCACCTGCCCGAATCAGCCTTGATAAAAGCGAGCAAGCCATACTGCTTTCGACTGACGCTCGGTTTCCGCTTCCCATTCCGTCTGCGATTATAAAATATACCGAACCAAGTCCGTCTGAAAATTGTATACAGCTGTCGCCGCTGATTTTTTCTCTGCCGCACATTATCGCTTTGCCCGTTTCTGCGTTAAAAGTATATGCTTCGTGCCAGCAGGCATGAACTGTGCAGTCCTCACTGAAAAATTCGGGTTCTTCAAGGTCACGGTCAGTTAGTGCGGATAGCTTTTCCGTAAGCTCCGAAATGGTATCGTTGAGCTTTCCTGAAAAAAATGCTGAAATAAAAACATAGCCACTTTTATCAAAAAACACTGCTGCACATACATTTTCCGCACCATACCGTCCGATAAGTACAGCCGCACGTTCAGACATTCCCTCATCGTATATTTTATCGTCCGAGCATTTTCTGCCAAGATCGCTGATAAAATCTGCCGAGGAGGAAAACTGAGCGGAGGATTTTTCACGAAAATTAACGAGCAGATCGTTTTTTTGCATAAAGGCTGATTTTCTTGTGTAAAGCTTGTTCATAAAGTCGGCAAGAGCGTCCTTTTTTGTACAGCTGTCAATACATCTAGGCAATTCTGCGGCAGTGATAAATCCTTTGCTTAAGAGAAGCCTTTCACAGGGTATAAAAGCCGATTTTATTCTGTTTTCATCGTCACGGCAGCAAAAATCATGGTTTCGGCATTCGCCGCATATTTTTTCGCATACCTCGGTTGAAATATCCGTTCTTATGTAATTTTTTTCCGCAAGAAGCTCTGCCGCCTTATTAGTGCTGTTTCCAGCAGCAGAAAAGCAAGCCGCACCGAATGCAATGCTTCTTGAAAGATGCTCTGCGGCGGCTGAACGATGAGCAATAGCTGTATTTATCAGCTTCATATAAAATCGGTCGGGGATAAGGGCATAAAGAGCGGCGGCGATAAGCGTATCCGTCATAAGTGAAGCCGCCCATGATAATCTGCCCATAAAAAGGGTCAGAAACAGCGAGATAAGTGTAAATGCGGCTGATGAAGCAAGCTTGCCGTATTTTGATAAAGTACCTGCAATAAGTCCTGAACAGCTGATAACAGCCATACTTCTCGGAAACTCTGAAATATCGCCATCCGTGCTGCCGAGTATAGCACCGAGCGAGGTGAGGATTCCTACAACAGCACCTCCTGCACCTCCGAAACGTCCTCCTGCGGCGAGTATAACAAATCCTCCGAAGCATCGCCCGATAGAAAGATTTCCTGCCGTTACGTTAAAAAGTGCGGAAATTGCCGTGACATATAAAGCCGCCGTGCAAAGGCTGTCCATCCCTGAAACTGATATCCTGCCTGTTTGCTTTATGTGATCGATCTCACAGGAAATAAAATATGCCGTTATTCCGCAAATAATTCCTCTGAAAAGCACAGCCGCCGCAATAACAGGGGAAAGCTCGGTATAAAAAGCCTGAACAAGGCCTGAAAAAGTATAGACTGCCGCTGAAAAAAAACCTACAGCGGCTGACTTTAAGACCTTTTCGGTAAATTTTCCCATTATAAGCCTTAAAGTGAGTATTATAGCCATTGAGATAAGCTCTGCTGTCATTTCCTCAATTTTCCCGAGGGCAAATGTGCATATTGCCACACCTGAAAAGACCGCCGCCGAAAGCATTGTCGGGAGAGCCGCTGTCAGAGCGGTGCATATTGGCATAAATCCCTGACCGACACAAAACAGCATTCCGCATAAAAGAGCCGCCGTCCATTTGATGGAAAAAGCTTTTTTATCGGATATTTTTTCTTTTTTTAAGTGATTTTCTGTTTGCGGAGGTGTTTTTTCCTTAACGATCATATTTTTGACATCCTTTCCTGCAAAATATCATTACGATTATATACTATTTTGCAGGAAAATATTGTCAGTTTTGGAAATATACCTCTTCTCCGTTTTTTATGCTTATGGCTGTAAAAATTCCGTCCGTGCGAATGCTGTAAAGCACAGAACCTGTTTTATCATCAAAAAAGGTATAGCTTACAGTTGGCTCAAAATCTGTTTTTGCGGTGATTTTTGAAGTATTTATATTTTCTGTAATTTCCAAGCTGATTTTTTTTGCTTCTTCGCCGAAAATATCAGCTGTTTCTCCATTTGAATATATAATCTCGGCATTTATCATATCTTTTGAAACGATTGCAAGAAATTCCGCAAGCTTTTCCGTATCATCGGGCGAAAAATCGGGAAATTCCAATGCCTTTCCACCGACAGGAACGGCAAAATTCAGCGGCACTTCATATGCGGTGGTATCATCGTCAGAGCCTTCGTTATCGTCCTCAACAATTTCTTCATCGGTTATATTGTCATAATAATTTTTATTGTTGCTTTCCGATTTAGCTTCATCGTCATCGTATGCTTCACCTGCCGCTGGATTTTCCAGCGGTTCATCATGGCTTTCGTCCTCAATAAGCGGTTCATAGTCATCAGCTTCATCATAATAAATCTCGTCCTCTTTTTCGGTATTGCTATCGTAAGACTGTTCTTCATCAAGCATAATGCTTTCAGGCATTGAGTTATCAGCTGATTTCGGCTGATTTATCATTCCGTATGCAAACACCAATACAACGCAGGCGGCGGCAGCTATCGGAGTGAGCCTTAGCATAATGCGTTTGCGTTTGTTTTGTTTTTCCGCTTCTTTAAGCATAGCATTTTTTGTTTTTGCAAGAAAATCCTCGGAGGGTATGATATTATCAAATGAGTTTATATAATCCTTTGAGTTGATATCCATTATTCATTACCTCCTGTAAGCTTTTCTTTAAGAAGCTGTCTGCCTCTTGAAAGCAGAGTTCCGACAGTAGCTTCCTTTTTTTTCGTTATTTTTGCAATATCCTTTATGGAATAGCCCTCGTAATAAAAAAGATGTATCGGAAGTCTGTATTTTTCGGGAAGAGCCTTAACAGCTTCGAGCAGTTCATTATATTCATATGGTTCATCGGCAGTATCTTCCGCCTCTTCAAGTGGAGCGGTGTATTTTATCCAGCCTGATTTTAGATGATTTTTACATTTATTCACGGCAACTCGTATAAGCCATGCCTTTTCATGCTCGGCACTTTCAAATTTTCCATGACGGATAAATGAGGCAAAGGTTTCCTGAGCAATATCCTCTGCGTCATGGATATTATGCGTATATGTATAGCAAAGTCTTAGAATACTCTGCGAATGTTCGGCAAGCACCCGCTCGATATGAGCGGAAGAACCGAATACTTCTTTTTCCGACATCATTTTCATCTCCCCATATAAATACAATTCAAGAGCTAAATATTTTTCAAAAATAAAAAAACAGCGTTTTCCAAAAGCCAGAAAAGCATAGAAAACGCTAAACAATTATCACAATTATTGCGGCTATTATACATAACGCAGACAGTATTCTCATAAGTATCGCATATGCCATAAGCCTTGACGCATTGCGTGTGAATGGGTTATCATCCTTTATGCAGGCGGTGTCGCTTTCCTCGCAGTAGTAAAGCTCGACCTCGCTGCCACGGTAATAGCGTTTTCCGCAGCTGTCCGTGTATCTATGTACTATCGTCCGTTTTTGCTCGTCATCACGGAATTGCAATATGACCGCACGGATCGTATTTCCGCTTTTATCTGTCGGAACATCGTTCACGTCAAGTACAACGGCTTTATAGCGTTTGCATTTCCCGATAAAGGCTTCAAGTCCATTGAGGTATTTTATCCTGCGTTTTAAAAGCCTTGAAGCGGCAGGATTAAGCAGAATTGCAATTATAAGTAAAATAACGGACATCATAGCGTAAGCTCGGTAAGCTCTGCACCAAGATATTCCGCAAGCTTTTCTCCGTTTATAATTATCTGAGTCCCTCTTATTCCTGCACTGACTGCGATCTCATCAAAAAGTATGGCGGTTTCATCAATAAAGGTCGGGAATTTCTTTTTCATTCCTATGGGTGAACAGCCGCCTCTTATATATCCCGTTGTCGGAAGAAGATCCTTTAATGGTAGCATTTCCGATTTTTTATCATGTGCAGCCTTTGCGGCTTTTTTCAGGTCAAGCTCTTTATCAACAGGAATACAGCATACAAAAAAGCCTGTCCTTTCGCCCTTTAATACAAGCGTTTTAAAGACCTGTTCAGGTGGCTGTCCAAGCTGATTTGCAACATGAACACCCGAAAGGTCGTTTTCGTCAACCTCATATTCAGCCGTGCGGAAATCAATTTTTGCCGCTTCAAGCATACGCATAGCGTTTGTTTTATTCATAAATTTAACCTCCGATAAGCTTTGTTGCGAAAATGCCTATTCCGAGTAAGGTCAGCACGATTCCTACCGCACGATTAAGTGTTGCAGGCTTTGCCTTATTTGCAATAACAGCGGCAATTCTTGCCCATAAAAGCGTACTTAAAACGCATAAAACAAGAGTGGCAATGTCAGGTGCTTCACCAAGAGCAAAATGGCTTACAGCTCCTGTAAGAGCGGTAAAGGTCATAATGAAAACGCTTGTTCCGACAGCTGTTTTTAGCTCATATCCGAGCACGGAGGTGAGAATAAGCAGCATCATCATACCGCCGCCTGCACCGACAAATCCACAGATAAAGCCTATCAGTATTCCACAGCCTATCGACTGGATAACACGCTTTTTCGGGTCTGTTTCCGCCATTTTTTCCTTTGTTGTCATAACAGGCTTTACAAGGAATTTAATGCCGAGGAGAGTTGTCATAATAAGGGAAAAATTTCCCATAGTGGTGCTTGGAACAAGGCTGGAAATAAAGCTTCCGACTGCTGTAAATACAAGCACCGTAAGCATCATAATGATTCCGTTTTTTATATCGAGATTTTTATTTTTTCCATAGGTATATGCAGAAACTCCGCTCGCTAAAACGTCCGAAGCGAGAGCAATTCCGACTGCTGTATAAGCGTCCGTGCCGAGAAAAGCCACAAGCATAGGCGTAATAACTGCGGCGGCACTCATACCTGCAAAGCCCGTGCCAAGTCCTGCACCGATTCCTGCGATAAAACAGATGATAAATTTGTAAAGAATAATGATTACTTCCTTTTTTATAATGTCACACAATAAACCTCTTTTTCCTTGATTAAATTATAGCTTATCCTGTTCATTTTGTCAATCGGAAAATGCAACACAATTGAATTTAAGGCTAAAAATTGTTAAAAAGTTATTGAAATTATGGATATAACGTGATATAATTGATCTAAGAGCCGAATTATGCGGCTTTTATATCAGAATATCCATAAAACATTCAATTAAAGGATATATTGAGGAGGAACAGTATGAAAAAAAGCTTACTGAAAAGAGTTGCCGCCTGGACAGCGGCGGTTGCGCTGCTTTTATCACCTGCTGGTGCTGATCTTGTTGGGGTAACCGCTTTAGCTGTTGAAAGCATTTCCGTTAATGAAAACTCGGAAAATATCGATGGCGAAAACAACGAAAATAATAATGAGAATAACAACGAAAATGACGATGAGAATGACAACGAGAATAACAACGAAAATGACGATGAGAATGACAACGAAAATAACAATGAGAATGACGAAAACAATGGTGACAATAATGATGAGAATAACAATGACGAAAATACTGACAACGATGAAAACAGCGAAAATAACAATGACGATGAAAACAATGACGAAAATGAGGATGAAGCTGAAAATAATGATGAAAACGATGAGGAAGATTCAGAATTTAATGAGCTTTCTTGCGTTGAGCATTACGTTTCGCCAATCAGCGGCGAGGGTCTGCTCCCATATGAATATTATTATCTCGGTGAGATTGAAGCTGATGAGGATGATGATTCTGAATCGTTTTTTGAAGCTTCATCATATAATGAAGCACTCAGCAATTACAGCAGCAAGGACGGCTATAACGCACTTTCTTCTACCTTACAGGAGGTTTATGACAATGCCTATAGTGCTCTTGTCGCGATAGATTCAAGTGCTGATTATGATGCAACAAAAGATTCAAAATATGATGGATATTATTTTGATAGAATGCTTGTTTCAGATACAGTGGTCGGTTCAGATGATCTTTTCAAGGTTTATATTGCACTTAAGGACGACAATCCACAGTTCTTCTGGGTCGGACACAAATATTTGCATTCCACAAGCGGAACGAAAACATATATCCATTTCGGCGTTGATGATTACTGCTCCGACTGCTATGACGGCGATACAAGAATGAACCTCAAAGAGCAGGTAATGGCTGAAATTGAAGAAGTAGTTGACGGAGCAGCTACTTACAGCAATGAATATTCCAAGGAATGGTATATCCATAATTACCTTTGCGAAAAGACTACTTATGTTGATGGAGAGCATGCTCACGATATTTCGGGTATACTTGTTGGCGGCGAAGCAGTATGTGAATCCTATGCAAAATGCTTCCAGCTGTTTATGAATGCACTCGATATCGATGTTCTTTATGTTTCCGGAACAGGCAATGGCGGCGGTCACGCATGGAATCAGGTCGGACTTGATAATAACGGCAGTACCGAATGGTATAATGTCGATGTTACATGGGACGATAGTTCAACATCATATGATTATAATTATTTTAATGTTGTTGACAGTGCGGGCGGATATTATGATTTTACAAATGGCTACAACGGACATAACGAACATACTCCGCTCACCACTTCTGACAGAGAATATTTATATCCTGTAAATAAATGCACAAGCACGACCTATTCATATGATAATCACGATGAAAATTATGAGGAAGCTTCAGGCGATCCTGTTGCACAGATCGGTAGCAAGACCTTCAAGACGCTTGGTGCTGCTATCAAGAGCATTAAATCAGCTGGACAGACTATCACGCTTCTTTCAGATGTAACATACAGTGGTACAGATATGCCGTCCTATAGCTTTATTATAAACGGCGGCGGTAAATACAGCATTACCTTTGGAAGGGATATGGAGCTTAAGGCTGATCTTACTCTTAAGGGTATAGCTGGCATTGACAGAAGCGATTACGACTACTCTGTATTACCTAAAGCTATCACCATTGGCACTCATACTCTTACCATTTCAAAGGTTTATGGCGATTACGATTATATTCCTGTTTCTATTATCGGTTCAAAAGATGCTAATAAGGGTTCGGTTATTATTGAAGAACGTAACGCTTCGGTTTTTTCAATTGAAAATGTTGAAAATCTTACTGTTAAGGAAGGTCTGACGTTAACAGTTGCTTCAGGTGCGTCAGGAACTAATCTTACGCTTGAAAAAAATGCAACCATTGTCAATAGTTATTACATTGATGATAGCATATATTATTCGGATTCGGTTTGCTTTACAAAGCTTTATTCCGCAGTAGGTGCTGTATTGAAAATAGATCTTTATACAGCCTATAACTATTACTATTTCAAAAATATAGATGAAAAGGGGCTTACTCTGACTGTTGATGAATATCTTGAGGGAGATTTTGGTGGATTTGGGGTAATCGATTATGCTCCGCTTCTTTTAGGAACTAAGCTTTCTGTCGATAATATCATAGTTGACGGTAAAGCAAATTTTGTGGCTTTGTCAAGAGAAAAAAATTCTGAAGGAAATTATATGTATTTCCTTAGCAATTGCTATGAATTTTCTATAAATGACGGAGAAAAAACAGTTAAGCGTGTTACATTCAATGAAGCTGTTGAATATATTTCGGAAAATAATAAAGCTAATGCTGATTATATTATAGGAAATGCAAATAGATTTGCTTCAATTGTCCATGCTGACGCTGAAGGAGCATTATTTAATTCAATAAAGGCAAAATCTGTTACCTTTGACAGCAATGTTGAAGTAAATATAACGTCTGATTTTTCGCCTAAATGTGATTTCACCTTTAATTCAATCGGAAAGATGACATTTGACGGAAAAGTAAATGCAGGTGCGCATAAAATCACTTTTGGAAGTGGTGATTATAAGTTCAATAATGCTGTTACCTCGACTTCTGCAATAACAGTTAATAAAGGTAAGGTTACATTTGCAGGTTCAGCAAATAATAAGACAATAACTCATTCTGTTAAGGAGATTTCTGTTGAAAATGGCGGAACTGTAATTTATGACGGCGGTATTGCCAAAATTACATCAGCATTAAAGCTTACAGATTCATCAATCTATGCGGCAAATGGTGCAAAGATAGATATTGCTTCAATTTCAGCAGCAGGCGAAAACAATGTTATTAATTCATATAATAATAGTGTTGTTACTGTAACGGGAAATGTTGCATTGACTGATAATAAGCCTATAGCTCTTAGTTGCTTTGCACCTGATGACTATAATCAGAATAACGTTGTAAGCAGTGGACAGACGGCTATTATTGTTAAAAACAGCAAGGTTACAGTTGATATGTTCAAAACATCGGCAAAAACCTCTGGAGGCATTGAAGCAACTCTTACAAAGGTTGGAAATGAAATAAGATATGCTACTGCGGCATTTATGTGTGACGGCAATTCTTATTCTCAGTGGAGCGATGTTATTAATTACATTAACAACAATCCTGACAGTGCAAAGACATTTGAAATAAAGATTCTTGATGATGTTACCGTTGATGAGCTTACACTTCCTGCGGCTGCTAAGGCAAAGGGAATTGCATTAAGGGGCGGTATAAATACTGCTGATGAATATAATAGCGAAATGTACAGTATGGAGGAAAGATACGGAGATGGTTCGTTTGTTCCTCCCGAAAGCATCAGGACGATTAAGATAAAGAACAAGACATTAAAGGCAACTGTTGATATTGCTGTTTATTATGATGTTGTCCTTGAAATGAGCAGTGACAAAAAATCTGCGGTTACTGTTTCGGCTGGCAAGAATATTGATGTTGGTGGCAAATTGATCAACGCAGGCAATATAACAGGTACTAAAACATCAAGCCTTATTGCTAATGGTAGTATAGAAGCAGTTTCAATTTCGACCTTCAATAGCGTTGAGGGTAATATAACTGTATCAGGTACTGTAACAGGAGTTAAATTTGATGGTGCAACCGTTAAAATGCTTCCAGGTTCAAATGTAACGGCTATAACAGGTGATACTTCTGTATTGTTCCAGCTTGTTCAGAAAGAGGGTACAGCTCTCCCTAAGCTTACACTTTCAAGTGTTGGAAAAAATACTTCTGTCTGCGTTATAGATGAAACAGACGAAGTAGTTGGACTTGCAAGCGGCACTATAGTTGCTTATTCCTCAAAAGAGCCTGCAAATCCAATTACAATTATGAATAAGACCTCTTCTGAAAAGGAATTAAGTGCGGTTTATTATTCATCTTCAAAGAATATAAAGGCTGAATACACAGGAACACTTACACTTTCAGACGGTGAAAAAAAGATAGACGATTTCTCAAGCATTGAGCTTGTATTTGAAAAAATCACAAAGCTCAACAAGAAAACCTCTGATTATTTAATCACATTGAATGAAGATGTTTCTGCGGTTGCTTTCAAGCTTCCATCTGCGGCAAATTCTATCAGCTTCACTGCTGACGGACAGAAAAATATCAATCTTACAAATGTTACGGCTATTTCACTTCCTGTAAATGTATCATTTACTAATATTAAAATGGAAAGCACAAAGCCGTTTACAATGACAGCAAGTAAGAATCTCACGCTTGAACATTTTAACTCGGATACTGTTAAGCAGATAAAGGGCGGCGCGAAATCAACGCTCTCTTTGAATGGCGAAAATATCTCACTTCCAATCGCAAGCTTCGGAAAGGTTATAGTTGAGAACGGTTCTTCACTTGTACCTAAGTCATCTATCGCATTTACAGACCTTAACCTTATGAAGAATGCTACTCTTAGAATTAATGACGGAGTAAATGTTACAATCAAGAATATCAAGGGAGAAACAGATTCTTTGATAATCTATGAGTCTGCATTCTATACTCCTTTTACCGTTTCAGGAAAGGCAGAGGGTACTGTCAACGTTGGAATAAAAGGTGTTAAATTCAATGAAGATCAGCTTGCATTCAAAGCTTCATCGGCTGATTTAAGCTGCTTTATAATTGACAATGGCAGTTTACCTGATGGCGAATTTGCTTTCAGCAGAACAAAGTCAGATGTTTATGTAAAGAGGGTAAAATTTGAACTCACGGTGATTTATGATAATTTTCATAATACAGTCAATCCTATATTTAAAATGGCTGAATGGTCAGATATTGTAAGCTATATTAATGCTGCAAATGATAAGACGGTTGATTATACAGTCACACTGCTTGATGAATATTATGTTATGTATTCGGCTATGACGATGCCTAAGAAGGATACATACGCTTCTCTTACGATTAATTCAAAAGCGGAAGAGCCTTCCGAAATAGACTTTTTGGGAACATCTCTTACACTTACAGGTGATACAACGTTTGAAAATATCGATTTATGGGGATTTAAAAAATCAGGCAAGAGCTATGTTTACAGCTATTATAAGATAAACGCAGGAAAATATGCTCTTACACTTGATAATGTTGAGGCTACGATAAATGGAATTACCTCATCAGGAGAATTGAATATCGATAGTTCGTATATTCTCGGAAACGTAACGGCGGGAGGTGGAAAATTCCACAGTGTTCTGATTGAAGGAAACGTTACCGTTAAGGGTATGCTTTCCATTAGCGGTGTAAACACCTATTGTGGTACATTATCTGTCGGCGGAATTGAAGCAGTAGATACGGAAACGTATGACGCAGAAATCGATATGTATTACGGCAAGAAATTCTCTGTCGGTAAAAATGGTATCGGCAAGGATGGCACTATCAACGTTTGTTTCTACGATGTAAAGAGTGGTAAATATAAGGCACTTAATTCAGGCGATAAGGTTGCCGATATCACTGGTAATTATTACGGAAATGTTGTTCTTGACGAACAGGACGATTTCAAGGTAGTTCGTTCAGGAAATAAGCTTGTTTGCGTTGATGAGGGAAATACAAGTATTTATGGACTTAGTATAAACAATTCAGACGCAGAATATACCTATATCAGCCTTAAGGATCTTATTGCGGATATTAACCGTATGAACGATCCAAAAGCAACGTATAAAATCAAGATTTATAAGGACGAAAGCATTAAGGGTTCGCTCCCTGTTCCTACTGCCAAGAAGTATTCGGAGATAAGCTATGTAACAGAAAATGACGCTGAGATCATTGTTACAGGCGATATAAAGCTTACGGGCGATCTTGATATAACTGCCGCTAACATTAAAAAGGTCAATAACAAGGGCATTGAGCAGGTAATGAATTACAACATAGGTGCGTACACTCTTGGTTTGAAC
>CAYOAV010000016.1:0-1205 GCA_964402055.1 uncultured Ruminococcus sp. | reverse complement strand
TTTAGAGGTATGGCAGGTGTTACAATTGATATGCCTTATTCAATAGCATCAAAGGTTAAGATCGGTTCGGCAGATTACGTATCTTTCAATATTCTTGACGCTTCGGGTAAAACGCTTAAAATAGATGAATCATATGCAGGAAAGGCTCTTATTGGTCAATACAAGGGCAGTCTTGCAAATATCAGTCTTGAAAACGAACTTCCCGAGGGATATGTTCTTGCAACAGGCAAGTCAAGTATGCTCACCATTAGCAAGCCTGTATGCAGTGTTGTGAATAAGCAATTTGCTTCTATCGGCGATGCAATTAATTCGGGCGATAATGTAACAATTGTGCTTCTTGATGATATTACTATGACGGAAGCATTGACTATTCCTGAAGGAAAAAGTATTACCATTCAGGGAGAGGAAAAAACAATTAAGCTTAAGGGAACAATTCTTGTTAACGGTAACCTGACTTTTGATGATTTGAATGTTGTAGATACATCATCAAAGCTTGGAACTTCTTATAAGCTTGGCAAGCAGGGAAATTTGAATTTCATTTCAATGAATGATGTAAATATTAATACAGTTACATCAAATAAGCTTGATGACGGATGTGGAATTATTGGACTTACTGGAGTGGAGAATGCATATTTCAATGGTTCAGTTAAGTGCAGAACAATTACAGCTGATGATTCATCATCAAATATAAAGCTTGTTAAGGGAAAAAGTGTTCAGCTTGATGAATTTATTGACGGCAATGTAACGTTGGTTGACAAAAATGGTAAATCTGTGACGATTAAGGAGGGTGACAGTGTTTATAAGCTCACAAAAGCACCTGACAGTATAGGTACAATCCTAAACAATGTTGACACAAATGGAAATCAGCACACGCTTGTTTATTCCAAGGGATATGTCAAGGTCGGCAAAGCAAAATAATTAGATACAAACAAGCTCCACTGTGGAAAAACCGCAGTGGAGCTTTTTCTTTATGAAACAATAGGGTAGTTGATTTGCAGTTGGGTAAATAAATCTATATGCGTTCAAGAAGTTCAGCAGGTTTAACTGCTGGAACAGGACTTGAAATAAAATCACGGATATTTCTTGTAACAATAAAATCCGCTTTTATACGTTCTGCACAGCACATCTGAACCGCATCTTCATAATCGGCGGTTTTCATCTCTGCCGCTTTACGCAGATCGTCTGCTCTTAGCTCGGCTATATCA
>CAYOAV010000015.1:19997-35024 GCA_964402055.1 uncultured Ruminococcus sp. | reverse complement strand
GATTGCTTTTTATCTGTTTCAAGCTTATTCTGTTCAAGCCATTTTTCGGCTGAATCTGATGTTACGCTTATATTCGGGATAATGCCAGCCTGTTCCTCCTCCGCTGAAATTTCGAGCATTTCGGAGCGTTTTTCCTCTGTTTCAAGATATACACGCTTTTTTTCTCTTTCTTCGGGGTGTTCTTCAAGCCACTTTTCACGCATACGGACATAATGCGAACGATGAAAATAAAATATCGCCTGATTAAAGGACGGAAATCCCTCCTGCGTTACAAGATAATCAAGCTCTTTAAGACCTCTTAACGTTAAATCATTCAGCCATATGCCGATAAGACCATAAGCGATAGTGAAAATCATTGCCGCAAAATTCATATCGTCAAAAAGCTTGAATCCTGCAAGAATGCCCACAAAAATATTTGCAGGATAGAGGAAAGCGGTTATTTTTGCCGCCTTTTTTATATGGAAGGAGTTGCCGAGAACCGAGAGAACAGCTGTAATTACAGCAATTGCTAGCGTTATAAGCCAGCCGCTTGAATTATAGCTGTCAACGTCCATATTTTTGCCTGAAAAAAGATTGACTACATTTGAAGCCATTGAACCTGCAATAACGGACGATATTTTATACAGGAATCCGATGCCTGAAATATATGCCATCACGGCACAGCCGATAAGCTCCGCAATAAGTGAGATCTTGAACCCATGCAATGCCGCACGCATTTTTTCGCCGTTGATTTCGAAATTCTGATCCCTTAAAAAGCTTGAATCAAGTTTTTTATCCCATTCCATAATTTTCCCCTTTATTTTAAGCAAAGCCTGCCCTTATTCGGACAGGCTTTTTGGGTTATATTTTTGTTATGTCAACCATTTCAATGTCGTTGAGCTGTTTGCCCATTGCAAGAATATCAGCAACAGCATTCGCAGTATCAATAGCAGTCAGACAGCAGATTGAACGTTCAACCGTCTTACGGCGTATCTTAACGCTGTCGAGAGCAGGAAGTCTGCCCTTTGCGGAGGTGGAGATAACATAATCTATCTTTCCGCTGTCGAGGAGATCCATAACGTTAGGTCCTTCCTCGGAAACCTTGCGAACAACGTTTGCGGCTATCATATTCTTGTTAAGGATAGAAGCAGTACCGCTTGTCGCATATATCGTAAATCCAAGACGTTCAAACTTTTCAGCAACGTAGAGAATTTCCTGCTTGTCTGTATCACGGACAGTGATAAGCACACCGCCGCCTGTTTTCTTGGTAAGGTCATATCCTGCACCGACAAGTCCCTTGTAAAGTGCGTCCTCAAAGTTATGTGCAATACCAAGGCATTCGCCCGTTGATTTCATTTCAGGTCCGAGAGCCGTATCAACATCGTGGAGTTTAGCAAAGCTGAATACAGGAACCTTTACTGCTATATATTCAGCTTCCTTGTAAAGTCCGCTTTCATAACCCTGCTGTTTAAGGCTTTCGCCGAGCATAATTTTTGTTGCAATATCGACCATAGGAACGCCTGTTACCTTTGAGATGTAAGGAACTGTTCTTGATGAACGTGGGTTGACCTCGATAACATAAACCTCGTTGTTGTAAACAACGTACTGAATATTTACAAGACCGATAACCTTAAGCTCAAAAGCAAGCTTTCTTGTGTATTCGATGATAGTTTCACGGATTTTCTTTGTGAGCGTCATAGCAGGGTAAACAGAGATAGAGTCACCCGAGTGAATACCTGCACGTTCGATATGCTCCATAATTCCAGGGATAAGGTAATCAGTGCCGTCACAGATAGCGTCAACCTCTACTTCCTTGCCCATCATATATTTATCTATAAGTACAGGATTTTCAAGACCGCCTCTGGAAATGATAGCCATATACTCGATAATATCCTGATCGGAGTGAGCGATGATCATATTCTGACCGCCGAGAACGTAGGACGGACGCATAAGTACAGGATAACCAAGGTTTTCAGCAGCTGCAAGAGCTTCTTCTGTATTCATTACTGTATGTCCTGCGGGACGTGGGATACCGCACTTGTTGAGAAGCTCGTCAAAACGCTCTCTGTCTTCTGCCGCATCAATGCTATCAGCGGAAGTACCAAGGATATTAACACCCATTTCACTGAGATATTTTGTCAGCTTGATAGCGGTCTGACCGCCGAACTGAACAACAACACCGTCAGGCTTTTCAGTTTCGATAAGCGAAGCAACGTCCTCCTTGGTAAGTGGGTCGAAATAGAGTCTGTCGCCCGTATCGAAGTCGGTTGAAACAGTTTCGGGGTTATTGTTGCAGATAACGGCTTCATAGCCCATTTCCTTCAATGCCCATACGCAGTGAACGGAGCAATAGTCAAATTCGATACCCTGACCGATTCTGATAGGACCTGAACCGAAAACGATGATTTTCTTTTTATCGGATTTCTTTCTCTCAAGGAACTGGAGAGCTTCATTTTCCTCGTCATAGGTTGAATAGAAGTAAGGAGTTTCAGCCTTGAACTCACCTGCGCAGGTATCAACCATTTTATAAACATAATCACGGTGCTTAGGACACTTCTGACCGCTGATACGCTCAATAGTGCTGTCGAGATAGCCATAACGCTTTGCAAGGTCATATTTTTCTTCGGTAAGAGTGCCGTCTGCGAGGTATTTTTCAAGCTCAACAAGGTTATTAAGCTTTGAAATGAACCAATTGTCGATTTTGGTTATTTCATTTATCCTTTCAACGGAAATTCCACGCTTCAAAGCCTCGAAAATAACGAATGAACGCTCATCGTCAACGTTATAAAGGAGCTTTTCGATCTCATCGGTCGGAACGTCAGCAAGCTTTTTGAGGTTCATACTATCCATACCAAGCTCAATTGAGCGTACAGCCTTCATCATAGCTTGTTCAAAGGAAGTACCGATGGACATAACCTCGCCCGTTGCCATCATCTGTGTGCCGAGAGTTCTCTTAGCGTAAACGAACTTATCGAAAGGCCATTTCGGGAATTTAACTACAACGTAGTCGATAGCAGGCTCAAAGCAAGCATAGGTTTTTCCTGTAACAGCGTTGATTATCTCATCAAGAGTATAGCCGATAGCGATTTTTGAAGCAACCTTTGCGATAGGGTAGCCTGTTGCCTTTGAAGCAAGTGCAGAGGAACGTGAAACTCTTGGGTTTACTTCAATTACAGCGTATTCAAATGAGGTCGGGTGAAGTGCGAACTGGCAGTTACAGCCGCCCTCAACCTTAAGCTCTGAAACGATATTGATAGCCGCAGTGCGGAGCATCTGATATTCCTTATCGGAAAGTGTTACGGCAGGAGCGATAACGATCGAGTCGCCTGTGTGAACGCCGACAGGATCGAAGTTTTCCATTGAGCAGACAGTGATAACATTATCCTTGCTGTCACGGATAACCTCAAATTCGATTTCTTTCCAGCCGGAGATACATTTTTCAACAAGTATCTGGTGGATAGGGGAAAGGCGAAGTCCGTTCGTTGCAATATCACGAAGCTCGTCCTCGTTGTTTGCGATACCGCCGCCTGTACCGCCAAGAGTGAATGCAGGTCGGATAATTACAGGGTAGCCAATCTCATTTTTAACGAAATCAACAGCGTCCTCAAGCTCCTCAACAACCTTGGAGGGAATACAGGGCTCGCCGATTTTTTCCATTGTATCTTTAAAAGCCTGTCTGTCCTCTGCTTTATGAATTGTTTCTGGATTTGCACCGAGAAGCTTTACACCATGAGAAGCAAGGAATCCTTCCTCAGCAAGCTGCATAGAAAGTGTAAGACCTGTCTGACCGCCGAGCGTGGAAAGAACGCTGTCAGGCTTTTCAATTTCGATGATTTCTTTTACAACATCGAGAGTAAGCGGTTCAATATAAACCTTGTCAGCCATAGCCTTGTCCGTCATAATTGTAGCAGGGTTAGAGTTGATGAGAACAACCTCAAGTCCCTCCTGCTTCAAAGCACGGCAAGCCTGTGTGCCTGCGTAGTCAAATTCTGCGGCCTGTCCGATAACAATAGGACCCGAGCCGATAACGAGAACCTTTTTAATATCATTGCGAAGCGGCATTTTACTTGTCCTCCTTGTTTTTCTTTACCATATCCATAAATTTATCGAAGAGGTAGGTGGTGTCAAGAGGACCTCCGCATACCTCGGGGTGGAACTGAACAGTGAAGCAGGGGAAATTCTTATAACGAACGCCCTCGCAGGTCTTATCATTGGCATTTATATGTGAAACCTCGCCGATTTCGGGGGAAATGCTGTCGCTGATAACAGCATAGCCGTGGTTCTGTGAGGTAACGAAGGTCTTGCCAAGCTCAAGGTCGATAACAGGCTGGTTTGTACCTCTGTGACCGTATTTGAGCTTTTCGGTCTTACCGCCGTTTGCAAGAGCCATAAGCTGATGACCGAGGCAGATACCGAAGATAGGAATACCCGATTCTGTAAGCTTTTTAAGCTCTGCGATGACCTCTGTATTTTCCGCAGGATCTCCAGGACCGTTGGAAAGCATAATTCCGTCAGGGTTCATTGCAATTACTTCCTCCGCAGTTGCTGAAGCGGGAACAACGGTAACATTGCAATTATTTTTCAGGAGAAGTCGTCTTATGTTACGCTTATAGCCGAAATCGTAAAGTACAACATTGTAGAGAGGATTTTCAGCATCATATTCCTTTTTTTCGGGAATAGTGACATCCTTTACAGCGTCTTTAATTGCGTATTCCTTTATCTGTTTAAGGAATTCGTCTTTTTTATCATAAACATTTTCTGTTGTGATAACGCCGTTCATAACGCCGTTGTCACGGATAATTCTTGTCAGGCAGCGTGTATCGATAGAATGGATTCCGATGATATTTTTTTCCTTAAGAAATTCATCAATGTTGCCCTCCATACGGAAATTTGACGGAGTATTGCACCATTCTCTTACGATATAACCCTTGGCATAGGATTTTTCCGATTCACCGTCAGTGCTGTTCACGCCGTAATTTCCGATAAGGGGAAAGGTCTGGGTGATTATCTGACCGTAATAGCTTGGGTCTGTGAGAGTTTCCTGATAAGCAGTCATACCTGTTGTAAAAACGATCTCACCGAAAGATGTTCCTTTTGCACCGAATGAAACACCCTCGAAAATTCTGCCGTTTTCAAGCATGATATAAGCCTTATCGCCTGTGTTGAATAAAGACATTGTTTTTCCTCCCGATATATATTTATGTGAATTTTACTTTTTTAAAGCAGTCACAAATGAGGTTATATCCTCACGCATACGGATACATTCACGTCTTGCGGCTTTTGCAAAATCCTTTTCATCGCAGTTTTCCTTTTTATATGCAGTCATAACCGCTCTTGAAGAATTAACAATAGCACCAAGTCCCTTTTCATCGAAAGCCTTGGCAACACCCTCTGCACCGCCGCCCTGAGCGCCGTATCCAGGAACGAGGAAGAATGTATGCGGCAGCTTTGCTCTCATTTCTGCAAGCTGTTCGGGGTAGGTAGCGCCGACAACAGCACCTACAGCGGAGTAGCCGTATTTACCGATAGTTTCCTCGCCCCATTTTTCGCACATATCGCCTATTGTTTCGTAAATGGTCTTGCCGTCGTCAAGAGCTCTGTCCTGAAGCTCGCCTGAGGATTTGTTTGAGGTCTTGACGAGGACGAATATTCCCTTATCGTTTTCTGCACAAGCCTTTGTAAGCGGAGCAATACCGTCTGTTCCGAGGTAGCCGTTCACGGTAAGAGCGTCTGCACCGAAGCCCTCGAAGCTTTCCCCACCGACCTCAGCAGAACCGAGATAAGCGTTAGTATATGCCTCCATAGTAGCACCGATGTCGTTTCTCTTTCCGTCAACCATAACGAACATACCCTTGCTTTTAGCGTATGCAATGGTTTCGTGGAGGGTTTTTACACCCTGCCAGCCGTACATTTCGTAATAAGCCGCCTGCGGTTTGATTGCAGGAACTATGTCACAGATCTCATCAATGATAGCCTTGTTAAAATCGAGAACAGCCTTTGCCGCACCGTCAAGATTTTTTCCGCATTCTGCGAAAGCCTTTTCCTTGATAAAATCAGGCACATATTCAAGCTTCGGGTCAAGACCGACAACCGTTGGGTTGCCTGTTTCGATAATTTTTGCAATAAGTCTGTCAAATGACATTTTTCACAACACTCCTTTATCTTTCAAAGCGGATAATACCGCCTGTAACAGTCATAATATTCTGCCCCTTAAAGCGTTCGCCCTTGAAAACCGTGTTATGCGATTTTGAGTGAAGCTCATTCGGGATAACCGTCCATTCCTTTTCCGTATCAACGAGGATAACATCAGCCGTAGAACCTTTTTCAAGCTTTATTTCGTCAATTCCGAGCAACTTTCTCGGTTCAGCCGACATCATTTCGGATATTCGGCTCAATGTCAGCTTGCCTGTATGATAAAAATGCGTAAGCATTGCCGTAAGAGAGGTTTCCAGACCAACAACCCCGTTCGGAGCTTTGTAAAAATCAGCCTTTTCCTCTGCGGTATGCGGAGCATGGTCGGTAACGATGCAGTCGATAGTTCCGTCCAGCACGGCATTTTCAACGGCGATACGGTCGTTTTCCGTGCGGAGCGGGGGATTCATTCTGTAATCAGCGTCCAGTGAGCGGATTTTTTCATCGGTATACATAAAATAATGCGGACAGGTTTCGCAGGTGACTTTAACACCTCTTGCCTTTGCCTCACGGATAAAATCGAGACTTCCAACGGTAGAAACGTGGCAGATATGTATTCTTGCGTCAGCACTCATAGCGATCGCTATTTCACGGGCAGTAATGCTGTCCTCGGAGGCTCTGTTCATACCCTTCAGCCCAAGCTCTGCGGAAATTTCGCCGTCATTGACGATACCGCCGTTTATGATGTTCAAGTCCTCGCAATGCGAAGCTATCAGAATACCGTTTTTATTTGATTCAAGCATAGCCTGACGAAGCAATTCTGCATTTTCAACAGGTCGTCCGTCATCGGAGATTATTTTTACACCTATTGAGCTATGGTCATAAAGCTCTTTTCCGAGCATACCCTTTGTAACACAGCCAGCAGGATAAACCGAAACACCTGTCGGAGCGGCTTTATCCTTGATATAATCGACTATTTCCTTGCTGTCTGTTGCAGGCTTGGTATTCGGCATACAAACCACACCCGAAACACCCCCTGCCAGTGCTGACTGACAGCCTGTCAGAATATCCTCCTTATGAGTGAATCCAGGGTCACGGAAATGGACGTGCATATCGAAAAGTGCAGGCATAAGGACAAGCTTGCCCATACCGTCTATCACACGTTCAGCCTTTTCGTCAATATTTCCTGTTGCGGCGATAACACCGTCTTTTATCAGCACATCTCCGATTTTGTCGGAGTGAGCGTCAACCATTCTGACGTTTTTAAAAAGCAGACTATTCAAGTATTTTCCTCCTTTGCGTCAACGAAAATAGCGACCTTTCCGTCCGTTCCGTCGAAAGAAACTCTTACGTCCTCTTCACGGGAGGTGGGGACGTTTTTTCCGACATAATCAGGTCTTATCGGAAGCTCTCTATGACCTCTGTCAACGAGGACTGCGAGCTGGATTGATTGAGGTCTGCCCCTTTTGATAAGAGCGTCGATAGCGGCTCTTGCACTTCTTCCCGTGAAGATAACGTCATCAACGAGGATTATTTTTTTACCTGTAACGTCAAAATCTATCACGGTTTTATCGCAGTTGGGGATATGCCGCTCATCGTCACGGTAGGAGGTGATATCCAAAGCACCGACCTTGACCGTAGTATTTTCAAGCTCATTTATTTTTGCGGCGATTTTTGAAGCAATATTCAGACCGCCCGACATAATTGCAATAACGCAGATATTCTCCGAACCCTTATTCCTTTCCAATATTTCATATGAAATACGGGAGATAGCACGGTTTATTGAAGAACCGTCAAGAATAACGGCTTTTTCCTGCTTATTCATATTCACCTCATAAAAAAATACCTGTCTGAAAAATCAGGCAGGTAGTGATAAACTCTATTACGAAAAAGCTTGCAATTATGGTGTAATTCCTGCTTCTTCGTTTTAATATTAAGCTTATGACCGACTTGCCTTGTCAATCTCTCTGGATTGCCTTAAAGGTAACGGTTTTAACGCTATAAATTATATCACGATTTACTCGAAATGTCAACGGGATTTGAACATTTTTACATTTTGTCTATATTTTTCTTTTTATAAAGCACCGAGGATCTCCTTAGCGGCTTTAACTTCGTCTGTAGTTGGAGTAGGAACTCCATCAAGCTCATATTTTATGCCAAGATTTTCCCATTTGAATACACCGAGCGTATGATAGGGGAGTACCTCAACTCTGTCAACGGTTGCAAGGGTATCTATGAAAGCTCTTGTTTTTTCAAGATCCTCCTTTGCGTCCGTCACGGTTGGCACAAGGACGTATCTTATCCACATATGCTTGCCCTCGTCCGAGAGAAACTTAGCAAATTCAAGTATACTTTCGTTTGAACAGCCTGTGAGCTGCTTATGCTTTTCGTTATCAATTTCCTTTATATCGAGCAGGAAAAGGTCAGTATACTTTATAAGCTCCTTGAATTTAGAAAACTGCGGTTCATTTCTTGTAAACGGCTGACCCGAGGTATCGAGGCAGGTATTTACTCCGTGCTGTTTGCATATTTTGAAAAGCTCCGTTACGAAATCTATCTGGAGAAGAGCTTCTCCACCGCTGACTGTTATACCGCCGCCGCTTTTCCAGTATGGCTTATATCTTGCGGCTTTATCGTAAGCCTGCTGTGGTGTAAGCTCTTCAAGGAGATTAGCTGAACCCCATGTATCGGGATTATGGCAATATTTACATCTCATCGGGCAGCCTTTGAGAAAGAAAATATATCTTACTCCAGGGCCGTCTGCCGAGCCGAAGCTTTCGATTGAGTGAATCATACCTTTAATATTTTCCATTTCATCATTTCCTTTCAGTATTAAAAAGGGCAGACAAATTATTTCTGTCTGCCCTTTATTATTATGTTCAGAAATCTGTGACAGATTATCTGGAAGCGTGGAATGTTCTGGAAATAACATCGTCCTGCTGTTCAGGTGTGAGGTCAACAAAACGTACAGCGTAGCCTGATACACGGATAGTGAAGTTAGCGTATTCAGGGTTCTTAGGATCAGCCTTGATCTTTTCGAGGAGATCTCTGCCAAATACGTTTACGTTGAGGTGGTGAGCACCCTGATCAAAGTAACCGTCCATAACAGCAACGAGGTTGTTGATTCTTTCGTCCTTATTGTTGCCGAGAGCCTCAGGGTTCATGGACTGTGTATTGGAGATACCGTCGAGAGCCCAAACATAAGGAAGCTTAGCTGTGGAGTTAAGTGAAGCAACAAGACCGTTCTGCTCTGCACCATATGATGGGTTAGCACCAGGAGCGAATGGAGCACCAGCCTTACGTCCGTCAGGAAGTGAACCTGTAGCCTTACCATAAACAACGTTGGAAGTAATTGTAAGGATAGAGGTTGTAGGCTCGGAATCTCTGTAGGTATGTCTTTTCTTGATCATATCAAGGAAAGTCTTGAGAAGCCATACGCCGATTTCGTCAGCTCTGTCGTCATCGTTGCCGTATCTTGGGAAGTCGCCCTCGATCTCATAATCAAGTGCAAGATCCTTAGCTGTTCCGACAACCTCGCCCTTCTTGTTCTTGATATCAACATCGCCACGGATAACCTTTACCTTAGCGTACTTGATAGCGGAGAGTGAGTCGATAACGTGTGAGAAGCCTGCGATACCTGTTGCGAATGTACGTCTTACATCTGTATCGATGAGAGCCATTTCAGCAGCTTCGTAGTAGTACTTATCGTGCATATAGTGGATAAGGTTAAGAGTATTTACATAAAGTCCTGCGAGCCAATCGAGCATAACAGTGTACTTCTTGATAACCTCATTGTAATCGAGGTATTCGGAAGTGATACCCTTGTAAGCAGGTCC
Source organism: uncultured Ruminococcus sp. (assembly GCA_964402055.1). Taxonomy (GTDB): domain Bacteria; phylum Bacillota; class Clostridia; order Oscillospirales; family Ruminococcaceae; genus UMGS363. The sequence goes on along the minus strand of CAYOAV010000015.1, from coordinate 25,077 downwards.
AATCTGTGTGCCGAGCTTTTCATCAACACCGCCGTTGATAGCGTAGAGAAGAGCCTTAGCAAGGTTAGCACGAGCGCCGAAGAACTGGATTTCCTTACCTGTCTGTGTAGCGGATACGCAGCAGCAGATAGAGTAATCATCGCCCCATACAGGCTTCATGATGTCATCGTTCTCATACTGAATCGAGCTTGTATCGATAGAAATCTTAGCAGCATACTTCTTGAATGCTTCAGGAAGTGCGGAAGAATAGAGAACTGTGAGGTTAGGCTCTGGTGAAGGACCCATATTTTCGAGAGTATGGAGGAAACGGAAGTCGTTCTTTGTAACCATTGAACGTCCGTCCATACCGATACCGCCGACTTCAAGTGTAGCCCAAACAGGGTCGCCAGAGAAAAGCTCATTGTAGGATGGGATTCTTGCGAATTTAACCATTCTGAACTTCATAACCATATGGTCGATAAGCTCCTGAGCCTCGGATTCTGTGAGGATACCAGCCTTGATATCTCTGTCGATATAAATATCAAGGAATGTAGAAACACGACCTACGGACATAGCCGCACCGTTCTGTGTCTTGATAGCAGCGAGGTAACCGAAGTAGAGCCACTGAACAGCTTCCTTAGCGTTCTTAGCAGGCTGGGAAATATCGTAGCCGTAAACTGCTGCCATTTCCTTCATGCCCTTAAGAGCCTTGATCTGATCTGTGATTTCTTCTCTCTGACGGATAACCTCATCAGTCATTGTGCCGTCGCCTGTATTAGCCTTATCAGCTTCCTTCTGCTGAATGAGGAAGTCAATACCGTAAAGAGCAACTCTTCTGTAGTCGCCAACGATTCTTCCACGGCCGTATGTATCGGGAAGGCCTGTGATGATATGGCTGTTACGAGCAGCTCTTATCTCAGGTGTATAAGCATCGAAAACGCCCTGATTATGAGTTTTGTGGTACTCATTGAAAATCTGGTCATACTTGGGGTTTACCTTGTAGCCATAGCTTTCAGCAGCCTGCTGAGCCATCTTGATACCGCCGTAAGGCATAAAAGCTCTCTTGAGGGGCTTGTCTGTCTGAAGACCAACAACCTTTTCAAGATCCTTCATAGATTCGTCAATATATCCAGGACCATAAGCTGTGAGACCTGTAACTACCTCTGTTTCGCAGTCAAGAACGCCGCCCTTGTTACGCTGTTCAATCATGAGCTCCTGGAGCTTGCCCCAAAGCTTATTTGTAGCGTCTGTAGGACCTGCGAGGAAGGACTCATCACCGTCATAAGGTGTATAGTTCTTCTGAATAAAATCTCTTACATCGATCTGTTCTTTCCAGAGTCTGCCTTCAAAGCCATTCCACTGATCAAAATTAACCATGTGTTTTATCCTCCTATTATTTATCGGTCAAAGCTTACAAAAATTATCAGCTGAACCGATTTATTTTTATTTACAAGTATATTATATCACATTTTTTATAAATTTCAAGTGTTTTTTGATACATAATACATATAAATTTATACATATCACACGGATTTACAGGGTATTTTGCAGTTTTAACGTTTACTACACAAAGATTTTACATAAATTTCTGTTTTTTTGCAATAAAAAATCGGCGGCATATGCAATAATTGTCAAAGACATTATTGAAACGGAGTTATTATGTATGAAGGATCTTACCAAAGGGAAAATCAGCAGCCTTATCATAAGCTTTGCGATACCTCTTGCAATAGGAAATATATTCCAGCTTCTTTACAGCTTTGCTGATGTTTACATAGTAGGGAACACGCTTGGAAATGACGCTCTTGCGGCGGTCGGTTCAACCTCCACGCTTAATGATCTTATAGTCGGATTTCTTATCGGACTGACAAACGGCTTTGCGGTCGTTACGGCACAAAGCTTCGGTGCAAAGGACGAAAAAAAGCTTCGCAGTGCTGTTGCACACACCTTTATTTTGGGTTTTATCGTTTCGGCGGTGCTGACTGTTGCAAGTGTTGTATTTCTGCCGCAGATTTTTTCGGCTTTGAATATTCCTGCCGAGCATTATGACTGTGCGAATTCATATGCGAAAATAATTCTTCTCGGAATGACAGCGTCTATGGTTTATAATATATGTGCAAGCGTATTAAGAGCTGTGGGCGATACTGTAACGCCGCTTATTTTTCTTATTATTTCTTCCGTGATAAATGTAGTGCTTGATTATCTTCTTATCACGCAGACTGAACTGAATGTAAAGGGTGCGGCATATGCAACGGTGATTTCGCAGGTTATTTCGGCGGCGATGTGCCTTGTGTATATGTTTGCGAAATATAAAATGCTTCGTCTTAAAGCGGAGGACTTCGCTGTTTCGGGGGATATGGTAAGTGAGCTTATGGGAAGCGGACTTTCCATGGGATTTATGAACAGCTTTGTTGCATTCGGAACGGTTGCTTTGCAAAGCTCTATAAACACATTCGGCACGAATATAATAGTTGCACATACCGCCGCACGCAAGCTGACAAGCTTCTTTATGATGCCGTTTGCGGTTTTCGGAATGACAATGGCGGCATATTGCGCGCAGAATTACGGAGCAGGCAAATACGGAAGAATACGCAGGGGAGTTTTTCTAACAGTGCTTTATGCGTGGGGCTGGTGCGTATTTCTTATACTGTTTATATATACCCTTGCACCGCCGCTTTTACGGTTCATCACCTCAACGGACGTTCCCGAAATTATTGACACGGCAACGCTTTATTTGAAGATAAACTGTATTTTGTATTGTGTTACGGCGGTCATATCAATATTCAGGAACGCTTTGCAGGGGCTTGGAGTGCATAAAACTCCGATAGTTTCCAGTGCGATAGAGCTTGTCGGCAAGGTCGGGGTAGTGATACTTTTAGCTCCGAAAATAGGATATATGGGAATTATCCTTTCCGAGCCAATAGTATGGGTATTAATGGTAATTCCGCTTATAATAAGGCTTCTCGGACATCCTGCGATGAAAAAGCGTGAAGCAGAGGAATGATTTTACAGCAGAATGAATACAATTGAAAAAAACAAGCTATGCAATTTACGGTTTAAAATATACAAAAAACGAAAGTTGTACAAAAAATCGCAAATGCCTTGACAAGCTTTTGTGACGGTGATATAATCATAGGATATCTATTCTATTAAGGAGAATCTGCTATGGGATTTATTGAGCTATTTCTTATCGGTGTAGGACTTTCGATGGACGCATTCGCTGTTGCTGTATGTAAGGGTCTGAATATGCGAGGCAAGGTCAATTATAAGCACGCAGGGATAATCGCTCTGTTTTTCGGCGGTTTTCAGGCAATAATGCCGCTTATCGGATATTTCCTCGGTATTGGATTTGAAAAGTATATCACAAGGATTGACCACTGGATAGCTTTCCTGCTTCTCGGATTTATCGGCGGAAAAATGATAGTTGAGGCAATAAAGGAATGGGAAACCGAGGATAAGCAGGAGGAGGACAGGCTCGATATAAAGGAGCTTGCCATACTTGCCGTTGCAACGAGCATTGACGCTCTTGCAGTCGGAATTACCTTTGCTTTCCTCAATGTCAATATCTGGTCGGCTATTTCTATAATCGGCACAACAACATTCCTGCTCTCCATAATCGGAGTAATTATCGGAAATAAATTCGGCAGCCGTTACAAAAGCAAGGCGGAGCTTGCGGGCGGTGTGATACTTGTACTTATGGGTGTGAAAATTCTGCTTGAACATCTTGGTGTTCTGTAAGAATTTTGGTCATATTGATATGCGGTTCAAATTCGTCGAGGAATACATCTCCCTCGGCGGTGTAGCCGTTTTTCTCATAAAAAGGCTTTGCACGGAGCTGTGCGTGAAGCTCGATTTTTTCCGCACCAAGCTTTACGGCTTCCGATTCAAGAAATTTCAGCATTTTTGAACCGATTCCGCTTTTTCGGTAGTCCTTCATAACGGCGAGCCTGCCGAGGATATATGTGTTTGCCTGCTCCGATGGGAATATTCTGCCTGTTGCGGCAGGTGTTTCATTGTCAAAAGCGACAGCGTAAAGTGCTGTATTATCAATAGTGTCAAATTCCTCACGGAAACCCTGTTCTTCGACAAAAACAGTCTGACGGACAAGCCTTGCTTCATCGGGGAGATAGTCGTAGCTTTTGATTATCATAAAAATAAAACCTCTTTCTGAAAGGATAAATGAAAATGAATATAATTCTTGCGTCAGCGTCACCGAGAAGACGTGAGCTTCTTGCAGATATTTTTGATGAATTTGAATGTATTGCAACAGATGTTGATGAAACTCTGCCTGATGATATTGCCACAGAGGATAGTGCAGAGTATCTTGCTGTGAAAAAGGCTTGCTCACTGAACCGCCCCGATTCGCTTGTTATCGGCTGTGATACAACGGTCGTGTTCGGTGGAAAGGTTTTCGGCAAGCCAAAAGATAAAGCCGAAGCAAAGGAAATGCTAACGGCTCTTTCGGGTAAAAAGCACCTTGTCATAACAGGTGTGTGCTTATGCTTTAATGGAAAAAAACATAGCTTTTCCGAGGTAACGGAGGTTGAATTTTATCCGCTTGATGAAAATGAAATTGACGAATATATTTCAACAGGTCTGCCGATGGATAAGGCAGGAGCTTACGGTATTCAGGATAAGGGACTGCTCCCTGCAAAGAGTATCTGCGGAGATTATTTTAACGTTGTCGGACTTCCTACCGCACGTCTTAAACGTGAGATAAAAAGCTTTATTTCGGAATAACCGTCCGATAAAGATAGCTGTTTCCGACCTTGCCGATACGCTCACATATGCCCTTTTCCGTCAGGATATTAAGCACAAGGCCTGCATTTTTCTTGTTTATTCCCGATTTTTCGGCAAAATCTGACGATGTGTAGCTGTCGGGGAGTGAATCGGGGATAAAATACAGCCAATCGTCAAGCGTATCAAGGTGAATTTCCTCGCAGAGTGCAGCGGGAATCCTGTCATAACGTGTAAAACCCTTTTTTCTGCCACGTTTCAAGCCTGTTTTTTCGGGCGGTTGGCGGTATTCCTCAATATCAAGCATAACAATGCAGAATTTCAGCCGTTCATTTTTCAGGAACGGCTTTATTTTGTATAATTCGGG
>CAYOAV010000015.1:17682-19897 GCA_964402055.1 uncultured Ruminococcus sp. | reverse complement strand
CGTTTGAAGCTCTGTCAGCCTTTATCAACGCAGCAATATCCGAAATTCCTTGAATTATTATGACAATTCCTGCCAATTTCATTACTGTTGAAACTGCACCGAACGGATTGAATATTATAATAATTCCAAGAACTGCCATTATCAAAGCCAAAGACGCAGTTACCCACCATAACGAAAGTCCGAGAGCCTTATTTTCAAGACCATGTTCAAGCAGACCGATACTTTTTACAAGCACGATTATTCCGATAAAAACGGTCAGGAATGCAACCATTTTATCAGGACGTGAGGTAATAAAAAGTCCGAGAATAAGCTGAAATGCTCCTGGGATAACTCCAAACTTGTGAAGCGTTCCGTTGAGAAGCGATGAGCCTGTGAAAAATATGCCGCTTATAAGCAGAATTATACCAATTATCCTGCATACAAGTACGGTGGAGCCGACTGAATTTGCGAAAAGTATTATGCCGATTATAACGGTAAGTATCGGCGATGCAAGAGCTGCAAGCTTTTTTGATTTCATAAAAAACACTTCTTTCAATAAATTTGACACTTGTAAAAAACTGATTATATTATAGCATACTTATTTTTGAAAATCAATAATTTCGTGAAATTTTCATCTTAGCTTTATTGTCTATTTAATAAGCGGAAAATTTATTTAATGTAAGAATATAGCTATATATATACTATAAAATGTTCAAATGAAATCTTTATACTATTTTGTATGTTAAGCAAAAATTATATGAGGTCTTTATGGATAAAAGAAAAAAACTCAGGGAATTGACGTTCACTTCGCTGATGACGGTAATAATAGTTATCTCTGCCCAGCTTGTGATACCTGCGGCAGTGCCGTTTACTATGCAGACATTCGGGATATTCCTTTCGCTGTTTGTTCTCGGTGGGAGGATGGGGACTGCCGCAATTTTGGTGTATATAATGCTCGGAGCGGTCGGTGTGCCTGTTTTTTCAGGCTTTGGCGGAGGTCTGACAATTCTGCTTGGAAGTACAGGCGGCTATATTTACGGCTTTTTAGGTTCAGGACTTATTTATTGGGCAATTACTTCTATTTTTAGCGAAAAAAGGATAATAAAAATCATTGCGGCGGCTGTCGGACTTGTTGTATGCTATGCGTTTGGAACTGCCTGGCTTATGCTTGTATATACGCAAAAGGGAAACGCTATTTCGCTTGAAAATGCCTTAAAATTTGCCGTTATGCCGTTTATTATCCCTGATATTATCAAGCTTACAGCTGCAATTGTATTTTCTTCAAGGCTGGAACGTATCGGTAAGAATACATTTTAAAAATTGATGTAAAAAAACTTATATAATGTCTGCCTTGCCGCCTGTTAGTGGAGGCAAGGCAGACATTAATCAGCTATTGAGTACGCACTATTTACTGCCAAATAAAGGCTGTTCGCTGTAATTTTGCGGATTTTCTGATGAATTAAAGACAGTTTCAGCAATATCCGAATATTGTTCGGGAATATAAAATACCTCTCCATTTACTGTCAGAGTATAGACAGGCTCTGTTGAAAAATATCTCTGCTGCATTACATTTAAAAGCTGTTCAAGCTCCTCGGAATAGTGTGTTACATACCTGGTGTTATCTTCATTAAATAGCTCCATAAAAGCGTTTTCGCTGTTATTCTTGATCCAGATACCAGACGCTACATTATTTGTAAAAGCATTCCTTGAAATTGAAATACGCAGGTTGTTTTGGTCAAGCATTTCCGAAATATCCACACTTTCCAGCATATTATTTTCTGAAAGAAGCTTTAATGTTCTGTCAAAGCTTCCGTCAATGTATAAATATTCTATTGGCGGAATGAATACGGTATATAATTTATCACTGCAAGGTGTAAAATATTCTTCCTTGGTTAATTCCAAAAAATCTTCCCTTAGGCATTCAAAGAAGCTGTTATAAAGCTCTTCTGTGAGAGTATAACAATTGCTGTCATTTGTCGGTGTCAGATTCTTTTTCTTGCTGTTTTTTACGATAATGACAGGCTCATCACCATAACCCCAATCCACAAAGCTATATTCTTCGCAAAATTCTTCATAGGTATATTCCTTGGACATATCAGCCCTCTGTTTCAGAAATTCATCGCATACTTCGATTTCATTCATATATTCAATTGTATCAGCTGTTATAAACTCATACTGTCTTGAAAGGGTAGAACCGTTTTTTAATTCATAATATACAGAAAAACGTCCATAAATA
>CAYOAV010000015.1:0-17582 GCA_964402055.1 uncultured Ruminococcus sp. | reverse complement strand
ATGAATGAAAGGAATGCCGCTGTTGTTATTACATATCTGACTGCACCCTTCCATACGCCCTTTAAGCCTCGTCTTGCAATTATCTCAAACAGCATATATGCACAGAATGTTACAAAAGCATACACAAGAAGCGACCTTGCCGATGAATTATAGAAATTGACCTCTGAACCAAAGATAGCGGTTATTGCTGTCCAGAGCATAAGGGTTATCGTAACAGCATAAAAGCCTTTGAATACAAGCGGCTTTGAAACCTGTTCGGCACGTCTTTTCTGATAAAGAAAATATGCCGCTCCGAGATAAATTACTGAAAAAATCAGATTTCCGATTATAATTTCAGCAAATGATATTTCTGACGAAGTAAAGTGAAGACACAATGAAATAAGCGAGCCAGCGGGTGAAGTCCAGCCGATAAGAGCATAGAACAGCTCATCAAAATCAACGAAAAAATGATCTGAAAATTCATTATTATAAAGCAAAGTGATGAAAAGCGGAATAATTAAATTTATGAGAAAGGTATGTATTGCCGCTGAATCCAGTGTTCCACAGCATACAATTGCCAAAGCTGTCAAGGCTTGAAGCATTACGATCATAATTATTCCGAATAAAAAGCATTTTGCAATTATCGGAAGAAGCGTATCACCGAAAATGTCGCAGAGATACAGGTCATAGCTTTCATAATAGCTGTTATATAATAAGAATTCATGCCCATCAAAGCCGATAAGACCTATTATCATAAGAACAGCCGTAAAAAAACCTGAGGCAAAGAGTGGAATAATACTTGATAAAACTCCCGAAGCAAAATCCGAAAGGAATTTCTGCTTTGAGGATAATGGGAGCAAAAGTGCGGTATCGACCTGCTTTTTATCATAAAGATAGCGATAATTAGTAAATGTGCAGATTACACCAAGCATTATCGCAATAAACGATATTACAATGGCAAGAATCTGAATGCTCTCACTTGGCGATGAACCATGGTGATTAATGATATTGTACATATTATTTATAAGCAGCAGAGGAGCGGCAAAAAGATGAAAAATAAATGCAACTATCATTACTTTTGCATTAGCTTTAAGGTTATTACAGATATTATGAACGAAAGGATCATATTTTGAAGTCATAACCCATTACCTCCATTTCATAGATAAAAATTTCTTCAAGCGTGAGCGGAATAATGTCAAGTACAGTCGGTGATCTTTTTAGCAGAACATCGGAAATAAACTGCTTATCGCCCTTAGCAACGATATATGTAAGGCTTTGTTGCTTTTCAAAATGCAATATTTCAAGCTCTGGAAAATCTTCCTTACTATATTCGTTTGGAAATGCGGCACATATTTTATGAATGCTTCCGTTAAGGCTGTCAAGGTCACGGCTGAATAAAAGCTCGCCTTTATGCAAAAGTGCCGCAGAATCGCATATTTCGCTTATTTCCTTAAGATTATGGGAAGAGATAACGACTGTTATTTTCCTGTCAAGCATAGCGTCAACAAGCATTCTTTTTACAATATTACGCATAGTCGGGTCAAGTCCGTCAAAGGCTTCATCAAGGAAAAGATATTCCGTACAGCAGGAGAGAGCTGTAATAACGATAGCCTGACGCTTCATACCCTTGGAAAAGCTATGCATTTTTTTCTTTTCAGGCAGTTTGACAGCTGAATTAAGCTTGTCAAATATTTCCTCTGAAAAGCTTGGATAAAAGCCTTTGTAAAAATTCTTCAGCTCCAAAAGGCTGAAATTGTTGTATTGTACCGTTTCATCGCTTACAAAAAATAGTTTTCTTTTTATTTCAGCGTTATCGAAAACATCTTTACCGTCAATTTTTACATAACCGCTTTCAGGCTGGTAAATTCCTGACAAAAGACGTAAAACTGTTGATTTTCCTGCACCGTTTGAGCCAAGAAGACCGAAGGCTGAACCGTTTTCTATTTTCAAAGAAATACTATCTGCGGCTGAGAAATCGTCAAATTTTTTTACAACAGAAGTTAATTCTATCATATTACATTTCCTTTCATAGTTTCTATTCGTTTTTGCAGCTCTTCAATGCTTATGCCTGCTTTCAGAGCCTCTTTTACAGCCATGTCAAAATCCGTAAGTGCAAGCTCCTTAAGCTCATCTCTTTGCACCTGTGCAACAAAACTGCCCCTGCCCTGCAAAGAGTAGATTATTCCGTCACGTTCCAAGGTCTGGAACGCTTTTGAAACGGTATTCGGATTAACTCCAAGCTCCTTTGCAAGCTCACGGACGCTTGGCAGCTTATCGTTCGGTTTAAGCTCGCCTTTCAGAACTAATTCTGTTATTTTTTTACAAAGCTGTTCATAAATAGGTGTTCTGTCCCTCAGGTCAATTGTAAACACTGTATCACCTCCAAAGTATTAACTGTACTAATAGCATTAATACAGTTATAACATACTTTTTCGGTTTTGTCAAGAGCTTGCAGAAATTTTGTTTGACTTTTTTTGAAAAAAATAGTATAATTAAAGCAAATAGTTAAAAAGGTGGGTTATACATATGAATAAAAAAGAGCTTGCCGAAATAAAAAAGAATTTCGGAGAGCATAGCGGTCTTTTTACGCTCAATAGAGTGCAGACGGCTTACATAGATACGCAGAAAAATGTTCTCTTCCAGTCAAATGAGCTTTATTCCATTACTCCCGAGGAGATCGGAGCTGTTCTTATGGAATCGCTTTCAAAAATTTTCAAGGGAAATCTTGGAAAGGGTTTGCTTGAATATCCTTTTCCTCGTGAACAGTATGACGAGGGCGGCTCGCAAAAGGTCCTCTGGGAGGCTGTAAGGACAAAGCTTGCCGATGAAAATGCCTGTGCCGCACTTATGCAGAGGATAATCAACAATCTTGCTTATGAACCTGCATATACTCTTATTATCGGTCATTGTTCGTATAGCATTATGTCAAGGGACAGAAACGGCGACGATCTTGATTCCGCCGCTGATGAGTATAATTTCATTGTGTGTGCAGTTTGTCCTGCCATAACAAATGATGACGGACTTATGTTTGACGGAAATGAAATTTCAAAAAAGCCGAATACAGAGCTTGTAATTGCCCGTGAGCCGACAGATGGATTTTTCTATCCTGTTTTCAGCGACAGAGCGCCCGATGTCAATAGCGTAATGTATTTTACAAAAACTCCGAAAAAGCCGAATATTTCGTTTGTAAATGATGTACTCGGCTGTGAGTTCAGAATGAGCGCTAATGGCGAGAAGAAAACCTTTCAGCAGGTTATGCACGATGTATGCGGTGATGAGCTTAACTACACGGTAATAACGCAGGTTAATGAAAAGCTGCGTGAGCTTGTTGTCAATTCAAAAAATGAAACCGAGCTACCAGTCGTTGATGGTAACAGAATGTATAATATTCTCTCCGATTCAGGGGTTAGCGATGAACGTCTTGAGGGCTTGAAAACGATATTTGAAAATAAGGTCGGGAACGGAGGCTTGACGGCAACAAATCTTGTTGAGCCTAAAACAAAGCTTTCGACCCCTGAAATAACAGTAAGTATCAGCAAAGACGCAACGGATAAGGTAAGAACAACGACCATTGAGGGAAGAAGATGCCTTATAATAGACCTTGACGATCCTGCAATTGAAATCAACGGTCTTACAACGAGAATAAAAGGAAATTCAATTTAAAACAACAAGGCTCACTTGACTGAAATAATCAAGTGAGCCTTTTGTTTTATCCAAGTATCATACTATCATTTATTGTTGAAGCACCGCCGTCTTCTTCAAACTTTTTGAGAAGATCCTCAACGGTAAGCTTTTTCTTTTCTTCACCGCTTGCTTCAAATATAATCCTGCCCTCGTTCATCATAACGATTCTGTTACCATGAATAATAGCGTCATGCATATTATGTGTTACCATCAATGCTGTAAGCTTATTTTCGCTGATTATCTTATCCGAAAGCTCAAGAACCTTAGCGGCTGTTTTAGGGTCAAGTGCGGCAGTATGCTCATCAAGGAGAAGTACCTGCGGCTTTTTCAGCGTTGCCATAAGAAGTGTGAGTGCCTGTCTTTGACCGCCTGAAAGAAGTCCGACCTTTGATGTCATTCTGTCTTCAAGTCCAAGGTCAAGCATTTTAAGAAGCTCATGATATTCTTCACGTTCCTGCTTGGTAATGCCCCATTTAAGCGAACGGCTCTGACCACGTCTTGCGGCAAGTGCAAGGTTTTCCTGAATTTCCATTGTAGCGGTTGTACCTGTCATAGGGTCCTGGAAAACTCTGCCGAGATATTTTGCTCTTTTATGCTCACAAAGACCTGTAACGTCAGTTCCGTCAATGAGTATCGAGCCTGAATCAACAGGCCATACTCCTGCGACTGCGTTAAGAGTAGTTGATTTTCCCGAGCCGTTTCCGCCGATAACGGTACAGAAATCGCCCTCGTTAAGCTTTAATGTAACGCCGTTCAGTGCCTTTTTTTCATTGATTGTTCCTGCATTGAACGTCTTTTTTATGCAATTAATTTCAAGCATTTTCCGAACCGCCTTTCTGAATGCTTTCAGCGGAATGTTTTCCTGCTGTGCGGAAAGAATTTTTTGAAGTATTTTTGATATAGGGAACTGCAAGGAACACGGCAACAACAATTGCGGAGAAGAGCTTTGTGTTCTGCGTTGAAAGTCCGAGCCAGAGAACTATCTGAATTACGATAAAGTACACTATTGCACCAATTGCGGTAAAGGAAAGTCTGCCGACAAAGTTAAGACGCTTGCCGAGGATAAGCTCTGCAAAGACCTCTCCGATAATAACAGCGGCAAGTCCAATAACGATCGCACCACGTCCCATATTTACATCTGCGTTGCCCTGATACTGTGCAAGAAGTCCTCCTGCAAGTCCTACAAGACCATTGGAAAGGATAAGTGCGATAACGGTGGATTTTTTGGTATTTATGCCCTGTGCTCTTGCCATATTTGCATTACAGCCTGTAGCACGGATAGTAAAGCCGTATTCCGTTCCGAAGAACCAATAAAGTATTGCAATCAGCAAAGCGACAACGATAAGTCCCTTAAGTATTGTTTCGGGGATAAAGCGAAGCGACATAAAGAGGGGATACTTATCAACATTGATAGCGGTATTCGCCTGACCCATAATATCGAGGTTAATGGAATAGAGTGCAAGCTGTGTAAGAATACCTGCGAGAATACCTGGGATACCGAGGAGCGTATTGAGCAGACCTGTAACAAGTCCTGCAAGACAGCCTGCGAAAAATGCACAGATAATAGCAATAGGCACAGGAACTCCATGCACGATAAGCACAACTGCTACCGCACCGCCTGTTCCTAGGCTTCCGTCAACGGTAAGGTCGGCAAAATCAAGGATTTTGTAGGTTATGTAAACGCCTATTGCCAATATTCCCCATATAAGTCCTTGGGCAACTGAACCAGGCAGAGCATTTACGAGCGTCATAATATTCATAGTTCTTTATCCTTTCAATGAATTTAATTAGATTTAATTTGGAAACGGAGCAAAACGTTCCGTTTCCGCATTAAATCTGATTATTCTGTTGCGATAGCTACATAGCCCTCAGGAGGTGTGATTCCGAGAGATTCGCAGATCTCTGCATTGTATTCCTTAACAACGTTAGGAGCGTAACGAATTTCCATTTCGCCAGCGTTTTTGCCTTCGGTGAGAATCTCATAAGCCATTTCAGCAGTTGTTGTGCCGAGGTCATAATAGCTTATGGAAAGAGTTGCAACGCCACAGCCTGTGCAGATACCCTCTTCACCGGCAATTACAGGGATTCCTGCAGGAACGCAGATATTCTTGATGATCTCTGTATTTGAAGCCATTGTGTTATCGGTAGGAATATAGAGAACGTCACACTCGCCGATAGCGGTATTTGTGATAGACTGGATCTCGTTGCTGTCAGCAGCGGAATATTCCTTGTAAGCAATGCCGTCAGCGGAGAGAGCTTCACCGAACTTTGTTGCCTGGAACTTGGAATTAGCTTCAGATGAGCAGTAGAGAATACCTACCTGCTTAACATCAGGGAAAAGCTCCTTGAGCATCTTTTCCTGTTCGTCAATTGGTGCAAGGTCAGCTGTACCTGAAATGTTTGTGCCTGTTGTACCTGTCCAGTTGTCCATATCGAGGGCAGTGCCGTAGTCGGTAACGGATGTGCCGAGAACAGGGATAGAATTTGTTGCGGCAGCAGCAGCCTGAAGTGCAGGAGTTGCATTAGCAAGAATGAGGTCATAGCCGTTGGAAACGAAGCCCTGACAGATGGTCGAACAGTTTGTGCTTTCGCCCTGTGCATTTGCCTCGTCAAAAACAACATTTCCTTCGCCGAGAAGCTCTGTAAGCTTGTCCTTGAAGCCCTGTGTAGCTGCATCGAGAGCTGAATGCTCAACGAGCTGGCAGATACCGATGTTATAAACCTTAGTACCATCATCGTTTGTTGTGTCGGCAGTGCTTGTACAGCCGCTGAATGACATTACAGCAGTGGCACATGCAAGTGCGGCAGCAATTTTCTTTACTGATTTCATAAACATTCCCCTTTATAGAAAATAGTATAGCTGTGTGGATAATACGAATTGAATATTTCAATCCCTTTAAATCTTTAAAGCACGCAACTGATAAAAATTATACCACCATTTCTGCCAAATGTCAACTCTTTAATTATGAAATTCGTTGATATAATTCAATTTTTTGCAAATATTTTTGCTTTTTCTTTGCGATAATACGATAGTAAAGCTTGTTTTTTACTTTTTATGGAAGAAAATTATCCAAAATAACTCTTGAAATTATAGAAAAAAAGGTGTAAAATACATATGTATTGCAAAAATTCGGAAGTGTTCAGCGAAAGGACGTAATTATTTATGGAAAATACAAATTGGATCATAGCTAAAATATTTACAACAACAGAGGGTATCGAGCCTGTCTGCGGCTGTCTGCTCGGCGTAGGCATAACAGGCTTTGAAATAAAGGATTCAAAGGATTTTGAAGAATTTCTTGAACGTAAAGACGGAAATTGGGATTATATTGATGATGACCTTATGGAAATGCGCACCTGCGAAAGCAGTGTTACGGTTTATATTGCCGATAATGAGCAGGGCAGGGAAATGCTCGACGCTCTTAACCGTGAAATGCTCTCACTTAAGGAGCGTGACGTTGATAATAAATTTGGCAGATTGGAAACAGAGCTTTCAGGAATAAAGGAAGAGGACTGGGCAAATAACTGGAAGCAGTATTTCAAGCCATTTGAGGTTGGAACAAGACTTGCTGTCAAGCCGTCATGGGAAAGCTATGAAAATCCCAACGGAAGGACTATCCTTGAAATAGACCCTGCTTCAAGCTTTGGTACAGGTCAGCATAACACGACACGTCTTTGTCTTGAGCTTATTGAAAAGACCGTAAAAAACGGTGATAAGCTGCTTGATTTAGGCTGTGGAAGTGGTATACTCTCCATTGCGGGCATTCTTTTAGGAGCAAAAGAAGCAACAGCGGTTGATATAGACCAAAATTCAGTAAAAATCGCAAAGGAAAATTTTGCCAAGAATAATATTTCAGATAGTAATTTTAACGCTTATGTCGGAAATATTATCGGTGACGAGGAGCTTCGTGAAAAGCTTGGCAGCGGTTATGACCTTGTTGTTGCTAATATTGTTGCAGATGTTCTTATTGCGATGAGTCCGATTTTTGGCGGATTTATGAAGCCTGAGGGAAAAATAATAATTTCGGGAATAATAATTGAACGCTGTGACGAGGTTATGGCGGCTATGGAAAAAAATGGATTCAGACGTGTTGAGCTTCGTGAAAACGGCGGCTGGGCGGCTGCGGAATTTGAAAAGAACAGCTGAAAGGGCAGGATATAATGGCAAAAAAGAAGAATTATGACAATGAAAGCATTTCAATGCTCAAAGGAGCAGAGCGTGTAAGGCTTCGTCCTGCTGTTATTTTCGGCTCGGACGATCTTGAAGGCTGTAAGCACTCTGTTTTTGAAATAATTTCCAACTCAATAGATGAAGCGAGAGGCGGCTATGGTGATAAGATCACCGTAACCTATTATCAGGACAAGTCTATCGAGGTTTCCGACTGCGGAAGAGGCTGCCCTGTTGATTATAATAACGCAGAGGGACGTTATAACTGGGAGCTTGTTTATTGCGAGCTTTATGCAGGCGGTAAATATGATAATGACGGTTATGAATTTTCCCTCGGTCTGAACGGACTTGGTGCCTGTGCAACGCAGTATGCGTCAGAATTTATGGACGTTGAGGTTCTGCGTGACGGCTGTAAATACAATCTTCATTTTGAACACGGCGAAAATGTCGGAGGACTTTCCAAGCAGGAGTATAAGGGCAAACAGACAGGTACAAAAACACGCTGGCGTCCCGATACGGAGGTTTTTACCGATATTGCTATCGAGCGTGAATATTTTGAAAATATGATGAAAAAGCAGGCTGTCGTAAATCCTAAGGTTACTTTTGTTTTCCGTTATGAGCTTGCAACAGGCGGCTTTGATGAAACGGTTTATTTCTATGAAAATGGAATTACCGACTATATTGATGAAATAATCGGTTCTGACGGACTTACCTCACGTCAGTTTGTTTCCTGCGAGAGAAAGGGACGTGACAGTGACGACCGCCCCGAATATAAGATGAAGCTTTCCTGTGCGTTTGCCTTTTCAAATAAGGTAAGCTTTCAGGAATATTACCATAATTCAAGCTTCCTTGAGCATGAGGGTTCTCCTCAAAAGGCAGTTCGTCAGGCATTCCGCTCATTTATTGATAATTATATAAAGACAGCAGGAAAGTATAAGGCAAATGAAAAATCCATAAAGGACGATGATGTTCTTGACAGCCTTGTCATAGTTTCCTCAACCTTTTCGACCTATACCTCATACGCAAATCAGACTAAAAAGGCAATAAATAATAAGTCGATATATGATAATATGGTTGATTTCCTTAAGCATTCTCTGGAGGTCTATTTTATAGAAAATCCCGAAGAAGCAGGAAAAATTGCCGATCAGATACTCATAAACAAAAGAAGCCGTGAATCTGCCGAGCGAATCAGACAGAATACAAAAAATAATCTCACCAAGCAGATAGACCTTGCAAATATGGTTGAAAAATTTGTTGACTGCCGTACAAAGGATCTTTCAAGACGTGAGATATTCATAGTGGAGGGTGACTCTGCCCTTGGTTCGTGTAAAACCGCCCGTGACGCAGAATTTCAGGCTATTATCCCTGTAAGAGGTAAAATACTCAACTGCCTTAAAGCAGACTATGCGAAGATTTTTAAGAATGACATTATAACCGACCTGATAAAGGTTCTCGGATGTGGAGTTGAAGTCACAACCAAGGCTAATAAGGAGCTTTCCACCTTTAATATTGATAATTTACGCTGGAATAAGATAATAATATGTACCGATGCCGATGTTGACGGATTTCAGATAAGAACTCTTATCCTTACAATGCTTTACCGTCTTACGCCGACACTTATCGAGCAGGGCTATGTCTATATCGCTGAATCTCCGCTTTTTGAAATAACTACCAAGGATAAGACCTATTTTGCATATAATGAAAAGGAAAAGGTAGAAATACTTGAAATGATCGGAGATAAAAAGTATAAGATCGACCGTTCAAAAGGTCTTGGTGAAAACGATCCCGAAATGATGTCACTTACCACAATGAATCCCGATACAAGGCGGCTTATCAAGGTCACACCTGTTGATATGGAAGCAACAGCTGAAATGTTTGATCTCCTGCTTGGCGATAATTTGCAGGGAAGAAAGGATTATATTTCCGAATTTGGCTATAAATATCTTGAGCTTGCGGATATTTCATAAGGGAAAGGAGTACTGTTAATGGCAAGAAAAAAATCAGAAAAAAGCACTGCTAAAAAACAGGCGGTAAATTTCCCCGATGCTTATATTGCAGGTAGTGGAATTATCGCAGAGGAAGCAATAACTGATACGCTTGAAAAAAACTATATGCCTTACGCTATGAGCGTAATTATTTCCCGTGCATTGCCCGAAATAGACGGATTTAAGCCTTCGCATAGAAAGCTGCTTTATACTATGTATAAAATGGGTCTGCTGACAGGTCCTAAAACCAAGTCAGCGAATATCGTTGGTCAGACTATGAAGCTCAATCCTCACGGTGATGCGGCAATATATGAAACGATGGTTCGTCTTTCAAAGGGTAATGAGGCTCTGCTTCACCCTTATGTTGACAGTAAGGGTAACTTTGGTAAGGCTTATTCAAGGAATATGGCTTATGCCGCTTCACGATATACCGAAGCCAAGCTTGCACCAATATGTGCCGAGCTTTTCAGCGATATTGATAAGGATACCGTGGATTTTGTTCCGAACTATGATAATGAAACAACTGAACCCACTTTGTTGCCAGCGACCTTTCCGTCCGTGCTTGTAAACGCAAATGTCGGAATTGCTGTTTCAATGGCAAGTGCAGTTTGTCCGTTTAACCTTTCCGAGGTTTGCGAAACAACTGTCGGACTTATAAAAAATCCCGAGCATGATATAATGTCAACTCTTAAAGGACCTGATTTTCCAGGCGGCGGCTTTATTCTGTATGATGAGCATGAGCTGAAAAACGTTTATGATACGGGCAGAGGTTCAATAAAGGTTCGTTCAAAATATAATTATGATGAAGCTTCAAATTGCATCGAGGTTACACAAATCCCTCCGACAACTACGGTTGAAGCGATTATGGATAAAATAATCGAGCTTGTGAAGAGCGGAAAAATCAGCGAGGTTTCCTATATCCGAGATGAAACAGATATCAACGGTCTGAAAATTGCTATTGATATAAAGAAGGGCGTTGACCCCGATAAGCTTATGAAAAAGCTGTTCAGAATGACACCCTTACAGGATTCTTATGCTTGTAATTTCAATATACTTATCAGCGGAATGCCAAGAGTAATGGGCGTAAGGGAAATACTCGAGGAATGGGTTGCGTTCCGTAAGGAATGTGTAAAACGCAGAGTATATTTTGACCTTTCAAAGAAGAAAAGCAAGCTTCATCTGCTTAAGGGACTTAAAAAGATACTACTTGATATTGATAAGGCAGTGAAGATCGTCCGTGAAACAGAGGAAGAATCCGAGGTTGTTCCTAACCTTATGATAGGCTTCGGAATAGATGAGATTCAGGCTGATTATGTCGCTGAAATAAAGCTCCGTCACCTTAATAAGGAGTATATCCTTAATCGTACATCGGAAATTGATGAGCTTGAAAAAGCTATCGCCGAAATGGAGGATATCCTTAAGGACGATAAAAAGGTCAAGAATATTATCGTTGACGAGCTTAACGAGGTCAGCAAAAAATACGGACAGCCAAGAAAAACGCTCTTTATCTATACCGCAGGCGAGGAAATCGACGAGGAAGAGGATGATACTCCCGATTTTCCTGTTACTCTTTTTATTTCGCAAAGCGGATATTTCAAAAAGATAACACCCCAGTCATTGAGAATGTCAGGCGAGCAGAAGCTTAAGGAGGGCGATTATATCGTAAGCACGGTTGAAACGACCAACCGAAGCGAGCTGCTGTTCTTCTCTGACAAGTATCAGGTCTATAAGAGCAAGACTTCGCTTTTTAAAAACACAAAAGCCTCCGAGCTTGGTATTTATATTCCTGCACAGCTTGGATTTGACGAGGGCGAGGGCTTCAATTCGATGGTCGTTACAAGCGATTACAGCGGCCATCTTATTATGGTATTTGCTAACGGCAAGGTTGCCAAGGTTCCCCTGAATGCTTACGAAACAAAGACTAACCGCAAAAAGCTTTCAAAGGCATACAGCGATAAATCAAAGCTTGTTGCGATGTTCAGCGTTGCGGATAATACAGATATCCTGCTTACAACGTCAAACGGCAGAGCTGTTGTGTTTAATACGGGAATGATTTTGCCAAAAACTACCCGTGATACGATAGGCGTACAGGTCGTTAGCCTTAAAGCTAAGGCAGAGGTTTCCGCCGCTGTCATAGTTACAGCTGAAAATGAGTCCTTATATTCAAAATATTATGTAAAAACATTACCTGCGGCAGGTTCTCTTGCTAAGGATATTGCTGATGTCGATCAATTGCATTTTTGATAATTTTAACCCGAAAAGATACCGTTCTTTTCGGGTTTATTGTTTGTTTGTAAGCATTGTGGAATAATTGGTAAAAATATTTAAATTTTTGTGAAAATTAATATTGACAAATTTGGAATGATGCTATATAATTTATATTATATAAGTCTGATTTGTGCTTTTTTTATGAAAAATACTGTCAGAAAATGACAGCATAGCTCTTTTGTTTGGTCAGCGGGCAGGGATGCTGTGTGTATTTGAAAAAAATGAAAAATCGGACGATGACAATATTATTTACGGAGGGAATGCTCTATGAAGAAAAAAACACTTACTAACAGATTAGTAAGCTTTGCAACAGCTTTAAGCCTGTCAATTTCTTCAACAATTATGGTTATTCCTGCAAGTGCGACTGTTACCCCCCCGAAAAAACGTATGTTCTGAATGATAGATGCATAACGGAACAGTGCGAAGGGGTTTATGCTTGGGCAGAATCTGAAGATCAGCATATTTTGACTTGCAATATATGCGGCGATGTTCAGGGTGAATCTCATGCAGCAGGCGAGGGTGATGATACTTGCGTACTTTGCGAAGCAATGCCAGTTGTTTCAATTGAAGATGTTGCAGGAGTTACTATCACAGTAACCAGCGGTGACAGGGTAATTGAAGATGGAAATAAGGTGGAGAGCGGTTCACAGCTTATTGTTTCAGCAACAGCTGATGAAGGCTATACCTTATCCAATTTGAAATACTGTCAGACAGGTGATACTGAATGGATAGTATTGAACGATGAAAATAATGAACTGACTGTAGATGATAACATAACTATCACAGCAGAATCAGAGGAATGCTCAAGTGAGCTTTCCGAGGAAGATTTTGATATTGATAACGCTGACGATGTTGTTAAGAAATATACAGTAACATATATTTCTTCTGTTGAAGGCGGTTCATTTGAGGTTATGTCGGGCGATTTGGCTGATACAGAGATCCCCGAGGAAGGCATAGCAGAGGGAACAAAAATCACTGTTATTGCAACACCTGATAACACCGATGATGAAGTATACAGCGTTAAAGCTGTTACATACACGGTTGAAGGCAGTGATGAAGCGGTTGAAATAACTGTTGATGATGGTGCGTATTCCTTTGAAATGCCTGACGGCAGCATAACCATCAATGTTTTATTTGAAAAGGTCAATAATGGTGAATTTGAAGAAAACAGCACTACACCTGTTTACGGTGATTCTGATGTATATCAGGTAAATGTTGATTCAACAGCTGTCGGCGGTGCGATTTCTCCTGCACAGGTACAGGATGTTACTTCATCCTTTGTTAATGTTGCGGAGGGAGATGTTGTCAGATTCACTGTAACACCAAATGATGGATATACCCTTAAGGCAGATTCAGTTAAGGTTACAAAAATTAATGATGGATTGACAACAAACGTTGATCTTACTGGACCTACCGAAGAAAATAATTATTACTCATTTGAAATGCCAGCTCAGGATGTAACAATTACAGCTGAATTTCTTGCACAGGTAAAATGGGTTGCTGACGAAGAAAACGGCACATATACCCTTACTTCTACTGCTGGCACAGCGGCAGGAGAAGAATTTAATGATCTGGAAATCAGTGTTGAGGATCTTCTCAGAACTGGTATGACTAAGCAGGATATTGAAAGCTTTTCGTTCAATGTTAGCTCACAGAGCAGCAGCTTTGAAGGCGAAGCAAGTATAATGCTTACAAATTCTGAATCTCAGGGAGCGTCAGTTGAGAAAAAAATTGATATCTCTGGTGACGATGATTATGAGCTTGATGTTTCAGGTAATACAGGTCTGGCTAATACGATTTATATCAGAATCACAGCTGTTGATCCGAACACAAGCATTACAATAAGCGGCGTTAAGGCTCATACTGAATCTTATGATATAACGGTTGATAGTTGTGAGCATGGTAGTGTAACTGCTTCCGCTGAATCAGCAGAGATCGGTGAGGAGGTTACACTTGAAGTTAAACCGGTTCAAGGCTATGAACTAAATAGCTTATCTGTAACCTATACAGAGGGCGAAGAAGATAATACCGTAACAAAAAATGTTACAGTAACCGATAATAAGTTCATTATGCCTAGGGCTGATGTAACTGTTTCAGCTGAATTTAAGTTGATTCCTTCTGTTTTCGCTGTTAATATCGACAAGAAATATGCTTATGTTGATACCTGGGCAGAGGTTCTTGAATTTATCAATGAAAATGGCGGTGCAGAAGCAGGTGTTATGATCGAGTTAAAGTCTGATTATACATTCACCTCCACTGATAAGCTTCCAGCAGCTGATAAGGCTTCAACACTTGCATTCTGTGGACAAGGCACTCTTATAATTGATAAAAAAGTAACAACTCTTAAGCTTGCTTCCAAGGTAACAAACTTCAATGTAAAGGTTGTTTCTGATGTAAAGGTTGCTGTTAATGTTCCTGCTGACGCAACACTTGTTCTTGACCGAAATTATACTGTTGATACCTTTGGCAAAATCACAGGCACTAAGACATCTACCTTATATGTAAATGGTACTGCTTCTGTAGATCAGATTTCAACGTTCAATTACGTTACAGCTAATGATCTTACTGTTAATGGCAATATTTCAGCTGTAGATAAAGCTTATGGCGAAATTACTATTGCAGGAGCTAAGTCAACAGCTGTTATTAACGAGGTTTTGAATGATACTGTTATTAACCTTGTTCAGAATGTTGACAGCAAGACCGCAAAGGTAACTCTTCCAAAGCTTACAATCGTTTCCGTTGAAAAGCCTGATACTGATGATGAAGATACCATTACTATCAATATTGTTGACAGCAATGGAGAAAAGGTTGCCCTTGAAAACGGCACAATCGTTGCTTATACACAGGGTGCAGCTATTGAAAATCCAAACATCACGATCGGCAATACAACTTCAAACGGCAAGAAGCTTACTGCTTTTTATTATTCAAGCAATAAGGCAATCAAGGCTGAAATTTCAGGTGCGATGACTGTTAAGAAGTCCACCGATGAAAAGGGTACTGATTATCCTAACCTTGATTTGGCTCTTAAAGCAATGAATGAAAAAGCTGATTATGTTCTTACCATCAATGAGGATCTGACATTGCCTTCAAACCTCACATTGCCTAAGAATATTAATGGTCTTACAATCAATGCGAAAGTTGAAGAACCAGAAGAAGATCCTGAACCAGCGACTTCGGAACCACCAGCAGCATATTCTTTAGAGGAAGAAGTAACCAAGCTTAATGAAAATGATACTACAATTCCGAAGCTTATTTTCACAGGCACAAAGCTTGCCGCAACAAAGAACCTCACTCTTGACGTACCTGTTGAAGCTCCTGTAAGCAAAACCAACAAAACAGGCAAGATCGATGTTACTGTTTCCGCAGGAATGACATTTGAGCTTGGTTCGAATTATACAGGTGACATTATCAACAAGCTTTCAGGTAATAAGACTGCAAGCTTTAAGACTAATGTTGATGTGGCTGTAAGTCAGCTTGCAACCTTTGGCGAGGTTAAGACAGCCGAGGGAATAATTACCGTAAACGGCAACGTTTCCGCAGTTGAAAAGCTTAGTGGTAATATCAAGCTTAATCCTGGTGCAAAGGCAACAACTGCCGCAATCACAGCTATAGGCGAGGGTTCTGTTATCAACCTCGTTCAGACTATTGACAGCAAGACTTCAAAAACAATTCTCCCTAAGCTTACAATCAAGTCGGCAGAGAAATTCACAATCAATATTGTTGATTCTGACGGGAATATGATCGACCTTGAAAACGGCACTATCGTTGCTTATACACAGGGTGCGGCAATTGGCAGTACTATTGTTACAATCGGCAATAAATCAGGAGATGCAGCTCTTAAGGCTTTCTATTACTCCAAGACTAAAACTATAAAGGCTGAAATTGCCGACGCTATGACCGTTAAGAAGGCTAGTGCTGAATCAGCTGAGCCTTATCCTAACCTCGAGGCTGCACTTGACGCAATGACCGAAAACGCAGATTATATCCTTACACTTAATAAGGATTTAACTGTTCCTTCAACCTTTGCAATTCCTAAGAAGATAACAGGTCTTACAATCAATGCGGCAAACGGAGCTAAGCTCACGTTCACAGGCACAAAGCTCGCCGCAACAAAGAACCTCACTCTTGATTTGCCTGTTGAAGCTCCCGTAAGCAAAACAAACAAAACAGGTAAGATCGATGTTACTGTTTCCGCAGGAATGACATTTGAACTTGGTTCAAATTATACAGGTGACATCATCAACAAGCTTTCAGGTAATAAGACTGCAACCTTTAAGACAAATGTTGATGTGGCTATAAATCAGCTTGCAACCTTTGGCGAGGTTAACAGCCGCTGCGTTACACCATCAGCGGAAGCTGAAGAAAATAATGTTACGCTCAAGGTTATCACCGTAAATGGCAATGTTTCCGCAGTTGAAAAGCTTAACGGTAATATCAAGCTTGTTCCAGGTACAAAGGCAACAACTGCCGCAATCATATCTGTAGGCGAGGGTTCTGTTATCAACCTTGTTAAGAGTGTTGATACCAAGACTTCAAAAACAATTCTCCCTAAGCTTACAATTAAGTCGGCAGAGAATTTCACAATCAATGTTGTTGATTCTGACGGAAATATAATCGACATTGAAAACGGCACTATCGTTGCTTATACACAGGGTGCGGCTATTAAAAACCCAACTGTTACAATCGGCAACAAGTGCAATAATAAAACACTTACAGCGTATTATTACAGCAAGACTAAGGCAATCAAGGCTGAAGATTCGGACGCTATGACTGTTAAGAAGGCTGGTGCTGAAAAGGGAACACCATATCCTAACCTTGATCTTGCACTTGAAGCAATGAATGACAGCTCGGATTATGTTCTTACCTTAAACGTAGATACATCCGTTGCGAATTTCACAATGCCTAAGAAGATTACAGGTCTTACTATCAATGCGACAAACGGAGCTAAGCTCACATTTACAGGCACAAAGCTTGCCGTAACAAAGAACCTTACTCTTGATCTTCCTGTTGAAGTAAGCAACAAGACAGGTAAAATCGATGTTGCTGTTTCTGCGGCAATGAATTTTGAGCTTGGTTCAAACTACTCCGGCGATGTTATCAACAAGCTTTCGGGTAATAAAACAGCGAGCTTTAGTTCAAATGCTAACGTTTCTGTAAATCAGCTTGCAACCTTTAAGGCTGTAAAGGGCAACGCAAACATAACTGTAAACGGCAATATTACCGCTGTTACCGACCTATATGGCACTATATCCATTTCAGGAGCTAAGACAAAGGCGGCTATTACAAATATAGCGGGCGATTCTACCGTAAACCTTATTCAGGATGGTACAGCTCTTCCTGCTCTTACGGTAACAACTGTTACAGGCAAGCTTTCTATTGCTGTTGTCGATGATTTAGGCAATGTTGTAAATCTTGAAACAGGCACAATCGTTGCTTATACGGCAAAGGGTACTGATTTTGGTACTGAAAAGGTAGAAATTGTTAACAAAACAGGTTCAAAT
>CAYOAV010000014.1:30674-37008 GCA_964402055.1 uncultured Ruminococcus sp. | reverse complement strand
TTCAAACGGAGATGATTCAAATGTATAATAAATTGATGAGATGTCTTGAAAGTGTTAAAAATAAGATTGACCTTGATAAATTCAAACCCAAGGTAGCGGTTATTTTAGGCTCGGGTCTGGGCGAGTTTGCCAATGAAATTAACATTACTGCTACGATAAGCTACAATGAAATTGAGGATTTCCCGATATCAACTGTCAAGGGTCATGCTGGTCGGTTTGTTTTCGGCTATGTCGGTGAAACATCTGTTGTTATAATGCAGGGACGTGTTCATTATTATGAGGGATATCCGATGACTGATGTTGTTCTGCCGACACGTCTTATGGGTATGATGGGGGCAAAAAAGCTTCTTCTTACCAATGCCGCAGGCGGCTGCAACAAGGATTTCAAGGCTGGTGATCTTATGATAATCACCGACCATATAACTACGGCTGTTCCAAGTCCTCTTATCGGTGCAAATATTGATGAGCTGGGCACAAGATTCCCTGATATGAGCGAGGTTTACAGCAAGCGTTTGCAGAATGTTATTGATTCCTGTGCAAAGGAGCTTGGAATAGCTATGCAAAAGGGCGTTTATGTTCAGTTTACAGGCCCTAATTATGAAACTCCAGCCGAAATAAGGCTTGCACAGGTATGGGGAGCTGACGCTGTTGGAATGAGTACCGCTGTCGAGGCTATGGCGGCAAGGCATATGGGCATGGAGGTATGCGGAATTTCCTGCATTACAAATATGGCGGCTGGAATTTCCAAGGTTCAGTTAAGTCATAAGGAGGTTCAGGAAACTGCCGACCGTGTTGCAGGCGATTTCAAGAGGCTTGTTGAAAAGGTTATCGTAAATATGTGATGAGGTGTTCGGAGATGGACAGATTTAAGCGGATATTTACAATTGTTATCGACTCGCTTGGTGTTGGAGCTATGCCCGATGCCGCTGATTATGGCGATGTCGGTACTGACACATTGGGTCATATATCGCAGAAAAGGGACAATTTCCATATTCCAAATCTTCAAAGGCTTGGACTTGCCAATTTGCATAGCCTTAAGCAAGTAAAACCTGTTGATTATCCGCTTGGCAGATTTTCATATCTCTATGAGGCTAGCACGGGCAAGGACACAATGACAGGTCACTGGGAAATGATGGGACTGCACATTACGTCACCATTTAAAACCTTTACCGAAACAGGATTCCCAAAGGAGCTTATCGCAGAGCTTTCCGCAAGGACAGGTCATACTATAATCGGAAATAAAAGTGCAAGCGGAACTGCGATACTTGACGAGCTTGCAGAGGAAGAAATTGCAACAGGTCATATGATAGTTTATACCTCCGCAGATTCTGTCCTGCAGATATGCGGAAATGAGGAAACCTTTGGTCTTGATGAGCTTTACCGCTGTTGTGAAATTGCCCGTGAAATAACTATGAGGGAAGAATGGAAGGTCGGCAGAGTTATCGCAAGGCCTTATATCGGAAAGAAAAAGGGCGAATTCAAAAGAACCGCCAACCGTCACGATTACGCATTGAAGCCATATGGGAAAACTGCCCTTGACGCATTGAAAAATGCTGGATTCGATGTAATATCAGTTGGGAAAATATCCGATATTTTTGACGGCGAGGGCATAACGGAAATTAACAGATCGAAAAGCTCTGTACACGGAATGAAACAAACAATTGAAATCGCAAAGCGTGATTTCAACGGACTTTGCTTTGTAAATCTTGTTGATTTTGACGCATTATGGGGACATAGACGTGATCCTGAGGGTTATGCCTGCGAGCTTGAAAAATTTGATGTAAAGCTTGGCGAGCTTATGCCGTTTTTAAAAAATGACGATCTGCTCATCATAACCGCAGACCACGGAAACGATCCTACTCATACAGGAACTGATCATACCCGTGAAAAAGTGCCTTTTATCGCATATTCGCTCTCTATGGAAAACGGAGGAAGGCTTGAAGATGAGGACACATTTGCAATTATCGGAGCAACTATTGTCGATAATTTCGGAGTGAAAATGCCGGAAAAAACGATAGGTCATTCTATATTGAAAAATTTAACAAATTGAAAAGGATAAATATGGATAAAAATGAAATACTTGCAAGAGTGGATCATACACTGCTTGCTCAGAATGCAAAATGGGAAGAAATACAGATTATTCTTGATGACGCTATGAAGTACGGCTGTGCTTCTGCGTGTATACCGCCATGCTATGTGAAAAAAGCCGCTGAATATGTCGGCGATAAGCTTGCAATATGCACGGTAATAGGCTTCCCGAACGGGAACAGCACAACAGAAACAAAAGCTTTCGAGACAAAAAACGCTGTTGAAAACGGTGCTTCCGAAATTGATATGGTAATAAATATCGGTGCGTTAAAGGACGGCTTGTATGAGCTTGTTGAGGACGAGATAAAAGCTGTGCATAAAGCCTGCGGCGGTAAGCTTCTCAAGGTTATAATTGAAACCTGCCTGCTCACGGAGGAAGAAAAAATCAAGATGTGTGAAATAGTCACATCGGCAGGTGCGGAGTATATCAAAACGTCAACAGGCTTTTCAAAGGGCGGTGCGACCTTCGAGGATATTGAGCTGATGAAAATGCACGTTGGCAAAGATGTAAAAGTAAAGGCGGCAGGCGGAATTTCCTCCTTTGAGGACGCAGAAAAATTTATCAGCCTTGGAGCTGACAGGCTTGGAACAAGCAGACTTGTTGCATTGATAAAAAAATAATAATAAAAGCGTAATTCAAATCGATAATGAAATGAATTACGCTTATTTTTATGGCTTATTCCCAACCCATACTTTCTTTGATTTTTTCAACAAGCTTGTCAGAAGCCTTTTCGTGAGTTTTTTCTGTCGGGTGCCAGTCAGCGGCAATGCCGTCCTCGTTCATATTCTGATTATCGAACATAAGCCAGTCAACGTTCGTATCGCCTGTTTCCTCGCTGTAATCACGGAGGGCAAGCTCAACATACGGATAGAGGTTTTGTCCCATAATTCCGAGAGTTCCGATGATTTTTGCATTAGGATTCTTAGCTCTTATCTGTTTTACAAATTCAACATAGCTTGAACGGAAATCCTCGCATTTTTCATCCTGATTTTTGCAATAGCTGTCATCGTTCGTGCCAAGGTTTATAACGATAACGTCAGGCTCACGCTTGCTGAAATCCCAGTCAAGTGAAAGAGGATCAAATTCGGGGTTGTTGCTCCATGTGTATCCGAGATGCTCATAATATGGCGGAACAAGCTGACTTGTTACCTTTTTTCCGTCACCTGAATAGCCTGAAATAATTCCGTGTCCGCTGAATGAAACAAGGCTGTAATCTGCACCAAGCTTTTCAGCTGTTTTATAAGCATATGCCTTTGTGCAGTCCTCTGTCTTGGTGGAGAAATTATGGTTGCAGTCCTCATCGTCAACACCGTAGCCACAGGTGATAGAATCGCCGACAAATTCTATGTATCTTTCCTTATTTTCAGCAGGCTTTACGTCCTTGCCGTTGATTGTAATATCGCTTATTGCAAAGGTTGACATAGGCGATTCTGAAAGCTTGACTATTTTTATATCAGTTTCCTGTTCAGTTTCACTGCTGAAAACATTTATTGTTTTTACCTTTTCATCAATCATTGTATCTGACGTGCGTTCGCCGTTCACATATACGGCAACTCTTGCGTGATTATCAGCAGAGGTTGAAACGGAGCTGTTTGAGTCGCCCTCGATAGTAATTGTGCATTCCGTTCCTGTGAATGTAAATTCTGCACCTGAACCGCTTAACGCACAATAAATTTTTCCGTTATTATAATATGTTCTTCCAAGCTGCTTAAAATTTTCCTCAACAAGTTCGATAGATTTCACCGATACTTCCTCCTCTTTTGTTTCCGCCGCATTTCCGCAGGCTGTCATTGTTGCCGCAATAATAGCCGCTGACAGTAAAGCGATAGGCTTTTTCATAAAATTCAGTCCTCCCATTGATTTTTTGTCTGTGAAGTGAACGAGTAAACAATTCCCTTTTTCGGAGTAACTCCTGCTAAACTGAAAAGCTCGGAAACCGTAACAAGCTCATATTCCTCTTTAAGCTTAGGTATAATGATGTCAAGTGCGTCAACAGTCTGTATATTTCCGCTCATATCATGCAGAAGAATGACTGCACCATCGCAGACCTGATTTAATATCTTTTCCGCACGCTGTTCCGATGTGACCTCGTCAAGCCAGTCCTCCGCACCGATACCTGCAATAAATGGCAGATCAATATTATCGAACATAACATCATTCACCGCAATATATGGCGGACGGAAGAATTTCGGCTCTTTTCCTGTTATCCGCATTATTTCAGAAGCGGTATATTCCATTTCCGCACGGATAGCCTCTGCCGAAAGCTCGGGCATAGCGGAATGAGTGCGTGAATGACTGCATATTTCGCAGCCCATATCAAAGGCTTTTTTTACGACCTTTTCCGATTCGCTGTTAATGTTGTTTCCTACAAGGAAAAAAGAAGCTGTAACGCCGTATTTTTGGAGCTTTTCAAGAACAAGCGGCGTAGTATCGGTATTAGGACCGTCATCAAAGGTCAATGCACAAAGTTTTTTCATCATAACCCTCCTTCAACTGTATTACATTATAGCATTGAACCTTGGATTTGTCAATTAAATGATTGGCGTGCTTTTTGTAGGTGGACGTTTTTTTATTTTCCTATTGACAAACAAGGTCTATTATGATAGACTAAATATATAAGGTCTAATGCTATAGACCAATTGAAGGGAGCATTTTATGAAAATATCTGATAGCGAGCTTAGGCTTATGGATCTAATATGGAGCAATGCACCGATACGTTCGGGTGAGCTTGCTTCAAAGGCTTTTACTTCTCTTAACTGGAAAAAATCTACCGTTTATACGGTTATAAAAAAGCTTTCCGAAAAAGGCTTTATCAAAAGTGAAAACGCTGTCATAACTCCGCTTTATTCCCGTGAGGAAGTTCTGGCAGAGCGTTCGGAAAGTCTGCTGTCAAAAGCTTGCGATGGATTACTGCCTATGTTCCTGACGGCTTTTCTGAAAAAAGAAAAGATCACCAAGGCAGAAGCGGAAGAGTTAAAAAAGCTTATTGACGATTATACAGAGGAAGAATAATATGGCAGAAATATTCAGAAATGTTCTTAATATGAGCATTACAGGGACGTATGCTGCCGCCGTAATAATTATTCTGCGGCTTGCAATGAAAAAAATGCCGAGGATATATTCTTATCTGCTCTGGGCGATACTTGGAGTGCGGCTTTTATGTCCGTTTTCCCTTTCATCGGCGGCAAGCGTTTTTAATATGCTTGTTCCCGAAAAGCCTGACGTTTTATCGCAGAAAATGGAATTTATCCCGAATGATATTGGTTATCAGACTGAACCAAGGGTAACAGTTTCGTTCCCTGCCTTTAATGATATTATAAGCCAACAGCTTCCGTCAGCCGAGCCATCAGCTTCTGCCAATCCAATGATGATAATAATGCTTATTGGGGCATATATATGGGCGATGGGAATGCTTGCAATGCTTATTTATACGGTTATTTCCGTTATCACTGTTAAAAAACGGCTCCGTTCGGCGGTTGTTTTAAGGGATAATATTTATGTCTGTCGGGATATTGACACTCCGTTTGTGTTCGGACTGCTAAAGCCGAAAATATATCTTTCCGAGGATATACCGTCAGAAGCTTTGCCGTATATTATTGCTCATGAGCAGGTTCATATCAAACGCAGGGACTATATTGTAAAATATGCCGCAATGCTTACTCTTTGCATTCATTGGTTCAATCCTATGGTATGGTTATCCTATCAGCTTATGACAAAGGATATGGAGAGTTCATGCGATGAAAAGGCTCTTAATATCTTTGATAAAAATGAAAAAAAGGCTTATGCAAATGCACTTTTAAATATTTCGCTCAAGCAAAACGGTATATCTCTTGGCGGTATGCTTAATTTTGGTGAAAAAAGCATCAAAGAACGCATAAAGGTTATTCTTGGGGCGAAAAAGCCGCATAAGTTTACTGTTTTCGCCGCAGTTATCGTAATAATAGCCGCCGCAGTATGCCTGCTGACGAATGTTAAATCAAATGAAAATGAAGAAGTTCAGTTTTTTTCTGATCCGACTGCCGCCGCAAGGGAATATCTTAACGAAAAAAATATAAATGACGATGATATTTCTCTTATAACTGTTGCAGAAAACAGCTTTTTTAATGAAGCCTGGAAATATACCTTGCCGCCGTTGTCTGAACAGTATGGAATATCGGAAAATGACAGCCTTGTTGAGGTAAATGCTGAATATATATCGGACGGAAACGATGTAAGGACTTATATCATCACTGCGGCAAATCAGGA
>CAYOAV010000014.1:2657-30574 GCA_964402055.1 uncultured Ruminococcus sp. | reverse complement strand
ATATATCGGACGGAAACGATGTAAGGACTTATATCATCACTGCGGCAAATCAGGACGGCTTCCATATCATTGATGAGATAGGCTGTTCCTTGCAAAGCTTTACTGCAACAATTTCAAGTGTAAACGGAAACGAGAGTTTTACAGGTTATGAATGGCAGGAATATGTCATTATCCCGAATGAGGATTCGGGGATATTCAAGGCAGATGAAGAAATTGTAATTTACAGCAAGCCTCATTATGGAAATGATTTTTTTGCTGTCGGAGATGTTGTAACGGTAAAATACAATTCGTTGTCGCAATACTATACTCAATGGGTGACCTTAGAATAAAAATAAGGGGGAAAACAAAATGAAAGCCGTAATTATCACATCAACACTTCTTGGCATTGCGGCAATTTTTATAAGAAAGCTTTTCGGGAATAAAATCGGTATAAAGCCTTTTATGGTAATGTGGGCGATAGTATTTATCAAATTTGCCCTGCCGATAGAAATGCCATCTCAATTATCCGTGATGAATTTATTTTCGGAGCAGTCGGTCACAGAAGAAGCTTCAAAAGCTCCTGCAGAATTGTCTGAAATACCTTTAAATCCGACTGAAAGCACGGAAGAACTGCCGAAACAGGTCAAACAGGTCAATGAAGCAACGCATAAAACCACAGAAGCTCCAAAATATGAGCAGGTAAAAGATCAAAGCAGTTTTGATTTCAATGAATTTGCGGAAACGGTTTATTTTTCGGTTACGGCAACGCTGTTATTCTGCATTTTATTTGCTTATATCATATTCACGATAAAATTTCACCGACTTCCAAGGGTTGAAAATGAGTTTTGTAAAATAATCATAGAGCAGCTTGGCATAAAACGAAAAATAAGCGTTCACTGCGGTGAATTTGATACTCCTGCGGTGTTCGGCACAGTATTTCCAGTTATATTTTTCCCCGAAAATACAGCTACCGAAAATAATGAAAAGCTTATCCGTCATATTATGCTTCACGAGATATGTCATATCAGGCATTTTGATACCTTATGGAATATCCTCACGCTTGTGATATGTGCAATAAATTGGTATAATCCAATCGTGTGGATATGCAGATATATGTATCTTGCCGACACGGAAAAGCTTTGTGATATTAATGTTTTAAAGATAATAGGTAATGAAAACCGCCGTGAATATGCAAACAGTCTGCTTGAATATGCCATATCACGTCAGAACCCTGTTACGCTTATTTCAGGCTTCGGCGAGGGCGGTATTAAATCCCGTATAAAGAGCATTCTGAGTATAAAAAAGGTTCGTATTATCACGGTTATTTCAGCCATTGCCGTGATTATCGCCGCCGCATTTATTTTTGGAACAGGGAAAAGCATTTCCGTAAGCACAGGTGAAACCGTTAGCAAGACCTCTGATACGGGCGAACTTTGGTACTTCTCACAAACACTTGAAGATGACGAGGGCGAGGCAGGTAAGCTTATAGTCAGAGTTTACATCAGAAACGTTTTTTATGTTGATATTTCACTTAAAAGTGATAAATATACGCTTGAAAATATCAGCAGTAAAACCGTTTTGAAAAAAGCTAGGTTCTATGAAATTTACAGCAGATATCAAGAGCCTGAATATTTTCTTGCAGATAATGAGAAGGGCTATTTTGATGAAGCTGTTTATGAAATGGAGCTTGAGCCGACTGATCCTGATTATAGTATCTCAACAGGCTTTTACACCTTTGGTGATAATGCGGAAATGGAAATAACTATTGATTACACTTTGAAAAAGGGGATCTATGACGCAGGAGAGCATAGCTTTACCTTTTCATTTGATCCGCTTGATGAAGATGATTATAAAGATTTGACAATAGCTGATTCGCAAAGTTCGAAGTACGCATTTCAGACAGTTCTGGGAGATATATGTGAATATAATGAAGATACGCAGGAGTATGAATTTTATTCCGAAGAAACAGATATAATTTTTAGAATTTCGGATAATTATGACGGCTTTTACGCAAAAATAATTGCAAACGGAACAGAGCTTGAACGGTATTATGATTTTGACCCAAGTGAAATTACATATATTCAGCTATGCGATATAAATTCGGACGGAAAGAACGATTTCTGCTTTAACTTCGGTTATGAAGATGATTTTATTTGCTTCATTGATGGAGCTGATCTTTCTGAAATTGTTGTGGATAAGCAGGTGATTTCATCATTTTTGAATGTAAATACAGAGCAGCTTTCTGACATAGAATTTAAAGTTTCCTGTGGAGGAACAGAGCATATTTATACTCTTGATTCTCCGATCGAGGGCAAATATCTTCCCGATAACAGCGGAGATATAATATATTATGAGCATTTCCAATATTATATTTCCGATAAAGATAAGCTTAAGGCTCGAATTACGATGTTTATGCGCAATC
The DNA here is from genome assembly GCA_964402055.1 of uncultured Ruminococcus sp. Classification (GTDB taxonomy): domain Bacteria; phylum Bacillota; class Clostridia; order Oscillospirales; family Ruminococcaceae; genus UMGS363. The sequence continues at coordinate 28,173 of CAYOAV010000014.1, read as the reverse complement.
GTGAGGAATATAACGGACAAATACTGACTTATGCAGATGTTGAGTTTAAATATTCAGAGGGTGAGCTTGTGCCTGTCAGCGTTGATGTTGATACAGCGGATAATGTTTATTACATCAAGGACGAACCTGCGGCAAAGGCTGGCAAGGTTTATTACAAATATGAAACAACTGGCTATGAAATTCCATATACTGCGGAGCTTGTAAAGGCAGACGGAAACTATTTCATTCGTTCGGTAAATCCGCTTACGGGCATATATTACGGTTCCTGCGAGCTGCCGATTGAAAAGCTTCCAGCGGATATTGAAGACTGCTTTAAGTTTTCATCAGGGGATTTTTTTGCTGAAGCGGTTATTGTTTATTCTCCGCCAGCTGATAATTCTCCGTCTGAAAATCAGCTTTACAATGCAGCCTTTATTGTTTTTGACGACAACGGAAAACCCGAAATTGCGGATATAATCGGCACTGACGGAAAAAGGATCGAAAAATTGCAGATAAGCGACAGCTTTACATCAGAAAGCGGATTTATGAATGACAGCTATATAAGCCCCAAGGGTCAGGTCAACCTGCGTATGGAAAGGATAAATAATACCATTCAGATAATAGATATGGTATACAATGATGATAATTACAGAACTCTCGAAAAGCTTGACCAAAAGCTTGGAGGAACGGAAAACGACACCGCTCAGACAGTTTTTTATGACGCTGACGGCACTATTATAAAAAAACTGCCCATTGTAAACGGACGGATATGTTACATAAGTGATATTATCAGCTCCGCACAGCTTTATATTAAAAAGTGCAGCTATCTCGGAGGTGAATATGAAGTCAGCGGGGAGCATACTATAACCGAGTTAAGCTTGAATGGTGAAAACTATACCCTGACGGTATATGATTCAGGCTTTCTGAAATTCTCCTATAAGGACATAACCGAGTTTTACAGGCTGGATAACGCTGAAAATTTGAGAAGCTATATTACGCTTAATTATATGGACAGACTTGCAGAAATATTTATAAGCGGACTTATTGATAAAAGGGCGGCTGTATTATCTTTGATAGTTGATGAAAAATGCGGTCTTGGTTCGCCGAATGACTGGCAGATATTAAAGGTGCTTACTCTTATATCTGATACATACGTTACAAAGCTCAGTGAGAATGATAACAGCTGTATTTACAGGGTTACGTTTAATGTAAACAGCCTTGACCCTGCACCGTTCAAAAACGGAGAAAATGTTTATGATATGACGATATCGGTAAATGAAAAATATGAAGCGAAGATAACGTCATTTTCGGAAGTACAGGAATAAAAAAATCCGTCGGGAAAGGTTAACCCGACGGATTTTGTATTAGTTATTGATCCGAATCTCTCAATGTAAATGCACCGACAAGCTCTTTAAGCATTACAGACTGGCTTGAAAGCTCTTCTGCTGCTGCGGCAGATTCCTCTGCTGTTGCTGAATTTGTCTGAACTACAACAGATATCTGGTCTATGCCGATAGTAATTTGCTCGGAGGAATCAGCGATAGAGGTTGATTCCTTTTCTATCTCGTCATTTATCCTTGCGACCTCGCCTGCGGATGCGGCAACTGCGTTCATCTTATCGGCAACATCACCTACAAGCTGACTTCCTCTTTCTATCGCCGCAACCGTACCCTCGATAAGGGCGGTAGTATTGCTTGCCGCTTCTGCACTCTTTCCAGCAAGGTTTCTGACTTCATCAGCAACGACTGCGAAGCCCTTTCCTGCCACACCTGCTCTTGCAGCTTCAACAGCCGCATTAAGTGCAAGGATATTCGTCTGGAAAGCGATATCTTCAATGGTTTTGATGATGTTTTTCGTTTCATCGGAGGAAGCACTTATTTCCTGCATAGCCTTTACAAGCTCGTCAAGCTTAGCGGTAGCCTCGTTCATTTCTCTTCCTGCCTGTGAAGTCTTTTCCGAAGCGTTCTTAGCGGAAACAGCCGCCGCCTTTGTCTTATCTGCGATAACATTTATTGTTGAAGCAAGCTCTTCAATTGATGCCGCCTGTTCTGTTGCACCCTGCGAAAGAGCCTGTGCTCCGCTTGAAACCTGCTCTGAACCGGAATTGACCTGCTCTGCGGCAATATTGATCTGCGAAAGCGAACCGCTAAGGTTATGGTTGATCTCCCTCATATAATCAAGAAGCTTTGAATAATCTCCGATGTAGAGGTCTTCACCCTGTGAGGTATGAACGTTGAGGTTGCCCTCTGCCATCTGACCGAGTATTCTATGGATATCACCGATAATATTATTAAGACTGTCAACGGTGAATTTAGCGGCTTCGGCAAGAACTCCTGTTTCATCCTTTGATTTTACATCGGGGACAGGACTTGTGAGATCGCCATGTGCAAGAAGCTTGATTCTATCGGCACAAAGCTTTATAGGCGTACCGATTTTAATGCCCATAGCTGCAGATAATGCAATTGCAACAACAAGAACCACAACAGCGATTATAATGCTTAACGTAAGGCTCTTATACATTGCGGAAATGAAGTCATCGGCAGGAGCCCATACTATAAACGACCAGCCGTTTATTCCAACAGGAGCATAACCCGAAAAATATCTTACGCCGTTTTCATAATAATCAAAAAATCCGACTTCACCTGAACGAGCCTTTGAATGAAGCTCTGCTGTATCCTTATAGCCGTCATCACCAGCGGCATATTTTCCCTCGCAATTTTCTTTGTCAAGAATAAGCTGTGTGTCCTCATCGGCGATGGTATAGCCGTCTTTATCGATAAGATATGAAAGGCTGTTTTCACTCACCTCAACACCTCTCATTACATCGTTGAGAAATTCAGGATCGGGTGTTACATAAATACAGCCGACGATCGCATCATCATCATTATAAACAGGAGCGGAGATTATTATTGTCATCGATTCGCCCGAATTATATATGATAGGCTCGGTAATTGTTGTCTGACCGCTCATAGCATTTTTGAAATAATCCTTCTCTGAATGATCCGTGCCGTTAAGATCGATTCCATCCGTGCCGATAAAGCAACCATATGTAAAGCCATAATTATTACAACAGGAATTGATTATTGCCTGCCTTTCGTTATTGCTTGTGCTACTGTCGGAAAGCTCGCCTGTTCTGCCAAGACCTGTGACGATGTTTTCATAGGAGCTTATCTCCCACTCAACTCTTTCAGCGGCAACCTTTGAAATGTTGATAAGATTTTCCTCTGTCATTGACATAGTTGCGGAATAATTTGTAATCATCGATGCGGCGAGTACAAATGCCAATGCAGCTACGACAATAGCGGCAGTTAATACGGTGATTTTTCTTCTGATAGTATTCATATTATAATCCCCCATCGCTGAAAAGCTCTGAAAACAACAGGCTCAAAGCATAGCAAAACACACAATGCGGCATTCATGATCCATCATATCGGAGCTTTTCTAATGTTATAAAAGTAAAAATAGTGTGAATATAGAAAAAATAAATATGCTATGCTATTATCATACCACTCTAACACATTAAAGTCAACAGCTTTTGATTTTTTTATCAAATTTTACTGGTTTTATCCGTCTTGGTTAGTATAATTTAAACAAAGTTCATATATTTTTATAAAACACTTGACAAGAGTCCGAAATCGGACTATAATGTATAAGTCTGTTTACGGACTAAGAAAAGAGGTACTTATGGATCTACTGTCAATTATAAGTCAGATAGAGCAGCAACTGAAGGAGCAGGACGCTATATACCATAATGTTGCCGTTAAATTCGGGCTTTCCGATACGGCTATGTGGGTTTTATACGAAGCACATATTTCAGAAACGCCTATCACCCAGCAGGAACTTATAAAGCAATGTTTTTTTGCCAAGCAGACCGTTAATACAGCCGTTGCTTCGCTTGTTAAAAAGGGTCATGTCGTGCTTAAATCGGTTGACGGTTCAGGGCGGCAGAAGCAAATATTCCTGACAGAATCAGGTGAAAAGCTTGCAAAGGCAACCGCAGAGCCGCTTATTGAGGCAGAATGCAGGGCATATTCCGTGATTGAAAGGGACAAGCTTATTGAATATCTGCATATGACGGAGAAGCTTACAGCGGCATTGCGTGAAGAAACCGAAAAAATAGAAGGAGTGAGCATATGAAAATCATAACAATAAGCCGTGAATTCGGCAGCGGCGGCAGAGAGCTTGGAAAAAGGCTCGCAGATCATCTCAATATTGATTATTACGACAGCGAAATCATCTCGCAGATAGCAGAAAAAAGAGGACTTGACGAAAATTATGTCGAAAAAGCACTTAATAACCACGGCTGGCAGGAGCATACGCTCTCATTTTGCAGGACTTTAAGCTCAGCGGCATATCTGCAATCGTCAAAGGTCGATCTTCTGCTTGAACAGAAAAAGGTTATAGAGGAAATAGCCGCTCTTGGCAAGAATTGTGTTATTGTCGGAAGAAATGCCGATGTTATCCTTGAAAAATTTGAGCCGTTCAATATTTTTGTATGTGCAGATGAAAAAGCAAAGTTAGCAAGATGCCTTGAACGTGCCGATGAAAATGAAAAGCTTACCGAAAAGGAGCTTATCAAAAAAATGAAAAGCATCGACAAGATTCGTTCCCAGACCCGTGAGATAATCGCAGGCTCTGAATGGGGCAAACGCAGTTCATATAATATTACTATTAATACAAGCGGCTGGGAAATAAAGGAGCTTGTGCCTGCCGCCGCTGATTTCGCAGAACGCTGGTTCGGGAGGAATTAAATGAAACAGCAGATTCAATTATCAGATCATTTTTCTTACAGCCGTCTTATCCGATTTACGCTTCCATCAATCGGTATGATGATATTCACGTCAATATATAGCGTTGTAGACGGCTTTTTCGTATCAAACTTCGCAGGGAAAACGCCCTTTGCGGCTGTAAACCTCATTATGCCAGTGCTTATGATACTCAATACAGTCGGATTTATGTTCGGTACAGGCGGCTCGGCTATCGTTGCAAAAACCTTCGGTGAGGGAGATAAGGAAAAGGCTAACAGGTATTTTTCACTTTTCGTATATACAACAGCGGCGATAGGACTTATCCTTGCGATACTCGGGTTTATCTTTATAAGACCAATATCAATACTTCTCGGTGCAGAGGGCGAAATGATAGATAATGCAGTGCTTTATGCAAGAATAATACTTGTTGCACTTCCGTTTAATTCATTGCAGTATCTTTTTCAGTCGTTCTTTGTAACAGCTGAACGTCCTAATCTCGGGCTTATAGTAACAGTTTCCTCGGGCGTTACCAATATGATACTTGACGCAGTGCTTGTAATACTTCTTCCGCAGGAATACAAGCTCGCAGGTGCGGCTGTTGCAACGGCTGTAAGCCAGCTTATAGGAGGAATTTTCCCGCTTATCTATTTTGGCAGAAAAAATACAAGCATTCTCCGTCTTGGCGGCACAAATTATGATGGCAGAGCTATCCTTAAAGCCTGCACGAACGGTTCGTCTGAATTTATGAGCAACGTTGCAATGAGCCTTGTAAGTATACTTTATAATATGCAGCTCCTTAAATATGCAGGTGAAAACGGCGTTGCGGCATATGGCGTAATGATGTATGTAAGTATGATTTTCTCGGGTGCGTTTATGGGTTATTCAATTGGAACTGCTCCGATAATCGGATATAATGACGGTGCAAAAAATTATACAGAGCTTAAGGGCTTGCTGAAAAAGAGCCTTAAAATGATAGGAATATTCGGCGTTGCAATGGTTATCCTTGCGGAGCTTTCGGCATATCCTCTTGCAAAGCTTTTTGTCGGCTATGATACAGAGCTTATGGAGCTTACGATCTCGGGCTTTAAGATATTCTCGCTTGCATTCATCTTTATGGGCTTTGCGATATTCTCTTCAAGCTTTTTCACCGCTCTTAATGACGGACTTACCTCCGCACTTATTTCATTCCTGCGTACACTTGTATTCCAGGTATCAGCTGTTATAATCCTTCCGAAATTATTCGGAATAGAAGGAGTATGGTTCTCAATCGTTGCAGCTGAAATAATGGCTGTTATTTTCTCTGTTATCTTCCTTGTTGCAAAAAGGAAAAAGTACCATTACTAAAGAGGGGATTTGAATGTGGCTTGTATTTGCAGTTCTTTCAGCCGTATTTGCGGCATTGACATCAATACTTGCAAAAATCGGCATTGACGGAGTTAATTCTAATCTTGCAACAGCAATAAGAACGGTTGTCGTTGTAATTATGGCATGGGGAATGGTTTTCCTCACCAATACGCAGAGCGGCATTACGGAAATAAGCAGAAAAAGCTGGATATTCCTCATTCTGTCAGGTCTTGCAACAGGCGCGTCATGGCTGTGCTATTATAAGGCTTTGCAGATGGGCGAGGCTTCAAAGGTCGTTCCGATAGACAAGCTCAGCGTTGTAATAACGCTTGTTCTTGCGTTTGTATTCCTGCATGAGCAATTTACCGTTAAATCGCTGATAGGATGTATACTGATCGCAATTGGCACTTTGATCATGGTTATATGATTTATAGCGGTATTTTACGATGAATGCCGCTATTCATTTGACTGTTTTTATAAATCATACAAAACACGCAGGAAAACATAGCTGATTTTTGCTGTCTTTGTACAAAAAAAGCCTGTAACAATAGTGAAAACATTACAAATATAAAAAAATTGATTTTTTTGTGAAAAAAGCGATTGATTTTCTCTGGCAATTGTGTTATAATTAATTTATATAAAGAGTACAGAAGAAAGTGGAGGTAATTTTCATGAAAACAGTAATGGTGACAGGTGCATCTGGTATGATTGGCCTTGCTCTTACCGAAACCCTCCTCGAAAAAGGTTTCAAGGTTATCGGCACGGACAGCAAGCCGAATGAATTTGTCGATTCTCCCAACTATAGCTTTGTTCAGGCTGAAATCGATGATAAAGATAATATTACAAATGTTTTAAACGGTAGCGGCATTGACGCTCTTATCCATCTCGCTTGCTCCTGTGATAATGATTTCCCATCAGTTATAACTTCTGTTGAGGAAAAGAAATGTGCCGCAGTTGATAAATATCTTTATAAGGCGGCTGTTGACGCAGGCGTTGGTGATATCATTCTTTTAAGCACATATCAGGTCTATGCTCCGCAGAAGACCCGTGAGCCTATCCGTGAAACCTCTGACGAGAAGCCAACTACCGCCTATGGAAAAATGAAATATGACAGCGAAAAGACTATGGCGAAGATCGTCACAAAAAGTCCTTCCTGCAAATGTGCAATAGCAAGAGTTTCGCCTTTCTATACAAAGAAGTTCATAGAGAACCTTAAAGCAAGAGTTTATGACCCTAAGGAGGGCTGTGCTTTTGTATATGGCTACGGCGATTACGGATATTCTTTCTGCTGCGTTTATAATTTTGTTGACTTTGTAGTCGGAATACTCAATATCGCTCCTGGTATGAACTATATGGGCGTGTATAATGTATGCGATACCAAGCCTATCGCCGCAAAGGATATCCTTGAAACGCTCCGTGAAAGTCATGCAATCGGAGCAGTTGTTCAGCGTAACCTCGGTTCAGAGGGAATTAAGGGCTTGTTCAATTTCGGCGGCGGTGGAAAGAACGACTACCGCTATAACGATATCAGCACAGCGTGCAGCAACATCTCCTACGATAACACCAAGGCTCAAAGAATTTCAGCGTTCCGCTGGAAGCTTTCAAATACCAAGTAAAATCAGCGTTCCTGTAAAAAGGAACGCTGTTTTATTTTGTTCTTTTATGATAGCTGTTATAATCGAATTTTATCCGTTCGCATACAACGTCCACAAGCTCCTCTGTCGAGGTAAGAATATCATCTGCGAATGCTCTTGTTATATTTGCAGGAACATCAGCAGGATATCTTGTTTCAATGTAAAATCGGTTCAGTTGGGTGCTTTTTTCTATCCATGGCGTAAACTCGCTGTCAAGCATCGCCGCCTGTTTGCAAAGCCAGGTAAGGTTATGACCGTCAAAAAGCCGATGTGCCTTGTAAAGCAAAAAGGCTTTGAGCGACTTTTCAATCGCCTGCTGGCAGTGAAAAACGACCTGCTCATACAAACGCTTATCATCAATAAGAATTTTCGCCGAAATAAGATCCTGATATGCATGATATAACCAATCGTAATAACGCTTGCTATCGGTTTTATGACTGTTGCTTCTGCTCATAAAGTATTACTCCCTCATTGTCAATACGAGCTGCAAAGGTGCAGTCATCGTCAAGGCATTCATTCCATTCGGATATGCAATATATTATAACATCACACGGCACAGGACAGTCGGTATTGATAAGTATTTTACTTTCCAGCTCATTTTCGTTGTATTTATCATCAACAACGGCACAGATTTTAAACGCTGTTACTTCTCCCGAGGAATTCTGCTTGCTTGATACGAGAAAAATTTGGAACGGATCGCAGATTTCAACAATTTCCTCCGTCATTTTTTTAATAATAGGATTGTTTACATTTTTCATAATAACACCTTCTCTCTTTATGATATTATACAGCATAATCACCAAATTGTCAACCAAAAATTAACGTGTACGCATTTTTTCGCTTTCAACAGCTCTGCTGCGAAGCCGTTCTTCCTCCTGTATTTTCATCAGGGTCAGCCTTTCCTTTTCATCAAGAGTCTGAAGCAATGCTTTTTTTCGCATATCCTCAGCTTTTTTCTTTGATATGAAATAAAGCTCAAAATGCTTATCGGCACCATTTGGCAGACGTTCATCATTTTCATCGGGATAATTTTCATAAAAATCCTTTTCGGAAACAGACGCTGTAAAGCTATCAAAGGCTTTTCTTACCGACCTGAACGCATTTTTCACGAACATTATCATTGAAACCTCATCATTTGTCGAATTCTTCACCCTTGTAATGGCTTCAATCCCATAAAAATAGACTATACATACAAGACAGGCTTCTGTCTTATCCGATTTTTTAAATCCAAGCGTATTTTCATCAAATTTATCCCTGCCGATAATATATATTCCTGCACCTGTTTCACGGTCGATATAAAGCGGGACAAACGCCATACAATTTTTTTCTTTAAGAAGAACATCATATAGCTGTGTGCATTTTTCTATATATTCATCATCAATTGAACCGAATGCCGCAAAACTGCCGATATCCTTATTATTCGCCAAAATATCCTCATTGCTGTAAACGGAAAAGCTATACATCATCTCAAATTCATCATTATAGCCGTCCTCTTTTAGACGCTTTGAGGTGACCTTTATACTTTTGCTATGCCCATCGCCCTCGTTCACACGATAACCAAGGTTATAGAAAAAATCACTCACACAGCCGATAAGAAAACGCTGTTCAAGCATTTCCTCTGCCCTTCTGATATTTTCCCTGCCGCTAAGGGTCTGATATTTTTTCGGAATATCCTTTCCTATGAGTCCTGTTAATATCGCAAGATAATCCCCCTCGTTCATAACACAGCTTCTTTCCATCGCAAGATAAGCAGATCTGAGAAGAGTATATTTATCAGGCTTTTTCTGTATGGAATATTCAATAACGGCTTCTCTGCTTCGGGCAAGAATTTCCGCACGGCTATCCTTTTTCTGCTTTAAATAGCCATAAACAAAGCATTTTCTGCGATCCTTTTTATCGAATTGCAAATAATCCTCCCAAAGTCTGTCGAAAAAATCATCTCTGTTTTTTATCATATCAGTTTGCCCTTCTTTGCTTCATCATAGAATAAAGTTTATCCGTATTTCCGTCAAATTCGATATACATTTCATCGTTCATCATAGGTGAAAGTCCGTGCCTGCTTAAAAAAGCGTCAACAGAAAGAATTATATCATCAAAAACAAACCTGCGTTTATATTTTGGCAGTGTGAAAAAAAGCTTACGAAAGTTCAGATAATTATTCACGAATTTTTCGGGCGAAGCTATGTTTTTCAGCTCGTCCCTTCTGAATTTCTCCATTCCCCTATTATGCTGTTCAATGATTTCCTCCGTCATTTCTGCATAATTTCCGCTTTCTCTTTCAGCTTCTTCACGTTCTTCTTCATCAAGGCTTTCAAGATATTTTTTCCATTCCTCATCGTTATTTGCAAGCTCGTCATTATTATCACCAAAGCTGATACCATATTCTTCAGCGGAGGAATAGCCCTGCTCTTCCGCTTTTTTTTCAAGATGCTCCTTAAGCATTTCAGAATAAATCTCCCCCGGGATAAGCTCTGTTATGCTTTTTCCTGTCAGAATACTGTATAAAGCATCGCAATATCGGAAAAAGCCGCCCTCATGATATTCGCTGAAAAAGGTTCCTTCGTCATACATTGAAGCTTCAAATTCATAACGGAAAAGCGTTTCCTCATCGTCAAAAAACAGGTTGTTTTTATGCTCGGCAAGGCTGATGATATCGGAGAAAAGCGAAGCGGTTCTTACGGGATATGAAAGCTCCTCATTATAATCGGCAATTCCCTGAACGGTGCAGTATAAAAAGCTTTTGCAGATTTTTTTATAGGCTGCGTCTGCGTCATATTGTGAAAGATAGAATGAAAAGCCGCCCGATGCATTATGCTCATCATCTCCAAAGCCTGCAAGCTCATTGACAAATGAATTTAACTTACGTTCGGATATTTCGCCTGAACGGTTTGTTATAAACGGATAAAAGCTGTTATCTCTGCCTGTCATACGGTTTTTCAGCCTTTCAAGCTGACTGCAGACCATTCTGTTTCTTACAAGTATAGCTCTTTGCCCATTATTCAACATTATCATCTCCTCTCAATAAGATGGTACACCCTTTTTCTCAAAATGTCAATAACCTTTCGTAAATTTTACGGAATGTTTTTTTATTGTTATATAATATCAACAGAACCTTGAAAACAGAATAAATACTGAAAAAACTTGACCGAAATCAAGAAAAGACATTTCGGGGACAATGACCATTCATTGATATGATTTATCATATTATGACCATAAGCATAAAAGGCTCTTATGGGGGAAGTTCACCAACGAACAGATAAGAAAAAAGGAGGTTCTTGACTTGAAACTATCATTTGAACAAGCAATGGCTTATTCACGCAAGGGCTATATTGACGAGGAAAAGGAAATTGACAGGATATATTTAAAGCTTATTGAAACGCCTGTTATTAAGCTTGGCGGATTGAATAATGACCATATTTCCGAAGTTATCCGCTCTTTGCTCAAGTGTTATAATTGTTATTCCAAGGAAAAACAGCAGAGCCTGACCTTCGGTGAGTATATTTCATTCACAAAAAGCTTTGAAACCGAAGCCGAGAGGGAAGAAAAGGAATTAAAGGAGCTGAATCTGCATTGCTTCTATATCTATCTTAATCACGCCGAGGATATAATACGTTTGGGCGAAAACAGCACTGCGAAATATTTCAAACACGTCAGTCTGATTAGTTTTCTGCGTTATGTCGCAAAAAAGAGCCGTCAGAAAAAGCCTTTAGATGAAAGCTGTTACAATGATTTCAAGCTTAGAGCTGAAAAAACAACAGGCTTGAAAATTGATGAAAGCACAACAATAGGCGAATATTTTAATGAGCTTAATAAATTCCAAAATAAAAAATGGTTGCCGCATAATGTCGCAGTAAGATTTGAAGAGAAGATGACGGAAAGCTATAACCAAGCGGCTCATCTTCTGATTGAATGTGCAGAGAATGTATGCCCATATTTGTTTGATGAATTTTTTTGAAAGGATAGATGAAAAATGGCAAATATTTTAAAGGATTCCGTAAGAGGAACAGAGTGTATAAAAATTGAGGACGAGCTTCTCAAAAAAAGGGAAATTTTTTTCACCGATGAAGTGAACGCTGTAACAGCAAATGAGCTTATCAAGCAGCTTATGTATCTTGAAAGAGCAGATGCAGGACAGGAAATAACCCTTTATATCAACAGCCTTGGCGGCGAGGTAATAAGCGGACTTGCGGTATATGATCTTATCAGCATTATAAGTTCGCCTGTAAAAACTGTCTGTCTTGGAACGGCGGCAAGCATGGGTGCAATACTTTTCCTTGCAGGAGAAAAGCGTGAAATGCTGCCGCACACGCAGCTTATGATACACGATCCTTCCTATGGCAATGGAAATATCGGCGGCAAAAAATCCCACGAGATACGTCACGAGCTTGAAAAGCTTGACGAGGTGAGAAGCGTTCTTGCAGAAATAATCGCAGAAAAAACAGGCAAGTCAGTTGAGGAAATCTATAATGTAACCTCTAATGATACATTTTATAGTGCCAGTGAGGCAATCGAATTCGGACTTGCAACAGATATTGTGAAAGGAGTTTAATTATATGAATAACTACGGTAAAAGGATACTTGCAGAGGGAATTTCAATTTCAAACGATACAAAGGAAACAGGTCTTAACAATAACGATCTTATCATCGGTTCGGCTGGCTCAGGAAAAACAGGCGGCTATGTTATCCCGAACCTTAAGAACATTAACGGAAGCCTTGTCGTTGCCGATACAAAGGGGCAGCTTGAACGTCTTTTCAAGGATGAGCTTATTCAGAAGGGCTATAATGTCAAGGTTCTTGATTTTGTCGATCCGCTCCGTTCCTGCGGTTATAATCCGCTCAATGGCATAAGGATTCATAAAAACGGAAAATACCGTGAGCAGGATATTCTTTCTCTTGCAAATCTGATCATGCCGACCCTTGACGTACACGAACCCTTCTGGGAACAGTCAGCCGCAGGCTATATCGCCTTTCTAATCGCCTACTGCCTTGAAGCTCTCAATGACAATGAACATAATATGTATACTATTTGCAGACTTCATCAGACCTTTATCCAGCCGAACGGCGAGCTTTCCTTTATGAAATGGGCAGAGGAAAACCCGGATAGCTTTGCCGCAAGAAAATTCCATCGCATACGCTCTATAATGTGTGCTGAAAAAATGTGGAGCAGCATATTGGAATTTGTAAACAGAGCCCTTGAACCGTTTGAATTTGAAGAAGCAAGAGCTATCTTTGAAAATGAAGATACTATTGATATAAGAACGCTTGGACTTGAAAAAACTGTGCTTTTCCTCAACGTATGCGATACGGACAGAACCTTTGATATTCTTGTTAACATCTTTTACACACAAGCATTGCAGCTGCTTTGCTCACAAGCGGACGCAAATCCCGATGGAAAGCTTAACGTTCCTGTTAGAATAATTATGGACGATTTTGCGGCAAGTGCAAAAATCCCTGATTTTGACAAGGTTATTTCCGTAATACGCTCAAGAGATATTTCCGTCAGTCTTATCCTCCAGAGTATGACCCAGCTTGAAAGTATGTACTCTCACGCAGAGGCAATGACTATCATCAACAACTGCGACCATATTCTCTACCTTGGTTCACAGGATATCGGAACGGCAGAATTTATCGGCTATAAGGCATATAAAACCCCTGAAACGATACTATGTATGCCGAGAACCAACGCAATGCTCATGACAAACGGAGAAAAGGCTGTTACCGTCAAGAAAATAAAGCCCTATAGTATGCTTGAAAACGAGGCGGAAATGTGATAAAATGAACGTAGAGGTGATAGCTATGAAGCTTTTTGTTGACGACAGACGTAAGCCGCCCGCACATGGCTTTGAATGTGCGGAGGATTATGATGGTGCGATTTTTCTTATACGTTATATGCACTTTGATTTTGCAACGCTTGATTACGACCTTGGAGATGGCTATACAGGTCTTGATATTCTGAAATTTATGCATGAAATCGGGCGTTATCCCAAGCAGCTTAACATTCATTCCGATCATTCGGAGGGAAAATGGCTTATGAAAAAATATGCCGAGGAAAATTTCCCTGATGATGTGAAAATAACAATGAATTCACTTTAAGGCAATACCGCGCAAAGCAGTTAAACGGTCTTTGTGCGGTGTTGCATTATCTCAAAATGTAAAAATTTCAGCCGTCGTACTTAAGTACAACGGCTGAATTTTTACTTATATTGAATGTCAATAAGCTTGAATTCAATTTCGGTTTTTGCGTCACAGCTCCATATCTGGAATAATAAGTCCTCTCGCTCTGCATAGATTCCGTAATCACCGAAATCAAGCTTAACTGTTTTGCTTTCTTCATTCCATCCACTAAGGAGCCATTCACCCCAGTCATCTTTGGAAGTGTCGTTACTTGATGTTGCAATGCATCCGCTTGCTTTTCCCTTTTTAAAGTTTACAGAGAAGGTAAGGGACTTGACATCAGTATTGGTCTTTCCGTCCTCAAGGAAGCTGCTGATCATATAATGTCCATCATTGGATTCCGCATATTCTATAGCCTTTCCATACAACGAGCTGAACACTATTGTCTTGCCGGTAAATGTCCATGGACGCTTCTGAATGGTAAGGTTGCCCTTTCCATCATTTACAAAAGCATATTCGGCTCTTTCATAATTGATAAGGTCTGCACCGTTCTTAACCGAAGCTACCTTATAGCTCTTCTTGAACTCTGTAACCTCAATACTATTACCGTCGCTGTCCTTATTCTTTTCAATGATACTCAGCCAAATGCCTACATCTTCAGAATCCTTGACGCTTTCTGCACGCTTAATCGTATCCTTTACGGTAATCTTGCTGCCATTTACGACACCAAGACCTGTATATGCTTCAAGAACCCAGTTCTTTGTTGTCAAGCCTGTGGTATCAATGCAGGCATCCTTTGTTGTAAGGGTTTCAGATACAGTAATCTTTTCTCCCCAGATTGAGAAGTCACGGATTGTAAGGTTCTTCGCCTTTATTGTAACATTCCGTGCATAAACATTTTCCAAGTCCAAATTGAAATTTGAACTGAGGTTAAACTTGGTAATATTTTCCTTCTTATCAAGGGCAGCAATGTGAAGATTCTCAAATACCGTATCACCTGTGAGTGAAAGCGAGCCTGTGAACGAGAACCATTTACGATCAGTATCATCACTTCTGACTGTGAGCTTCTTATAAGTGTTCGCATTCGGGAATTTGATTGCGGTTGTTCCACGAGCAACATCAAGGATTGTAATGGTATATTCTGTGGTCTTTGCTTTATCCTTGTTGTTCTTTGCATAGGTATTGATATAATTGACCGCATCTGTCCACTGTGCATAGGTTTCAATTGTTTGTTCGCCTTGCTTAAGCTCAAATAGCTCGCTAAGAAGAACGATGTCATTTCCAACCTGTGCAAAGCAAGGCTCAACATTAGCAGTAGAGCTTATAGGATCATCTCCGCCATAAGTGAACTTATCGTTCAGACTGTCAAGAATCTTTGTGGAAAGAACCTTTACACCATACCAAGCATTGACCTTAACGCCTTTTTCAGGAGTAATAAAGTCAGCTGCCTTACCTGCATACTTAAGAGTATTCTTGCCAACGGACCAGAATGTAAATGCCGCACCATCTTCTGCTTCAAACTTCTTGAATGTACCTGTTTTAAGGGTATCATTTATAACAAGCTCTGCATCTTCTTTAAGAGTAAGCTTTTCAACATTAAGAGTTGTGTTGATCATGAGCTTGCCGATTGAGCCAGAATCATCTTTCTTGACAACAACATTGCCAAAGTTTGATACATCATAGAATTTTGCTATTGAACAGCCAATAACTGTCATTGTGAAGTTCTTTGTTCCCTTGAATACGTCAAAGCCAGTGTTTCCGTTAATGGTAACGTTGCCCTTGGCAGTAAGTGTAAGAGCCTTTGCTGTGGTTTTGAACATTGCACTATCAAGAACAATATCAGAATTTGCTGTTGCAGAAGCAGTCTTGCCAACATTGATAATGGAATCGCCATCGCAAACTATTGTAAGCTCCTTAGCCTTTTTAGCCTTAGGAAGTGCGAACTTAGCAACCTCGATGCTTTCCTTGACAGTGATCTTAAAGTTTGTTTTATCATTGCCATTCTTGTCGATATAGGCAATAGCTTCTTCAAAGGTTTCATAGAAGCCTTCGTTGCCGTTATCCACCTCTGTACAATCAGTTACATCATCTGTATAGGTTTCAAGCAGAACGAGATTTACATTATTGCTCTTTGCAACAACAGACTTAGTCTTTTTGTTGTAAACAGCTCTCATTGTAGGTTCACCATTTGTGTCAGAGTTGGACTGAATTACAATATTTTCAAGAGTATATCCATCCTCGGCAAACTTATTATCCTTTGTATAAAGAATAGTTCTGCCTGTTTCGAGGTCAAGATCTCTCCAATCGTTGGTGAAGCCATCGAAGTAAAGAGTTGTATTACTGTCAATGCTTGTTATAGTAAGCTTTGGAAGTGCATTGAGTGATGTTTCACGGAGAAGGATCGATGTTGAATCTCCATCAACAGCGGATATGATCTTTGTGATTTCAGCATTAGTTTTTTCACCTTCAACAACGAGCAAGCCGCCGAATTCTGTAACCTTACTTATACCTGCACTAACCTTGATATCACCTGTTACTTTATTAAAGGTTGTGATATTAGTAAATCTGATCTGATCTCCGTAAGCGTTGCCCTGATCGTCAACCTCTACTGGTTCAACAGTAAGAATTGAATCATTTTTACCTGTTACCTTGCCGAAATAGCTTTCGTAATAGCTCTGAGCCTCAATACCGTTTTCCTCATCGGCTTCGATCACAATGTGATTGAGTACACTCTGGTTGATTACAAGCTCAACATTTTTGCCTGAAACAGTAAGATCAAGCGTTTTTGTCTTATTATTTACCATTATTGTCACATCAAATGTTGTGCTATAAGGAATTGCGAGCTTTGTTCCGAGGAATGTTATTGAACCCTCACCATCAAAAGTAAGAGTTTTAACATTCTTACTAGGAAGTGCGAAATTGGCAGCGGCTGTTACATCGTTATTAACTGTAATCTTAACATCGCCAAGTGTTTCGCCCTTAGAAAGCTTCTGCTTGTTGACCCAATCAACTGCATATTCGAGCGTTGGGCAGTTTTCCTCGCCGCCGTCATAGATAAGAGTAATAGCCGAATTGTTTTCTGCCTTGATAACATTTCCCTTTGTGTAATAGTTTGCTGTAAGCTCTGTTACTTCGGGATATGTGTTGCCGACAGTAATATTTTCTGCGATTTTTTCACCATTCTTGCCGCTTACATATGCAATAGCAGTTCCCGGAACGAGATCTACAATAGTTGCTTCATTGTCAACGACGTTAATGGTTATTTCTTCTGTTTCCTTAAGCGTAAGCTTAGGAATTGCCTTGTTTGCGTCCTGAATGAGGTCGATCACTGATTCGGAAGCAAGCTTATCAATAGCAGCAGTTGATTTTGCACCGCCTGCAAGCCTAATACTACCATCAAATTCAGTAATTGCAGAAACATTGCCGTTTACAGTAAGAACGCCCTCTTCTGTTGTTACGTTTTTGAAGGTTGCAAGCTGGTCTACGGAAACATCGCTGTTAATTACTAACTCTATTGTCTTTGCACCTGAAAGCTTGCCGATGATATCGCCGCTGAAGTTTTCACCAAGCGTAAGCTTTTTGTTAGCTGCGGTTGATGAAACAGCAAGCTTCTTTGTGCTTGCAGCAGACAAAGCTGTTTTTACATCAAGAGTAGTTTCGGAAACAAATTTGAGAGCAGTTACAGTCTTATCAAATATAAGTGTTCCGTTACCATTGATAGTAAGTGATTTTGCCTTTTGTGCTGTTGGGAGCTTATCCTTGTTTGTGAAGGTATAATCATCGTTTATGGTTATTACGATATCAGCATTGCTGACGCTCTTAGCGTTAAAGAGATTATAAACCTCTGTCCAGGTATCTACGGCAGATTTTGTTCCGTCGATATCAACTATGAATGTATGCTGTCTGTAATTTGCCTTGATATTGCTGATTGTAACAGTAGTATTGGCACTTGACCACCAGAAACCGATATAAAGAGTTTCGCCTGTTATGCTTGAACCATCAACTTTAAAGGTTGCTGTGCCGTTAGGCTTGCTGTTGCCATCATTATTGAATGAATAATTTCCACCGAATGCAAAGTCGCCGTCATCGGTTGTTGCAAACATCCAACAACCACCGCCGCCCATGCAATCAGGGTTAGCATCGGTATCAAATGAATAGTCAAAGCTGAATGAAACAAGCTCGGAAATCGGTGTATTATCATCAAGGATATAATCGAGCGTTACTTCGAGATATTCATAACCTTCGCCTGAATCTGAACCCAAATTAGATGTAATGGAATAAGATCCGTCATTGTTATCAACCCAGTCTATCTTTTCGAGATATTCAGCTGAAATAACAACATCTGCATTAGGCATTGTGAAATAGTAATACTCTACTTCATTATTATCGTTTAATTGTGTCTTGACTTCAAGTGAAATCTGTGTATCTTCGTCAATGCTGTAAGCTGCTATAACAGTTCCTGTTTTAACAGTATAATGGTCTTCAGGAGTTACTGTAAACTTAACAACTGTACCTGCAACAACATTTTCAAAGCTTGAATCTGTAGTTGCTTCGATCTTGCCGGTTACATTTTCATCCTGACTTACACTATGCTTTTCAGCCTCTGCGTCAACAGTAACAAAGGTTGCTGTAACTGTAACATCACCACTTGGCATTGTGAACTTATTATCTGTTACCATAACAGCCTTGGTCACACCATTGTCAATATAAGTAACAACAATTTCGCCAAGCTTATATTCATTGTCAGGTGTTACTGTAAGAGTTATCTCTGTGCCAGCCTCAGCAGTTTCAGCGGACGCAGTTACAGAACCATTTTCAGCGTCATTAACTGTAATGTCATATGACTTGTAGCTTGCATTGATGTTGTCGATAGTTAATTTAATACCAGGGTTGCTCCATATTGATAAATAAATTGAAGTATCATCAAGAGTTGAACCGTCAATATCAAATGTCCGTGTTCCTGTCATTGATTCACTGTCATTATTTACATAGAATTCATCCCAGTCAACATATTCAGGTGTAATTCCGTACCAGTCCAGATTTATATGACCCCACTCATTCTCGGGCAATTCAACCTCATAATCATAGGAAATTGAAGTAATGTCTGCAACTGTCTTGCCTTCTTCAACAATGTCCTCTAAATTGATTTCAAGAGGATTATATTCCTCGCCTGCGTCTGAACCGAGAACGGTTGTAAGTGAATATGAACCGTCATTGTTGTCAGTCCAGTTGAACTTTTCAAGGTATTCAGCTGAAAGGGTAACATCTGTGTTAGGCATTGTGAAAGAATAGGATATAGGAGTGCCCCATTCATCTTCATGTATAGTAACTTCAAGAGCGATATCGCCGCTCATTGCCTTAACAGTGCCTCTCTTAAGAGAATAACCATCCTTTGGTGTTACTGTGAAATTAACAACAGTACCCTTTGTAACGTTTGTAAAGGTTGAGCCTTCCATAGCTTCAAATGTGCCATTGCCTGTGGAAGCTGTTATGTCATGAGGAGTTGCCGTTGCATTTTCGTCAACAAAGGTTGCTGTAACGGTAACATCACCGCTTGGCATTGTGAACTTATTGTCAATTACAGGAACAGCTGTTTTTACGCCGCCATTATCATAGGTAGCAATAATTTCGTCAAGCTTATATTCATCGTCAGGTGTTGCTGTAACGGTTATCTCTGTGCCTGCTTCTGCTGTTGTATCAGATACCTCTATTGAACCATTTTCAATATCATCAGCAACAGTGATATTATACGAAGCAAAATTAGCCTTGATGTTGCTGATTGTAACAGTAGTGTTTGCTCCTGCCCACCAGAAACCGATATAAAGATAATCACTATCTATCTTTGAGCCATCAATTGCAATAGTTGCTGTGCCTGTGGGGTTGGGGTTATCACTATCATAGGAATAATCACCGCTTCTTGCGAAGCCGTCATCATCATAGCCTGTAGCACCTATCCAACAGCCACCGCCGCCATAGCAATCAGAATTTGCAACGGTATCAAATGAATAATCAAATGTGAATGAAGTAATATTGGAAATCGACTTGCCTTCACCGATAAGATCTGACAATTTAACATCAATACCCTTATACTGTTCGCCTTCATCTGAACCATAGATAGAAGTGATGGTATATGAACCGTCAGCATTCTTAGTCCAGCCGATATTTTCATTTATTTCAGCTGTAATTGTAACATCAGCGTTAGGCATAATGAAGGAATAATACTGAACGTTGCCGTCAGAATCTCTATATTCCTTGACATCGAGTGAAATTTCACCCCTCTTAACGCTTACAGAGCCGTTTTTAACGTAATTATCATCATTAGCTGTAACCTTGAAATATACGGTAGTATCCTTTGCAACATTTTCAAAGCTTGAACTTCCGTTAGCTGTAATTTTGCCGTTTTCATATGAAGTAGCAGTAACATTATGAGTTGAAGCTGTTGCATTTTCGCCAATAAATGTTGCTGTGACTGTAACATCACTGCCCGGCATTGTGAACTTATTGTCAATTACAGTAACAAGCTTTGTTACGCCGTCCTTAACATAAGTAACAAGAATCTCGTCAAGCTTATAGTTATTATCAGGTGTTGCTGTAATAGTTACAACATCGCCAGCTTTTGCTGTTGCAGAAGATACGCTTACAGAACCATTTTCAATGTTTTTATCAACATTAACATCAAACGACCTGAAGTTTACCTTAAACTCACTGATTGTAATTGTTGAGTTCGGATCTGATTGCCAGAGTTGAAGCTGGAAATTATCGTATATTACTGTTACATCTGAAAGATCAAAGGTAACTGTAGCGGTAGTAGCTGCATTTTCAATCTTTTCACCAACATCTGCAGCAAAGCCTGCAGGGAACCAGCCGCCCTGAACCCAATCAAATTCTCCGCCTGGAGTTGCACCTATGCCGCAAGTGCCTGCAAAATAGCTATTTTCTCCAAAGGTGTATTTAAATGAGATCGATTCGATGTCAGCAAGCGTCTGACCGTTATTAAAATAATCTTCAAGCTTGATTTCAAGAACATCGCAACTTTCATTTGCGTCGTTACCATATACAGTAGTTAAAGTATATGTACCGTCGCCATTGTCAGTCCATGTTCTGGTTGGGATAAACTGAACGTTGATAGTTACATCTTCGTCAGGCATTCCGAAATAATAAACAGGATTTTGCCAATCTGTATAGTCGCTCTTCCAGTCAATGTTGTTTTTGCTGGTTTCTCCGACTACCAAATCATCTCGTAATCTTAAATTATAGCCATCTTTATTCGATTTAGCTGTGAAATAAACCTTTGTACCTGTCTGAACATTTTCAAAGCTTGATTCCTTTGCGGCTACGATCTCACCATATTCATCAACATAATTGATCGTTACATTATGTTTAGTATCAGGAAAAGACTTTAAATTAACCTCAAGATTGCTTATTGTAATGGAAGAATTTGATCTTGCCCAATAAGTCTGAATTGAAAAGCCATCTTCATCTAAATCTGAACCGTCAAATTCAAAAACTACGCTTCCGCTTGATATCGGATCATCGTTTTCAGTCCTAAGTAGGAAATATCCACCTTGTACATATCCATTATCTTCAGTATGTATAAGAAGTCCGCCATCTACCCAAGCATTTTCATTGGTTTCCGTATCAACAACATAGTCAAAGGATATAGAGGCTATATCTCCAATAAACTCATCTTCTCCGATAAATTCTGAAAATTCAAACCATTTATCGATATACCATTCGCCATCATCTGAACCTAAATCAGAAGTTAGCGTATATGTGCCGTCTTTTTTTACCCAAGCAATTGCTGCTTTCATTTCAGCCGTAATTGTAACATCTGCATTAGGCATTACGAAGGAATAGTATTCAACATTTCCCTCATCGTCAGTATGTTCCTCAACAGGGACTGAGATAGTACCATACTTGACCTTGATACTGCTCTTCCTAACGTAATAATTCTCGTCAGGTGTTATTGTGAAATTAACAGTAGTACCCTTTGCAACATCTGTAAAGCTTGAACCGTCCTTAACAGCAATTTTACCATTAGCAACTGTAGAAGCTGTTACGGTATGCTTTACAGCTTCTGAACCCTTAGCAACAAAGCTTGCTGTAACATTTACATCAGCGGCAGGCATAAAAAACTTGCCATCTGTAACTGTAACAAGCTTTGTATCACCGCCATCGGTATATGTTACAATAATTTCATCAAGCTCATAGCTTTCAGAATCAGTTGGTGTTGCTGTAACGGTTACTTCCTCGCCAACTGCTGCTTTGGAAGCTACGCTTACAGAACCATTTGCGATATTGTTATCAGCTGTAATGTCATATTCCTTGAAATTGATTGTGATGTCGCTTACTGTCATTGTAGAGCTTGGATCTGATTGCCAAACCTCAAGAGTAAAGCCATCACCCATTACTGTTTTGGAAGAAAGATCAAAGGTAATTGTATCGGAAGATGATGCATTTTCAACCTTGGTATCAGGATCTTGGTTATTGAAGCCTGCTGGATAACTACCGCCTACATACCAATTCCAGTTCGGCTCAACGCATATACCGCATTGACCTCCGAAATAGCTGTTATCTCCAAAGGAATATGTAAATGTGATTGAATCCACATCGGCAACCGTGCGACCATTTATAAGCAAATCGGAATAGTCTATCCAAAGACCTTCACATTTTTCGCCTTTTTGTGAACCATAATTAGATGTAATGGTGTATGTACCATTTTTATTATCAGTCCATTTTATAATTGGAATGAACTCAACAGTGATTGTTACATCCTCATCAGGCATTTCGAAATAATAGACAACATTCTGATAATCGGTATCATCAGTATCATGTTCAACTGATTTACTAGATGTTTTTCCAACAATAAAAGTATCCTTGTCTGTTTTGATACTATAATTGTCAGAATCAGCCGGTGAAGCAGTAAAATAAACCTTCGAGCCTGCTGTAACTGATTCAAAGTCTGTTCCATTTGCAGCAGAAATTGTACCAGCATCCGAAGCTACATAAACAACCTCAACCTTATGAGGTTCGGAGCTGCTCTCGCCCTGCTGTGCACCAAATTCAGCAGAAATTGTTACATTGCCTGTAATATTAGTTACAGTTGTTTCAGCAACAGTTGAATCAACAACATCACCGCCGCTTACAGTCCAGCTCTTAAACTCATAATTATCAGCTGCTGTTGCAGTGATTGTGAGTGTATCGTTCGATGTAACTGTACCATCGCTGCTTAAATCAACAGCATCATCGCCTGTTCCCTTTTTAACAGCAATTGTGTTGCCGTTAGCGTCAGGTGATGTAAAGGTAACAGTAAATGTTGTGTCATTCTGCTCTTCATTATCAGAAGCAGTGCAAATATCACAGCCAAGGTCTGTGCCACTGCCAGCCGCATGCGATGAACCATCTACTGTATGAACTGTAGTGCCATTGCATTGGAGAACGTGGTTGTCACCATCTTCCTGCCATGAATATGTGCCAGGGCAAGGATTTTCATCACCGCCAAGAGTACAGGTTTCACCAGCATTTGGCAAAGAATTTACATCTTCGGCACTTGCAGGCACGATCATGATAGTAGAAGAAATCGACAAGCTGAGAGCAGTAATAAAGCTTACTATTCTTTTTACAAGAGATTTTTTCTTCATGCTTTTTCCCTCCGTTTTTATATTTTCCGAAATTTTCGGAATAGTTGGTATTAATCTGTATCATCGGAACAGCTTCGGTGAGCCTGATGTTGCTGACTAACTAATCAACAAACCGAATCAAGTGCAATATTATACAGATTTATACACTTAAATTATAGCATTTGAGAATAAATATGTCAACAACTTTTATAATTCTGTTCAAAAAAAAAAAACGGCGTTCATATTTCAAACAATATCAAAAAGCTATCAACAAACTTATGCTCAATAATATAATAACACATTCTTTCAGAAAATTGGTATGCAAATCTGCATTATTTTTCGATTTTTTCAAAAAAATTGAAAATTTCTTTTTGAAAAGAGGGAGAATTTGAATTTTTAAATAATTATTAATTACAAGAGCGTTAAGACAGGCAACAAGCGAGGTCAAAGATACAAAAAAACACCTGACCTGATAGCATAGTATCAAGACAGGTGGGGATTTGTATGGTGCGGATAACAGGACTTGAACCTGCACGTCGGGGACACCAGATCCTAAGTCTGGCGCGTCTGCCAATTCCGCCACATCCGCATAACACATTTATTATAACTCTTTTTTTTTAATTTGTCAAGGAGTTTTGTATTTTATGCGGAATGAAAATTGCAATATAAAATGTCAGTAGACTTTTTTTACAAAGCACCTCTGTTTTACGCTGCTTTCGCACAATATAGAGTGAAATATCCCCTTTTCTATCAAGTTTATCAAAATTATCATAACACTCTTGTAAATATTTTTTAATAATGGAGTAATCACATAATCGGGCAGAAAAGGAACTGTAAAAAAGATCCCAAGAAAAAAAGGCTGCCAATCTTGCCCAAAAGCAAGACAGCAGTCTGATTCTTTCCAAATTTTAAATTTTATCTTTTCTTAAAAGTATAATCGCACATACTTCCGCCTGTTCCTATCTGCTCCGTGTACAGGAGCTCTGCTTTCGGAAGATCACTATACAGAATATCGTCAACCTTACAGAATACGGCTGTCATTTCAGGCATACCGTATTTGCTGAATATCTGATGGTAAATACAGTTATGAGTAACCATTGAAAAAGTATCTTTCGGACATTCGGGGAATTCTGCATTCCAGCCATAACCTAGTGTTTTCTTAAATTTTATTGGCATAGTCAGCTTCAAAAATCCGACAAACCAACTGTTGCTTGCAAGCTTTTGCACAAAAGCTGCCTGCGGCTCTATAAATCTATACATATCCTGAGCGACGGTATCCTCAGCTTCTCTGCGTGTTTTGCCGTTTTCCTCAAGCATTATTACCATAGCAAGAGATGTGATAAGATTACACATATGAGCATAATTTTTTGAATCTGCGTATTCTTGATTTTCCTCAATCAGACGCATGATTATAGTTGTCAGTTGAAGCTTATCTTTTTCATTTAATTCGTTATAATAATCCTTAAATCTGCTTTGAACAATCATTTTATGAGGGTGATAGGACTTTTTCATTTTTACCTTGTGCCTCCTTAAAAATTTTTAATTTTCTCCTCGGTATCGTCTGTATCATCATAACCGTCATAAGGAGCGTTAGGCGGTCTGTTCAGCTTTTTCATAGGCTTGAATTTTTCCAAGCTTCAAACGACGCCAAAGTTAGCAATGCCTAACCAAGCTATATTATATACCCTTTGCTTGAATTTGTCAATAAATATTTTCTTTTTATGGCTTAACATCATTGATTAAAGCAGCTATCAATTTTTTTAATTCAACTTCCCATAAAATCTAAGAAAGCTATGTCTAAAATTATGCTTGATCGCTTGCTCGACACTGACAACATTTTGAGAGTGATTGCTGAAAATTGATTTTCGTGAGAAAAAATATAAAACGGTTGAAAGCTGTTGAAAATAGTGGTATAATAAATATTATGGTAAATAGGTTGTAATCATGGGAAATAGTATATATTAAGGGAATCGAATTTAGTTTATAATAATCTGTACACATAGAATAAAAATCTACATAAAGCCTTGAATCAGGGGGAACAGTATTACGCTTGGAGGGACTACAATGAGTTTTATAA
>CAYOAV010000014.1:0-2557 GCA_964402055.1 uncultured Ruminococcus sp. | reverse complement strand
CCTTGAATCAGGGGGAACAGTATTACGCTTGGAGGGACTACAATGAGTTTTATAACAGATAATCTGAATGAGGAACAGCTGAAAGCAGTTGAAACGACAGAGGGATATATACGAGTAATTGCTGGAGCTGGTTCAGGGAAAACACGAGCGCTTTCACATAGATTTGCATATTTAGTAAACGAACTCGGTATCCTTCCGTCCAATATTATGTGCGTTACATTTACCAACAAAGCGGCAAATGAAATGAAGAAGAGAATCCGCAAGCTGATAGGTGATAATGACTGCGGCTTTGTAAGCACATTCCACGGATTTTGTGTAAGCTTGCTGAAAGAAGATGGTCATTATATTAATTATCCAAAAACATTTATGATTCTCGATACGAATGATACAGAAGCTATCCTTAAAGAAATCTACGAAGAGCAAGGCTTGTCATTAAAGGATTCTTCATTTGCTGACGCTCGCAAACATATAGTTGATTATAAAAATATTTTTTACCCTGGTTATTATAATTATCTCACTTATGCAGATAACACTGAATTGCATAATAAATACATAAATGCGAATGATGTTATAGATAAAATCTTCTGGGGTTATGTATATTATCAGAAAAAAATGTTTGCCTTGGATTATAATGACATTATTCAGCTATCTCTGTATATTCTTGAATCAAGTGAAGAAATAAGAAGGAAATGGCAGGAACGTCTGGAATACATTATGGTCGATGAATTTCAGGATATAGACAAACCACAGCATGAGTTAGTTAATATATTGAGCGATTATCATAAAAACCTTTTTGTTGTTGGCGACCCAGATCAGACAATATACTCTTGGAGAGGAGCAGACATTTCTTTTATCAATCAATTTGATAAGCATTTCCCGAATACTCAAACAATTATATTAAACAAGAATTATCGCTCATCATCAAATATTCTTGATGCAGCAAATTCGCTTATTGAAAAGAATCGTGACAGAATCCCCAAAGACCTTGTATCAATGAAAGGTAACAATGTTCCTGTAATATATAATCACGAAAAAACAAGCACTTCAGAGGCAGATTGGATATATCAGCAGATAAATAATATTCTTGAAGCAGGCAATAAATTGAGCGATATAGCAATACTTTACCGCGCACACTATCTGTCACGTCCTATTGAAGAAAAACTAATTCAGAAAAATATACCCTATACATTATATAGCGGTGTTCAGTTTTATCAAAGAAAAGAAATCAAGGATATTCTTTCATATATAAGATTGATCGCATATAAAGATGATCTGTCGTTCAAAAGAATCATTAATGAGCCAAAAAGAAATATCGGCAAGGCAAAAATGGAGCTTCTGAAAAGCTATTCCGCCGAGCATTCCTGTTCTTTATATGACGCATTGGTTGATAATCTTGATACAGAAGCCTTTAAACAAACACAGGCAAGAGAATTTGTTGATATGATTGAACGGTATTCAACAGAGTACACCTCTCTTTCATTATCTGAAACGCTTTCACGTCTTTTGAATGATAGTGGATATGAAGAATATCTTCGCACTAACGGCGAGCAGGAAAGGTTAGATAACCTTGCGGAATTTAAATTCTCCATATTTGATTTTGAAGCTACATTCGGCGAGGATGTATCGCTTGATCAGTATCTGTCAAGAATAGCATTGTATACAAACACCGATTTGACAACACAGCAGGACACAGTAAAGATGATGACGATACATGCCGCAAAGGGACTCGAATTTCCATTTGTCTTTGTATGCGGAATGAATGAAGGTGTTTTTCCGTCAAAAAGAATCAGAAAACGTGAAGAGCTTGAAGAGGAACGCCGTTTAGCCTATGTTGCATTTACACGAGCTGAAAATGAACTGTATTTAACAGATTCAGAGGGAAAGAACTTTGATGGAGCTTACCGCTATCCATCGAGATTTATTTTTAATATTGAAAAGAAGTATTTATCCTATTCAGTGGAGCTTGACGAGAAATTAATTTTTGAAGCTCAATGGGAAATTGAAAAAAGCGAGAATGATATGGATTTCGATATTGATAAGCTTCCGTTTGCCGTTGGTGATAGAATACATCATAAGGCATTCGGCGTTGGTGCGATTTCTGGAATTGATAAAGAAAAACAAGTATACATCATAAAATTTGATAATATACCGACTGAACGTCGTATTAATGTTAAAACTAAAATGGAAAAGACGGGGGACATCTTGCCTAAGTTATATTGAATTATGTAGACGTGGAAAAAGTTTACCTACCTACAGGTAAATTTCTGCTTAGTGGATTTGATGATAGTATTGCTCCACCAATTAACTATTGAAGATTTATGCGAAGAACCGCAACCGAAAGCCTAGGAAGAAAACCTTGAAATATGCGGATATTTCAAGGTTTTCTGACGACGGATTTCGGGTGCGGGTCAAGCAGAAAATACAGGAGTTAATTTGGGGAGCAATAGTATATTTGTAGGATAAATATATCGGCATATTTCAACGATTAAGGAGAATCATAAGATGGATAAAAATGAATTAACAACAATGGCTAAATATTTAATAAAAAAAGTCGAGG
>CAYOAV010000013.1:14907-39517 GCA_964402055.1 uncultured Ruminococcus sp. | reverse complement strand
TCCCCTACAATAGTTTGTTAATAATTCCGCAGAAAATGATTCCTAATTGTCTGATGTATAAATCTGAAAAAATTGGTTATCATTAAAAGGAAAGAGAGGCTGATGCTATGCCAACCGTTGATTCAAATTCATTCAAAAAAATCCGTGTTTCATATTCAATAGATGAAAATATCCGCAAATTAATGGAAATTATGTCGGAATGCTCCGACCTTTTGCTTAACCCCTTTCTGATTTCAGATGTAAAATGCAACCTCGTCTGCCTTGAGGGTATGGTTTCAACCTCGACTATAACCGACCTTATCCTTAATCCGTTAAGTCAGCTCAATCTCCCCGAAAATTCCCCAAACTGCGGAGTTTATGATTATATTGACAAGCATATGCTCCTTACTATCGACCGTGGCATTGTCAATGAATACGGCGACCTTATCCGCAGGCTTATGAGCGGCTTCGCTATCCTTTTTATTGACGGCTCGGAAAAGGCTTTTGCGTTCGGCGTTCAGGGCTATGCTGTCCGAGGTATCGGAGAACCCTCCTCCGAGGGAAATATTTTCGGCTCACATGAGGGCTTTACCGAAACAGTCCGCACTAATATGTCCCTTATCCGCCGCAGGATAAAATCTCCTCTGCTGAAATTTGAGCTTTTCCCTATCACGGACGTAAGCAATGTTGATGTTATCGTGACCTATATGTCCGACCGTGTTCCGAAAAAGCTTGTTGCGGACGTAAAAAAACGGCTTAAAGGAATCCGACTTGAAACGATACTGTCAAGCGGTTATGTTGAGCCTTTCCTTAACAATACAAAGCTATCCCTTTTTTCGGGAGCGTCAACAACGGAACGTCCTGATGTATTCTGTGCGAAAATACTTGAGGGCAGAATTGGTGTAATGATTGAGGGAACTCCTTTCGCCGTGATTCTTCCTGCACTTTTTATAGAAAATTTCCAAACGCTCGATGATTATACATTCCGTCCGTATTATGCAACGCTTATCCGCTGGATAAGATATATCGCATTTTTAGCGGCTGTTTTCCTGCCTGCGATTTATGTTGCGGTCGTGACCTTTCACCCAGAGCTTTTCAATAATACTATGCTTATGATACTCTGCGAGGCGGAGGAGCTTGCCCCGATACCTCTTATGCTAGAAGCTATAATTGTGCTTATTTTTTATGAAATTATCCGTGAAGCAGGCGTGAGAATGCCCAAAAGCGTCGGCGGTGCAGTTTCCATTGTCGGTGGGCTTATCATAGGCGATGCGGCAGTTTCGGCAGGAGTGATATCAAATCCGCTTCTGCTTGTATGTGCAATTTCGGTAACATCATCTTTTGTGATACCCACACTTAATCAGCCTGTTACAATACTGCGTTTTGCGGCTGTGCTTGCTGGAGGAATTGCAGGAATTTTCGGGTTATCACTGCTTGCGGCGGTTATTCTCGTCAATATATGCTCACTGGAAAATATCGGAACGCCTGCATTATCGCCGATTTCGCCATTCACTCCAAAGGCTATGCGTGATGTTATGCTGAGAATTGGCTTCAAAAAAATGGAAAAAGATAAATTTTCCGTTGAACAGCTTAACGGCGTTAATATGAAGGAAGTTGAAAAGAATGACTAAAAAAATAAGCGGCTATCAGCTCTTTTTCCTCTTACTGATATCAAAATGTTTCTCGTTAATGACATATGTCCCTCTTTTTTCACAGGGTCAGGGTTCGGATATACGCTTCAAGGCGATCATTATTACAGTCATAATTCAAGGCTTGCTTGTTATTCCGCTTATTATCCTCAATAAAAAGCACCCCGATAAAAGCGTAACCGAAATAATTTTCGAAAAAAGCAAACCCTGGGGATATTTTTCACAAATATTATATCTGCTGTTTTTTGTAACGCTCTGCACTGGTCAAAGCGTCCGCTATGTGAATTTTCTTGACAGCGGATTCAACGTTTCAAACAGGCTTATTCCGCTTGCGGCATTGCTTATCGTATGCGGATATTGTGCATATTGCGGAATTGAGGGACTTGCACGAAGCAGTGTTGTTATTTTTATACCATTTCTTGCAATGCTCCTGCTGATGATAGTTCAGTCGAGTAATTCCTTTCATCTGCGGAATTTTTATTGTGATAATAACGGACTTATGCAGGCTGTTTCGGATGAGCTTATACGCAACGGCGAAATTATCGGAGCGGCATATCTTATGAAAAACGTCAGAAGTGGTCTGCAAAAGGGCTTGTATCTTCTCCTTGCGGCAAAGCTTGCCGTGACAGCACTTGTAACCGCACTTATAACAGGCGTTCTCGGTGACTATGCCGACCTTTGCGATTATCCTTTCCTTGCGGTCGGCTCGTTCACCGATTCGGAGCTTTTCCGCCATAATGACGCACTTTATCTGATACTCTGGACGATTTCCGCCGTCATAAGCATTTCGGTTTTCCTTTGCATAATTGACGGATTATTCAGCGAAATGGGACATAATAAAAAAATGTATATCTCTGCGGTACTTGTATTTTTTACAGCGGCAATTTTCGGCGAACATTACCTCACGGAGAGTATACTTTGCGGAGGAATTATGCAATTGCTTCTTGCTGCGGTCATACCTGCGATAATACTTTTAAAGGAGCGTGATAAAAAATGAAAAAAAAGCTGTTTGCTATGATGCTTGCCGCATTAACATTAAGCGGCTGTTCCGGTAAAATTGAGGTAAGCGAACGTGCCTTTGCACAAATTATGGGCATAAATAAAGCTGAAAATATCTATACTGCGGCTGTTCAGCTATATCAGCCGAACGGAAATAACGGCGATAAGCTCTGCATAAGCGGAAGCGGAACGGATATAGGTGCGGCAATAGATAAATGTACTGCAAATTCGGGGAAAAAAGTCTTTTTCGGTCAGCTTAAGGCAGTCATCATAGGCGATGGAATAAGCTCACCGTCAAAGGAGCTTGAATATCTGACGGAAAATGGCGTTCCGCTCTCCTGCCCTGTTTTTTTCAACGATGAACCGCAAAAAATCCTTGAAGAATATACCGTCAGCCAGATAACCGATATCGTAAAAAATGATAACGGAAATTTTTTCCATATAAACGCTTCGGATATCATAATTTCAGAGCTTCTGCCCTCGGGAGGTGCGGCGATACCAACAATAAACAGCAATTCTGCCAGAATTAAAACCGAAAATACAGCCTATACCCTTGACGAAAACGAAATGAAAGGACTAATCATCCTTTCGGACAGCCTTAAAAACGGCAGATTGCTTTTCACGTCAAAAAGCGGCTCATCAGTATTTGTTACAAACGCAAAATGCAAGCTTACAGCTGAAAATAACGAGGGTAATTTGCTTATAAAAGCTGATATAAGGCTGGAATTTGAAAAAAATGCAAACGCAGAAGCTGTTACCGATGTAAAATCGCAGATCCGTGAGCTTTGCAGGAGCGTTTATTTAAAATCTGCGATAAAAAACGGCTCGGATATATTCGGGATTTATGCGGAAATACGTCATTCCTGCCCCGAGCTTTTGGAAAACGCTGATTTTGATGAGCTTTTAAAAAACAGCCGTATCAAAATATGGCTCGAATGAAAAATCACCACATAACCCGAAAAAGGTGTGTGGTGATTTTTTAAGGCTCACGCTGTCTGACAGCATTTTTAGCACTTTCCGCAACCGAGAGCATAAGTGCGGCTTCATCGTCCGTACAGCCCTTGAAAACGGCTGAAATCCGTGCGTTTATAGCATCCGACCTGCCATGAGAGCTGTCACCGAAAATAATATAATCCGCCGAAATTCCAAGTGCCTTGGAAATATTCATAAGCGTTTCGAGCGACATCGCCTTTGAGCCGCGTTCTATCTCATAGATATAGTGCGGAGTAACAAACACCATTTCCGAAAGCTTCTCCTGCGAAAGCCCAACGCTTTTCCGACGAGCCTTTATTCTGCCGCCTATTTCAATCAAATTCATAATTATACCATCCTGTAAAGCAATATTTCTTTATCATAGTATATAACTAACAGCCACATTTTAATACTATCTTTTAGTTATAATTGATATAGCAATTAGCGACATATTGTGATATAATTGTTTTTATAGACAACACCGTGCAGGACAATGTGTGCATATTGCGTGAAATTATTGGGATGAAGCTGTACGGTGTTGGCTTAAATTATGTATGAAAGAGGTATAATATGTTTAAATCAAACAAAACCAAATGGATTATTTTTGACATAATATCAATGATCGGTTTAAAAATGAATATGGACAGCTTTGGCATTCCACAGAGAAGTATTGACAAGATTATAGGTGATCTTTACAATCTTATTGAAAATCTTAAAACAGCCCTTTTTAATTTTGCCTTATCTATGGAGCATCCGATTATTAATTTATTTAGTGATAAATTAAATCCATTTAGTAAGTTTAATGAAATGATAGCTTGTTTTAATCAAATACAAAATTCCTTTCAAAATTCTCTGAAAGCAAAAAATGTTGTTCTATTTGCAATATGTGATATAGGCTTTGGCAATCTTATATCCTTAATTGCAGCCTTTGTTGCTTATATATGCTTTATCGGATGTATTTTCAATCTTCTTATCAAGGGCAACAAGGTTGAAACAAGAGCAAGAAAATGTTTCCGTGCTATGACCTTCGCAAACATCGTACAGGTTGCTTACATAATAATTTTTGATGTCGCCTTCATTATATCAAATGTTGATGGTATAAAACATCTTAGACTGAATTTCCCGATTTTCTCACTCATTGTTTCAGTTTTTGGAATTATAGCATTAAAGTTTTCAACCTTCAGGGAATTTCAGACTGCCGTTGTAAAGACGGTGAATAAATATACCAATAATTCTTCAATACCAACAGTTAATGCTGTCAAATCCGTTGCAGAATGGAAATGCCCATCCTGTGGAAAACAAAACAGCGAAAATGATCCTTTCTGCTCAGTATGCGGTTTCAGCAAAAACAATACAGTAAGCAATCCTTCAAGCTCAAATCTCTGGCACTGTTCTAAATGTGGATATAATAATAGTGCAGACAGCTTATTCTGCACTGGCTGTGGAGAGTCAAAGGAAAATACCAATGAGATTCCTTCATTACCCAGCCTTCCCGATTCCTCTATCAATAATAACATCACAGCCGAAAATTCATCACCCGTTAATTCTGCTTCTGAAACGCAGAATTCACCTTCACCAAAAACAGATAATTCCGACCTTGAACAAATCAAACGGCTTAAAGAGCTTCTTGATATGGGAGCAATAACGCAGGAAGAATTTGAGCAGAAGAAAAAAGAAATCCTTAAACTGGATAAATAAGGAGATATAGGTATGTTTTGTGGGAAATGCGGTGCAAAAATTGAGGACGGCGGAAATTTCTGTCCAAAATGCGGCTCATCTGTAAGCGAGCAATATCAGATTATTGCCGCTGATTCAACAGCTGCTGCCAATAACATTGATAAACGCAAGCTTGCTGTTTTGATAATAATTGCGGTAATAGCGGCTATTCTTATAAAAACAATTTTCTTTAGTACACCTTTAACGCTATCAGGAAATGAAAACAACCCTAAAAAAATATTGAAAGCTGCAAACAGTTATTTTTCGTCAGAAGAATTTAAAAATCAAGACGGAAATGTTTACGATTATACTGCAACAAATTTTGTTGGCAAGCTTGGCGATTATTACCAATTTGTTATTATAGGAACAATAAATGTAGACGGTACTGTAATAGAATACACTGAAGATGATGATGTTGAGTTTGTTTTAACCGAAAATGAAGATGGGATAACATATGTACCAGTAAAAAAATGGTTTAAAGAATATAATGTCAGCAATGATAACTATAAATCCAACAACGTTAACGTTATTTTAAAAAATGTTCATTATGAATTTGATACGGGAAAATTAGTCGTAGAAACCAACATTCATAATGGTTATTCAAATAGTGTTACATTAAAATCACTTGAATTGACATTTTTTAACGGTGACGACAATCCTTTTACTGAAACGGTAAAATTTTCTTTGATTGATTCAATTTCAGGCGGCAAATACAATTCCTATACCTTTAGATTTCAAACCGATCAATACAAATTCATTCCCAATTTAAACAATATAACATATAAAAGTACGATAACATATAATAGATAAAAATTTCCCCCGATTTTATCGGGGGATTTTTTATATGTTGTTTTTCAATACTCCGCCTTAGTAACAAACGCAATAGGTTCACCGCTGTTAAAGGTTTCATCTGTTGATACGAGCCTGATCGAGCCATCGGAATTATCCGCAAGGTAATAATCAATGCTCCTTGCCTTTGCAAGCAATATTGCATCGGAATACCAATCAATGCTCACACGATATGCTCCATCGGAAAACTGCTCATCGGCAAGCTTGGCATAGCCCCAGCTATATCTTGTTCGAGTGCTTGAAACGGTGGATTTTACTTTATTATAGGACGGAAGAGTTGTAAAATCAAGCTCCTTTATACCTAATAGCCGCTCCGCACTTTCCGAAAGCTTTTCTGCAGAATAATCCACATCACTTTCTGAAAGCTCGTCATCGCCTGAAAAATATGCACAAAATTTTATTAAATCGTCAATAAAGCGTTCCTTTTCAACGGTCTTTTCCCTGCCGCTTATTGTAATAATGCTCTCATCGCTGCTTATCCAGCCAAATTCCGATGTAAACGCATAGCACATCTTCACGGCATTGCTCACATCAAGCCTTGAAACGCTGTCCGCAAGGACGGTTTTTGCGTCCTCCGTCACACGGCAGAAGGAAGAAAGGTTGCCCTCATCGTCCGATGCGTTAATCGTCCAAAGGCTCTCTCCCACAGGAAAATCCTCCTCGGCACTTTCGGAAATATTAAGCCTGACCGTGTAAATGCCGTCTTCTTCTGAAACAAGCTCCCAGCTGTCAAAGCCGACATTATCCAGAAAGGCATACGCACCATATGACTGCGAACCGCCCATTTTCGCAACCTCATCATTATTATGCGAAACAAGAGCGTTCATAAAATCCGATACATTTTTTTGTGCTGATGAAGCATTTTCAGCAGACATATCAGCGTCAGAGCCTTCCTCTGCACCTTGTGAAGCATAAATCAAACCACAGCCGCTCCCGATAACGCCGATAGCCGCAAGTGAACATAGCATTTTCTTAATTCTCACAAAAAAACTCCTAAAACAATGCAAAAAAGATAAACCTATGGATATATTATATCACAATATCTAAAAAAATGGAAGTAAATAGCCTAATTTTTATTAAATTTACACCTGATTATCACAAAACAAAACCGCACCGTTATTTTTTATTTGTTAATAATTAATTCACTCGTTGAAATACCGTGAAAATTTTCTTTTTTCTATTGAATAAACTGCTTAAATATGGTATAATGTGATTAATTATTTGAAAAATCGGAAGGCTTGTGATGAAAAAAATGAAAATTGTTATGCTTGAAGCGGCTACCGTTTCACGGGGGGACGTTTCTTTTGATGATATCCGTAAATTGGGCGAGGTTCGTGAGTTTCCGCTTACTCCTGTTGATAAGATAGTTGAAAATATCGGCGATGCGGAGGCTGTTCTTTGCAACAAGACTCCTTTTACTGCTGAAATTATGGAAAAATGCCCCAATCTGAAATATATCGGAGTTTGTGCGACAGGCTTTAACAATATCGACATAAATGCCGCAAACAGGCTTGGTATTACCGTTTGCAATGTGCCGTCTTATTCCGATTCGGCTGTTGCTCAACAGGTTTTCGCTTATATTCTTCGTTATGCAAACAGGGTCGATGATTATGCTTCGTTTGTTGACAACGGCGGTTGGGTACGTTCGCCGTCCTTTTCGGCATTTGAATTTCCAACGGTTGAGCTTGACGGAAAAACGCTCGGTATCGTCGGCTATGGCAGGATAGGTCATGCTGTTTCAAGGATAGCCAGAGCTTTCGGTATGAATGTTATCGTACATACAAGAACCGTCAGAAATGAGGACGGAGTAAGCTTCGTTTCACTTGATGAGCTTGCGGAAAGATCCGATTTTATCACGTTCCATTGTCCGCTCACGCCTGAAACAAATGGAATATGCAGCATTGATTTTTTGAAAAAATGCAAGCCTACCACTATGATAATCAACACCGCAAGAGGTCCTGTTGTGAATGAAGCAGACCTGCGTTATGCTCTTGATAATGGCATTATCTCCGCCGCTGGAGTTGACGTTGTTTCGGAAGAGCCGATGAAGGAAGATAACCCTCTGCTCGGTGCAAAAAACTGTATGATAACTCCGCACGTTGCATGGTCGCCTGTTGAAACACGCATACGTCTTATGAAAACAGTTGCGGAAAATCTTGAAGCTTTTATCAATGGCAAGCCTATAAATACGGTGAATTAAAGGGAGAATATTTTATGTTTGATATCAACAGCAAAAACAGAATCGTTATAAAGCTTGGCTCGTCCACGCTTACCCACAGCACGGGCAGGCTCAATATCCGCAGAATGGAAAAGCTTGTGAAAATAATCGCCGATATTCAGAACAGCGGCAAGCAGGTAACGCTTGTTTCTTCGGGTTCTATCGCTCTTGGCAGGTCAAAGCTCGGTATGACGGAGCGTCCTAAGGAAACACGCATAAAGCAGGCTTGTGCGGCTGTCGGACAATGTGAGCTTATGTATATGTATGACAAGCTTTTCGGTCAGTATAACCTCACTGTTGCACAGCTTCTTCTGACAAAATACAGCATTGAGGGTGCAAGAAAGCAGAACATAGTCAACACTATGGAGGAGCTTCTTTCAAGAGGAATTATCCCTGTTATAAATGAAAATGACACGGTTGCTATTGATGAGCTTGAGCTTGAAATTGGTCAGAATGATTCGCTCGGTGCATATGCGGCGATAATTGCAAAGGCTGATCTGCTGATAATTCTTTCAGACATTGACGGCTTTTATGATTCAAACCCGAATATCAACCCTGACGCAAAGCTTATCCCTGTTGTGAATGAAATAAACGATGATATCCGTACTCTGGCAGGCGACGCTGTTTCGGGTCTTGGAACAGGCGGAATGATAACCAAGCTCGATGCCGCAGAGATTGCTATGAACGGCGGAATTGATATGGTGCTTCTCAACGGAAGATATCCCGAAAGGCTTTATGATTTATTTGACGGAAAGCCTGTCGGAACGTTATTTACTACTGAAAAATAAGGAGATACTACTATGAATTATGCAGAAACGCTTGGAAGCCGTGCAAGGGCTTGCAGAAGAGCTGCCGCAAATGCAGGAACAGCTGAAAAAAATGCCGCACTTTCTGAAATTGCTTCAGCACTCCGTGAAAATATTGACGTTATCCTTGAAGCGAATGAAAAGGATCTTAAAGCCGCAAGGGAAAACGGTATGAGCGAGTCAATGCAGGACAGACTTCGCCTTACTGCCGATAGAATCAATGGCATTGCTGACGGAGTTGAGGACGTTATCAAGCTTGAAGACCCGATAGGCGAAACAATAAGCGGAAGCATCCGCCCTAACGGTATGAGCATTACAAAGATCCGTGTTCCGCTCGGAACGATAGCTATTATTTTTGAATCACGTCCTAATGTTACGGTCGATGCGGCTGTGCTTTGCTTAAAGGCAGGAAATGCTGTCATTTTAAGGGGCGGCAAGGAGGCTATCAATTCCAACAAATGCCTTTGCGATATTATGAGAAATGCTCTTAAGAAAAGCGGTATGCCCGAGGATCTTATCCAGCTTGTTGAGGATACTTCAAGAGAGGTTTCCGCAGAGCTTATGAAATGCTCGGAATATGTTGATGTTCTTATCCCAAGAGGCGGAGCAGGACTTATCCGTGCCTGCAAGCAGAATGCGACAGTTCCTGTTATCGAAACGGGAACAGGCAACTGCCATGTGTTCGTTGATGAAACGGCTGACCCTGATATGGCTGTAAGCATTGTTAATAATGGAAAAACAAGACGTGTTTCGGTATGTAACGCTGTTGAATCGTTGCTTGTGCATGAAAATATTGCTGAAAAATTCCTCCCGATGATAAAGGCTAAGCTTGACGAGAAAAATGTCGAGATAAGAGGCTGTGAAAGGACAAAGGCTATCCTCGGTGAAAGCGTTGTTCCTGCAACGGAGGAAGATTACGCAACGGAATTTCTTGACTATATTATTTCGGTCAAGGTAGTTTCCTCGCTTGATGAGGCTATTGAGCATATCGACCGCTATACAACTCATCATTCTGAATGTATAGTCACAAACAGCCTTGAAAACGCTGAACGCTTCAAAAAGGAAATCGATTCTGCGGCTGTTTATGTCAATGTTTCAACGGCATTTACGGACGGCGGAATGTTCGGACTGGGTGCGGAGATAGGAATTTCAACACAGAAGCTCCATGCAAGAGGTCCTATGGGTCTGCGTGAGCTTACTTCGGTCAAGTTCCTCATCGGCGGCAATGGTCAGATACGCAGTTAAGGTGATAATATGAACGAAAATAAGGATATCTTTGATTACGACAGCTATGTTAAATCAAAGGATAAGAAAAAATCCAAGGCTAAAAAAACTCCACGCTCCAGTAATTCCGCCGATAAGCAGAAACAGAGGGAAAACGAACGCAAAAGGCGTGAAATGAGAG
Source organism: uncultured Ruminococcus sp. (assembly GCA_964402055.1). Taxonomy (GTDB): domain Bacteria; phylum Bacillota; class Clostridia; order Oscillospirales; family Ruminococcaceae; genus UMGS363. Next base: position 28,924 of record CAYOAV010000013.1, on the reverse strand, counting down.
AGCGTCAGGAGAAAAAGCGTGATGAATCCATCGAAAGCATACGCAGAATGTTTGATGATGCTCTTGATGAACGCTCAGAGGAAATGGCAGAGCTTACAAGGCTTGAACAGGAGCCTGATTTGCCTATAACCGTGACTGAAAACGGCAGGAGAAGAGGTTTCCTCATTCTCGGAGCATTAATAATAGTGCTTGCGATAGTGGGATTTTTCTCCACGGTCAGCTTCACTATCGATAAATTCAAGGATTTTGCCGATAATACACAGCAGAAAACCGAATTTGCAAGGTTTATCTATCCTGTTGTTATCTGCGACCCTGCACCGTTCGACCAGACAGTCAAGCTCCGCAGTGATACGGTCATAACCGCCGCAATATGGGATATAATCCTTTATGAGGATAAAACCAAATATGAAGCGGATTTCGATATAATAACCGTCCCCGAGCTTGATGTTGAACAGCACGCCGCAAAGCTTTTCGGACAGGGACTTACCATAAAGCATCAATCAATACTCGGCTCGGATGTTCAGTTCTATTATAATGAGGATATAAAATCCTATCGTATTCCTGCAAATCCGAAGTATTTTACCTATTCGCCGTATATTGAGGAGATAACAAGGGTCGGAGAAAGCTACACGGTGCTTGTCGGATATGTTTCGCCTACTCCATCATGGCTGACATTGACAAGCGATGATACTCCAAAGCCTGAAAAATACGTTTATTACACCGTTTCAAAGCGTGGAGATGATTATACTCTTGTTGGAATACAGCAATCGGATAAGCAGCCCGAGGAAGCGGGAGAATATTAATTAAAGGAATAAAAAATATGAACAGTGAAATAAGAAATGAAGCTCTCTGGCAGGACGGAGAAATGAAGATAAACTGGGTCAAGGCTAATATGCCGCTGCTCAGAAGCATTGAAAAGGAATTTTCCGAAACAAAGCCTTTCAAGGGAATAAAGGTTGCCCTTTCGGTTCATCTTGAAGCGAAAACAGCATACCTTTGTAAGGTTCTTGCCGCAGGCGGTGCGGAAATGTATGTAACAGGCAGTAATCCGCTCTCAACTCAGGACGATGTTGCGGCGGCTCTTGTGCATGACGGACTTAACGTTTTTGCGTGGTATGGTGCTACTGATGAGGAATATCACCGCCATATCTCCCGTGTTATCGAGGTGGGTCCTAACATTATAATCGATGACGGCGGCGACCTTGTTCATCTTATCCACACGGAATATACCGACAAAATTGCTGACGTTATCGGCGGCTGTGAGGAAACTACAACAGGCATTATCCGCCTTATTGCAATGGATAAGGCTGGGGAGCTTAAATTCCCGATGGTTCTTGTTAATAATGCCGACTGCAAGCACCTTTTCGATAACCGCTATGGTACAGGTCAGTCTGTATGGGACGGAATAAACAGGACTACAAATCTTATCGTTGCAGGTAAAAATGTTGTTGTCGCAGGCTATGGCTGGTGCGGTAAGGGCGTTGCAATGAGAGCAAAGGGTCTTGGTGCGGAGGTTATCGTAACAGAGGTCGATCCGATAAAGGCTATGGAGGCTGTTATGGACGGCTTCAAGGTTATGAAAATGAGCGAGGCGGCTAAGGTCGGCGACTTTTTCGTAACGGTAACAGGCTGTTGCGACGTTATCACCGAAGAGCATTTCTATGCGATGAAGGACGGAGCTATCTGCTGTAACGCAGGGCATTTCGATGTTGAGGTAGATGTTGCCGCACTCCGCAGAATTGCCGTTGAAGCGAAGCCTGCAAGAAAAAATATTATGGGATATAAGCTTTCAAACGGAAATACGATAAACGTTATCGCAGAGGGCAGACTTGTGAACCTCGCCGCAGGTGACGGACATCCTGCCGAAATTATGGATATGAGCTTTGCAATTCAGGCTCTTTCCGCACTTCATCTTGTCAAGAATAAGGGAAATATCTGCTCGGATAAAATGACGGTAGATGTTCCGAAATATATTGATAATGAAGTTGCAAGCCGGAAAATACGCTTCTGGAATATGGAGATAGATTCCCTTACGGATAAGCAGAGAGATTATCTCGGATAAAAATGCTAATAGCCTGCAATTTTGTAATATAATCACCCTAAAATTTCATTTTGTAGGGATTTTTAACACATAAACTTGATATTTTGCATAAAATGATTTTAAAAATTGCAAAAAATATCAAAAATATTGAGTAAATCGTTGTAATATGCTTGACAATGGAGATTTTCAAGTGTATAATAAAAATATCGTAAAAAAAGAAAGCTGGATAGTATGAAACATATTGATCTTATCGAATTAATGACCGAAAGCTCATATATCAACAAGGAAGTAACGGTGTGCGGCTGGGTGCGTACATCAAGAGATTCCAAGAATATGGCTTTTATTGAGCTTAATGACGGTACTTCCCTTAAGCATCTTCAGATAGTTATTGATAAAGCTGTTATCGCAGACCCATCCGCTTATGTTAAGCTTGGCTCTGCTCTGAGAGTTACAGGTACTCTCGTTCCATCAGCTGTTAAGCAGGACGGTGTTGAGATAAACGCAGTGTCTATCGAGGTTCTCGGCGAATGCCCTCCCGAATATCCTTTGCAGAAAAAGCGTCATACGCTCGAATTTTTGCGTACAATGCCGCACCTCCGTGTGAGAACTAATACATTCAATGCGGTTTTCCGTGTTCGTTCAATCGTTGCAAGTGCAATACATCAGTTCTTCCAGGACAGGCATTATGTTTACGTTAATACTCCTCTCATCACCGCCAGCGACTGCGAGGGTGCAGGCGAGATGTTCCAGGTAACAACTATCGGTTACAGCGATGAATATAAGAGCAGAGAAGAATATTATGCAAATGATTTCTTCGGCAAAAAGGCTGGTCTTAGCGTTTCGGGTCAGCTTGAGGGCGAAACTGCCGCTATGGCTTTCGGTAAAATTTATACCTTCGGCCCGAGCTTCCGTGCAGAAAACAGCAATACTCCTCGTCACGTTTCAGAATTCTGGCACGTTGAACCCGAGGTCGCTTTCGCAGAGCTTCCCGATATTATCGAAATTGCCGAGGAAATGATTAAGCATATCATTAATACTGTGCTTGAAAAATGCCCCGATGAGCTTGCTTTTTTTGAGCAGCATTTTGAAAAGGGTCTTATCGACAAGCTTAAATCCGTTGCTTCTTCAGATTTTGCGGTTCTTGATTATACTGACGCTATTGAGCTTCTCAAAAAGGCTGACGTTGAGTTCAAGTTCCCTGTTGAATGGGGCTGCGACTTGCAGACAGAGCATGAAAAGTATATCACAGAACAGGTACTCAAAAAGCCTGTTTTCGTTACAAATTATCCTAAGGAGATAAAGTCCTTCTATATGAAGCAGAACCCCGATGGAAAAACTGTTGCGGCTACCGACCTCCTCGTTCCTGGAATTGGCGAAATTATTGGCTGCTCCGAGCGTGAGGCTGACCTTGACAAGCTCCTTGCGGCTATGGAGGCAAAGGGAATGTCTACCGAAAATTATCAGGATTACCTCGATTTGAGAAGATTCGGTTCAGTTCCGCATAGCGGCTTCGGTCTTGGCTTTGAGCGTATGATAATGTACGTTACAGGAATTTCCAACATCAGAGATGTTATCCTTTATCCAAGAACAGTTGGTTGTGTAAGATAAATTATCCGATTTGGATTTGAATTTATGAAAAAGTGAAAAACGAAAGGGGCAGTTTTTATGTATCAGCTTAAAATTCCGAAGGATTATTCTTCTCCTCTGAATTTAAGAGATACGCAGAGAGCAATAAAGCTCTGTAAGGACACCTTTGAAAGACGGCTTGCCAAGGTTCTCGGTCTTGAACGAGTTACCGCTCCCCTTATGGTGTGGGCTGACAGCGGCATCAATGATGACCTTAACGGCGTTGAACGAAAGGTTCATTTTGACCTTAAGGAAATGGAGAACGAGGCGGAGATAGTTCAGTCGCTTGCAAAATGGAAAAGAATGGCACTTTACCGCTATGGCTTCAATGCAGGCGAGGGCCTTTATACCGATATGAATGCGATAAGGCGTGATGATTCGGTGGATAATCTCCATTCCGTTTTCGTTGACCAGTGGGACTGGGAAAAGGTTATCCTGCCCGAACAGCGTACACAGGAGTATCTTGAGGAAACTGTACGCAAGATCGCACACGCAATTTATCTTGCACAGGAGCTTGTAAAGGCGGATTTCCCTGTGCTTACGCAGAATATCAATCAGGAGGTTTTCTTTATCACATCGCAGGAGCTTGAGGATATGTACCCCGAGCTTACTCCCGAACAGCGTGAGCAGGAAATCACTAGAAAGCACAGAACTGTTTTCATCAAGCAGATAGGCGGCTTGCTTAAGAGCGGAATCCGTCACGGCGGCAGAGCTCCCGACTATGATGACTGGTCGCTCAACGGAGATTTGTTCGTTTGGAGCAATGCACTTGACACGGCTATCGAGGTTTCCTCAATGGGAATACGAGTTGACAGCAAGGCTCTTGAAAAGCAGCTTAAGGAAACAGGCTGTGAGGAGCGAATGAAGTTCGATTACCACAAGGGCATTCTTGATGGTACACTTCCGCTGACTATCGGCGGCGGCATTGGACAGTCAAGGCTTTGTATGCTTATACTTGAAAAGGCACATATTTGCGAGGTTCAATCCTCTATTTGGCCAGCTGAAATGGTTAAGGAATGCGAACAGAACGGAATGAAGCTGCTTTAATTCAATTTGCAATTGATGTAATTGGAAATATAAATAAACCGCAGGGTACTTTGTTGAGATTTTTTCTCGGGTACACTGCGGTTTTTAATTGCTAATTATAAAAAAATAGGGCTTGCAGTTGAGATTAGTTCTGCAAGCCCTTAGTTTGAGATTAACAGTTTTAAATTAAACTTGAGATTTGATTAAATTAATTCTAAGGATAGGGTGAATATTCGTATGAATTGTAAACCAACTTTTATTGTTGATAAACAACCGCTGAACGTCAATTATTAACTTTTATTGTTAAGTGCAATACGGTCAGCTATTAATTGCAGCTTTGATGGCATTCATAAGCTCATCATAAGTTTCGAATGCCTGCAAATCAGGGTTATCACTCTTAATTTTGTCTGTACTCTTGAAGAGGAAGCCTGCTTTGCTCGCCCTTATCATACCAAGGTCGTTATAGCTATCGCCACTGGCTATTGTTTCAAAGCCTATCGATTGAAGAGCCTTGACAGTTGTCAGCTTTGACTGCTCACAGCGCATTCTGAAGCCTGTAACCTCGCCCTCAGGAGAAACCTCAAGGCTGTTACAGAAGATGGTTGGCCAACCCAGCTTTTTCATAAGCGGTGCAGCGAACTGAGTAAAGGTATCACTAATAATGATAACCTGTGTGAAGGAACGAAGCTCATCAAGAAATTCCTTTGCTCCGGGCATAGGATCGATTTTTGCAATTACGTCCTGAATTTCCTTCAATCCAAGGCCATGCTCCTTAAGTATACCGATACGATATTTCATAAGCTTATCATAATCAGGTTCATCTCGGGTGGTCTTTTCAAGCTCAGGGATTCCAGTTTCTTTTGCAAATGCGATCCATATTTCAGGAACAAGCACGCCTTCAAGGTCCAAACAAGCTATATGCATATTTCCACACTCCTTTCTTATTAAATTACAATGGGATGTTAAATGTTACATAGATCCTTCGTCCGATCTATCTTGGTTGTACACTTTCAAACCCATAATAATTGTACTACTTTTTAGGAAAGATGTCAAGGGGTTATTCGAAAAAAGTTAGATTTTTTTTATTTTGTTGTTTTTTAGGTTTTAATCGTTAACTGAATAAGTAAACGTAATTTCAAGTGTATCTATCTTGTAGCTGTCGTTAAGCTGAAGTATCTTTGCGGAAACATCTGCCAGGTCGCCGTCTGCACGTCTTGCTTCATCGGGAATTTTATTTACCCACTGGTTGAAGAGGTTTACTCTTGTGCAGTTATCATCATCGGAGCAGGTATATTCCTTGCCCGAAAGAGCGTATGCCTCGCCGTTTATTTTTACCTCGTCTATGCTTATGCAATAATCGGGGAAGAATTTTTCGCCGTTGTAAATTCCAAGTGCGGAGAACGCTGTTCCTCTTGCACCGCCGATATCGGTAAAGTCAAGGCTTACGGTATAACTGCCCTCGCCTGTTACTTCAACGTTATTTGCGATAATTCCTGTTGTCATATTTGTTGGGTCATACTGGTCGCCTACGCTATATGCTACGGAATAATCAGAGCTTTGGAACATTATCCATGCAACTGCCGTATCGTCCGTTGCAGGAAGTGAAACTATTTCAGCAAGTGCTTTTTCTGCTTCTTCAAGTGCCTTATCCATATTTGCTCTTGCGGCAGACTGAACCTCTGCTATATCTTCGGGTTCATTTGACTGCTGTCTGTCCTTGAAGATCTGTGCGATAGCCTCGTCCTTGACCTTACGGACGGTTCTCCAGTAAAGGTCGCTGCAATCCCAGAGGACAGGGCAGTAATTATAAAGGTCGCAGTTGTCAAGAAGATTATTATAGAATTTATCGGTATCAGGCTTGGTGGATTTTCCCATTACGGCATATTCGCCGATAACAACTCCGCAGCCCTGTTCGGTGAAGCGTGTAAGCTTTTCAAAAAGGGTATTCTGTTCAGCGTAATCATCGGGAGAGCCCCACTGGTTCACGCCCTCTGTACCGCAGTAGTCCCAAGGTGTATAATAATGCACGGAGATGAGAAGCTTATTTTCAGCGGAATCCTCGGGAACGATGTATCTGTCATCGCAGGTCTTGGTGATATCGGTATCATAGCCTGCAAGAAGGAGGAATCTGTCGGCATTTTTGCCGCCTGTTGAACGGACAAGCTTTACAAACTCGCTGTTTATCATATTGGTTGTTTCATAGCATTCATCAGTTGTCAAAATGCCCTTTGAGCCTGTGATATCGCTGTCGTTGAGCCTGTCACCGAGTTCTTCGTTGGCAGATTCAAATATGAGCTTATAGGAATAATCGGAAAAATGCTCGCAGATCTGCGTCCACATTGACTTATAAAGCTCCATAGCCTGCTCACGGACAGCTTCGTCCTCCGAGCCGAACATTCCCCACCAGCTTCCGTCCCAATGATCGTTGACGATAACATACATATCGCAGTCAAGGGCATAATTTACAATTTCATCGACACGGTTCATAAGACGCTCGTCAATGGTATAATCGCCGCTTTCAAAATTGATACCGTTAGTCCATGCCACGGGGATACGGAGGGTATCGAAGCCCATATTTTTCATATCCTCGACCATTTCCTTGGTTGTGACAGGCTGACCCCATGAGGTTTCAAAGGAAGTCGGGTCAACGTTTCCGCTCACATAGTTGGAATGGCCGTAAGCCTCCATAGTGTTGCCGAGATTGATACCGTTGCCCATAAGCCTTGTGACCTCGGCGGCGGTAAGGTCGTTCTTTTCGCTTGCGGCCGAAGCTTCTGTGACCTTTGCGGTGGTAGTTGTTTCCTCAATATCGTCATCGGTAACGTTATCCTTGCCACAGCCTGTCAAAAGCATTGCGGCAGAAAGCACTGCGGCGGCGGTTGAGGAAAGAAATTTCTTTAGTTTCATAGCAGGTTTCCTTTCAAAAGTAATCGCGGTATATCATTAACTGCAATTTTTATGTCCCGATTTTTTGCAGTTATGACATTCCGCATAAGAATGATATGTAATTGTTTACATTTTATCACATTAAATAAAAAAAGTCAAGAGGAAGAGATTAACAATTGATAATGTATGATTTTTGAACAACAATTGCACATTGCAAATTGCGTCTATCGTAGGGGACGGGTCGCCCGTCCCGTGGTGCAGGAAATCGTTCTGAAAACCATTGGGAAAGGCGACTCCTCTTATTGAAATCATAAATTACAAATTAAAAAACCCCACTAAAAAGTGGGGCTGAATTTGAACTAGATTATTTATTAGTCGCATATCTAGCTGCGACAAACATTTGAACTAGATTATTTATTAGTCGCATATCTAGCTGCGACAAACATTTGAGATGTTCAAATCAATGAACTATCTCTTTATTTTATTATATGATATTTAAAGAATAAAATCAATGGTTATTTTGCACAAAAAACGTGTTGTACAGTTTATATTGCAATTTTCATACCTCAAAAAACTTATAAAAACCACTTGACATTTGCTTTAAAAGTGTTATAATAAAGATGTAGAGAGTGCGTCGGATAGACGATAGCTCTCAACAAATTGTGAATATTTATGTATCCATAATCCGCCTAACTGCTATTTAGGCGGATTACTTCTTTTTAGAATTAAAAATGCTGACAATAACAGAAACGACAGATGCCGCCGTGCTAAGAATCATGCAAATCAACTCGATTGAAATAACCATCACGCTCCTTTGCAAAATATTTCACAAAGGTTAATGAATTCAACCTCCCTTCCAACCCTCGTGGTGATGGTTGAGAGGTATACCGCCTATTTTACGTCTAAAGAAAGGGCAAATAAAATACGCCAACACATTCTCTACAGGAATATTATATCATTACTGTCAAATTTTGTCAAGAGTGCTTGTTTTAATAGTTGCTCACTCCTATTTCGTTCTTCTTGTGTGTATGGAGATACGGAAATAGGCTTGGATTTTACTTTATCGGACATAATTCTGTTAAATCGTCTGATAGAGTTTTCATCATCAAAAGCGATTTTACGTTCAAATGTGCTTGTTGCCATAATAAATATCTCCTTTCCATAATAAATAGTATATGCACTTTATTAAAAAATTTGCATAATATCATCTGATGTCATTTCCATTATAACTCATTCTTATATTTTTGTCAACTATTTTTTTACACAGCAAAACCGCACCGCCCATTTCAGGACGATGCGGTGATTTTTTTATTCTTCTTCAAATGCAGTCAATCCATAGGATAATCTCATAATACTGTCGCCAAGATGAACATTCTGCACGACTATATCCTTATGCGAAACGGTAAGGTCGTAATGGCTGAAATTCCAGAACGCTTTTATCCCCAGCGAAACAAGCTTATCGGCATATTCCTGAGCCGCCGCTTTCGGTATGCAGAGTATCGCTATCTCGGGTCTGTTTTCAATAATAAAGCTTTCCACTCGGCTGATGTGCATTACAGGAAGCCCTGCAACGCTTTCATTTTCCTTACGCAAATCGCTGTCAAAAATACCGATAAGCTCCCAGCCGTATTCGCCGAAATTCATATGACAGGCTATCGCCTTTCCAAGGTTTCCTGCACCGAAAAGAACCGCCTTATATCCTCTGTCAATACCGAGTATCTTGCCTATTTCTTTCTGAAGCTCAACAAGATTATAGCCGTATCCCTGCTGACCGAAGCCTCCGAAGCAGTTCAGATCCTGCCTTATCTGCGAAGCGGTGAGCGACATTTTCTCCGCAAGCTCACCCGATGAACTGCGAACAGCTCCCTGTTTTATAAGCTCGCCTATAAATCTGTAATATCTCGGCAGACGTTTTATCACCGAGGCTGATATCTCGGATTTTTTTGGTTTCTGCATTTATATGATTCTCCCGATTACATTAACTTTGCAAGACGCTCGTTTACAGCAACAAGGAAAGCCTCTGTATCAACCTTTTTCTTATTCGGAATGGAGGAAAGAGCTTCGAGGTCGCCTGTCATAATGCCGTCCTCGATAGTCTGGATAGTAGCCTTTTCGAGATTATCGGCATAACGCATAAGCTCGCTGTTATTATCAAGCTCGCCTCTCTTACGCAATGCGCCTGACCATGCAAAGATCGTAGCAACGCTGTTTGTAGAGGTTGTTTCGCCCTTAAGATGCTTGTAATAATGACGCTGAACAGTGCCGTGAGCGGCTTCATATTCATAAACACCGCTTGGTGATACAAGAACGCTTGTCATCATAGCAAGGCTACCGTAAGCGGTTGCAACCATATCGGACATTACATCTCCGTCATAATTCTTGCAAGCCCAAATATAACCGCCGTTTGAACGGATAACTCTTGCAACAGCGTCGTCAATGAGCGTATAGAAATATTCAATTCCAAGCTCCTCAAATTTTGTCTTATATTCATTTTCATATATTTCAGCGAAAATATCCTTAAAGCGGTGGTCGTACTTCTTGGAGATAGTATCCTTTGTAGCGAACCAAAGATCCTGCTTGGTATCAACAGCGAAATTGAAGCAGGCTCTTGCAAAGCTTGAAATGGACTTATCTGTGTTGTGAAGTCCCTGAATGATACCGTCCGTACCCTTGAATTCGTGGATAAGCGAACGCTCCTCACTGCCGTCCTTATTTGTTACAACAAGCTCTGCCTTTGCACCCTCAGCAACCTTAAGCTCGGTATTCTTATAAACATCGCCGTAAGCGTGACGTGCGATAGTGATAGGCTTTGTCCATGTTGGGATATATGGAGTAATGCCCTTGACGATGATAGGTGTACGGAAAACTGTACCATCAAGGATAGCTCTGATAGTGCCATTAGGCGACTTCCACATTTCCTTAAGGTTATATTCGGTCATTCTTGCGGCATTCGGAGTAATTGTTGCACATTTTACAGCAACTCCGTACTTCTTTGTAGCCTCTGCGGAATCGACTGTAACCTTATCGTCCGTAGCGTTTCTGTTTTCAAGTCCGAGGTCGTAATACTCGGTATTAAGGTCAACATATGGAAGAATAAGGATATCCTTTATCATCTTCCATATAATTCTGGTCATCTCATCGCCGTCCATTTCGACAAGCGGTGTAGTCATTTTAATTTTATCCATTTTAAGCACTCCTTATATATATTTTATCACGCCAATAACAAGCATATGCAAGGGATAGAAAACATAGAAAAACCATTTGTTGAATTTTCCTCCCCTGCCCTTTTCGCCGTTGTAAAAATAAATCGGTATCAAAGCAAGCAGAACTCCATACTGGAAGCAATTTCCAAGGAATCCGCCGCCCATTGAAATTATCAGCACCGTTATAACTATGAGTGAAACCTTTGCAAAAGCGTAAGCCTGTTTCCTGAAATCGCCCCTATGCCTGTCGAAGCATTGCACCCATAATATCGGCAGACAATACCAGTCGCCAAGCATTGCAATCAGGCATAATATTATCAGAATAACACCTTTCGCCTTGCCGTCAAGCCTTTCAGAATGTGAAGCCTTCAGCGAGAGCAACGCAAGGAAAAAGCTATAAATAACACTCTGCATAGGGTAAAAAGCAACAAGCTGTCCGTTTTCAAAGATGAGCGGTAGCTTGCCTGTTTCCATATAAATGAACGGAAACCACGATATTACCGCAAAAATCCCGAGCCGCAGAAGATACCTGATGACATTTCTTGTATAATGATAACCCTCCGCAATAAAAAAGCTCATTATCGGGGCAGTCATTCTTCCGAAAAGGTGCATAATAAACCCAAGCGGCGAATATGTATCGACAAAGCCCCACGCAATATGGTCAACAAGCATCGCAAGTGCGGCAAAATATTTTATAACGTCAGAACCAAGTGAAAACGGCTGTTTTTTATCAATGCTCATTTATCCCCGCCCCCTTTATCGAGCAAAAGGGCGATACCTGTACCGATTATAAACCCAGCCGTCACAAAAGCCGCCGTCATACCCTGCAATGTACCGATAATAGCACCGATTATTCCGCCGAGAGAAGCTCCCAAAAGATAATTTTTCTCTCTTTTTTCCCTTTTTTCACGCTTTTGGTCTGCCAATTTTTTTAAATTCAGCAAACGCTCACCGTCATCACCCATATCTGTATCATAGCTTATATCAAGCAGTAATTCGCACGGAAATTCGGGGCATAAGCCGCAATGCTCAAGGCTTTTATCCTCACAGCATTGCTTTATTTCGCATTTTTCGCCCCAATATCCGATGTTCATTTTATCACAGCCAAGGCAGCCGTATTCATCCTTAAGCTTGCAATTTCCGCAGTCAATACCGCATTTTGAACAGCACATTTTTTGCTTATTTACTAAGGCTTTCTCTTGTATAATCGAGAAGTCCACCTGCAAGAATTATATCCTTTGTTCTGCCTGTAAGCTCGCAAAGTACAGGAATATCCTCGCCTGTTGTTTTATTCTTAACGATAAGCTCGGACTTGCCGCTCTCAACAGCCGCACGAACGTCAGCAATTTCGAGAACATCGTCCTGCGAGATTTTATCGTAATCATTTTCATTTACAAATGTAAGAGGGAGAATACCTGCGTTGATGAGGTTTGAACGGTGTATTCTTGCGAAGCTCTTAACAAGAACAGCCTTTACGCCAAGGTGGAGAGGTGCGAGTGCAGCGTGTTCACGGGAGGAACCCTGACGGTAGTTTGCACCGCCGACAATAATGCTCTTTCCGTAGCTTGCAGCTCTTTCAGGGGAGTTTTCATCGCATACTGTAAAGCAGAATTTGGAAATTGCAGGAATATTTGAACGAAGCGGAAGTATCTTTGCACCTGCAGGCATAATATGGTCTGTTGTGATATTATCGCCAACTTTAAGCGAGCATTTAGCTTCAATGCTGTCAGCAAGAGGACTTGTCTTGGGGAAAGGCTTGATGTTAGGACCTCTCAAAATCTCTACCTTATCCATATCAGCCTCATCAGCAGGAGCGGCGATCATATTATCATTGATAACAAACTCCTCGGGGAGCTTAAATTCAGGCATTTCACCAAGCTCTCTCGGGTCTGCAAGCTCACCCTTGATTGCGGAATAAGCCGCCATTTCAGGCGATACAAGGTATATCTGACCGTCCTTTGTTCCCGAACGTCCCTCGAAGTTTCTGTTGAAGGTACGGAGTGAGATACCCTTTGAATTAGGCGACTGACCCATACCGATACAAGGTCCGCAAGCACTTTCAAGAACTCTTGCACCTGCGTCAATGATGTCGGCAAGAGCGCCATTCTGAGCAAGCATATTAAGAACCTGCTTTGAACCAGGAGCAATTGAAAGGGAAACATCAGGGTGAACAGTCTTGCCCTTAAGGATATATGCAACCTTCATCATATCCATAAGCGAGCTGTTTGTGCATGAACCAATGCAGACCTGATCTATCTTCATTCCCTTTAAATCCTCGGAGGACTTGATATTATCGGGAGAATGAGGACAAGCCGCAAGAGGTGCAAGCTCGGAAAGATTTATTTCAATTGTTTCATCATAAACAGCGTCAGCGTCAGCGGAAAGCTCCTGCCAAACATCTTCACGCTTCTGAGCCTTTAAGAACTGCCTTGTAATTTCATCAGAGGGGAATATGGAAGTAGTTGCACCAAGCTCCGCACCCATATTTGTAATGGTAGCACGTTCAGGAACGGAAAGAGTTTTTACGCCCTCGCCTGTATATTCGATTATCTTGCCAACACCGCCCTTAACGGACATAATGCGGAGGACTTCAAGGATAACATCCTTTGCGGCAACCCATGGAGAGAGCTTGCCTGTAAGCTTAACATTAACAATCTTAGGATATGTGATATAATATGCACCGCCGCCCATAGCAACAGCAACGTCAAGTCCGCCTGCACCGATAGCGATCATACCGATACCGCCGCCTGTCGGAGTATGGCTGTCAGAACCGATAAGAGTTTTACCAGGGGCACCGAAGCGTTCAAGATGAACCTGATGGCAGATACCATTACCAGGACGTGAGAAATAAATGCCGTGCTTCTTGGCAACAGAACCGATAAAGCGGTGGTCGTCAGCGTTTTCAAAGCCTGACTGGAGAGTGTTATGATCTATATATGCAACAGAGCGTTCTGTTTTAACTCTTGGTACACCCATTGCCTCAAATTCGAGATAAGCCATAGTACCAGTAGCGTCCTGCGTGAGGGTTTGGTCGATTTTGATACCGATTTCCTTTCCTTTAACGAACTCGCCGTCAACAACGTGAGCCTTAAGAATCTTTTCTGCAAGAGTAAGTCCCATAAAAAACTTCCTTTCCGAGCCGACAGTTGAAAATAACAATTCTCTGTTCAGCAAAAATAAAAATTATACTTCTATTATACTTTATTATACAAGAAATGTCAAGAACGGTTTTTCA
>CAYOAV010000013.1:12550-14807 GCA_964402055.1 uncultured Ruminococcus sp. | reverse complement strand
CAGATACCGTCAACGACAGAAATTTCCGCTATGTACAAAATCAACCCCGCAACGGCATTGAAGGGCGTGAATATTCTGGTCGAAAAGGGAATAATTTACAAGAAAAGAGGACTTGGTATGTTTGTATCGGGCGGTGCGGAGCAGACTATCCGCAATGAACGAAAGCGTGATTTTTATGATAAATACATTACCTCGCTGATAAACGAGGCTGACAGGCTTAAAATCACAAAAAATGAAATTATAAATATGATTGAGAAAGGCTGTGATGACAATGAGCGTAGCTGAAATTAAAAATATAAGCAAAAATTACGGAAAGACTCTCGCTCTTGACGATGTTTCGCTGACATTAAAGGAAAACTGCATTTACGGTCTGCTCGGCAGGAACGGTGCAGGAAAATCAACTCTCCTTGGCATACTTTCAGGAAGAATTTACGCAGATTCAGGCGAAGTCCTTATTGACGGAGAAAAAATCACCGACAATGACAAGGCTCTCGGGAAAATACATATGATGAGCGAACATCTGCTTTATGACCCGAAAATGAAAATATCCGAAATGTTCAGAACTGCCGCATTATTCTACCCCGATTACGATATGGAATATGCTTTAAAGCTTTGCGGAGATTATAAGCTTGACCCGAAGAAAAAACTGAACAAGCTTTCAACAGGCTACCGCACGATAGCCTCCTGCATAAACGCTCTTTCCTGCGGAGCTTCAATAGTTCTGCTTGACGAGCCTGTTCTGGGAATTGACGCAAACCACCGTGATATGTTTTACAGGCAGCTTGTCAGCCGCTATAACGAAAAGCCTGCTACCTATGTTATATCCACTCATCTTATCGAGGAATCGGCTAATCTTATCGAAAGAGCTATCATAATCAAGGAGGGAAAGCTGCTTTTCGACAAGGACGCTGACGAGCTTAAAAATATGGGATATATAATTTCGGGAAAAGATGAGATTGTGAGAAAATATGCCGAAAACAAGAAAATCATCGGCGGCGAATCACTTGCAAGCTTCACATCGCTGTATATGCTCGGCGAACCCGATGAACTTCCCGAGGGAGTAACAGCCGAACCAATGCCGCTTCAACAGCTATTTATCCAGCTTACAAATTCATAAGGGGGAATTTATTATGTCATTAAACGGTATCAAAGCCTGCACAAAATATCAGCTCAAAAAAATGCTTAAATCGCTTGTTTATTGTGCGATATGGATATTTGCAATAATATTCTCTTCAGCGTTTCTGAATTTTATGATTTCAGGCGGCGAGCTTTCATTTGAAAATATCTCAATGAACTGCATTGACAGCGTATGCGGATTTGTGATATTTATAATGCTTTGTTCCAACACCTCCGATTTCGTAAACACGGCGGCGGCGAACGGTGTATCAAGGCTGTCCTCCTGCGTGTCGCTTGCGGCTTCATCGGTTGTATTCTCGCTGGTGGGGGCAATAGAAAGCTCTGTCATCTGCCCGCTTATCTCAATTATTACAGGTCAGCCTGAAATATGGGCAGCTTCAATCTACGGCACGAAAAACGCTCTTGAACAAGGCGGTATGAGCGATTTTGCGATAAGAGTAAGATTTTTCCTTGTAAGCTTTATAATTTACTCCGCACTTGCCGCTTCAGGAGCATTGTTAGCTTCAATTTCATACAGAGTGCCTAAGTGGGTGTCGGTAACAATAATCATACTCATTTTCTTTATACCAACATTCGGAATAAATATCACATTCGGCGATGAAGCACTTATTTCCTTCTGGCTAAAGGTAATCACTGCCGCAGGCATCAGCGTCGATACATCAAAAATGGGAAATCTCGGACAAGGCACGCTGTTTTTCCTTGCCGCATTCCTGATTATGTTCATAATTACAGCATTGCTCCTCCGCCGTTCATCCGTAAAGCCTTTGGCATTAAAAGAGCAGTAAGCAGTTTACAGTTGATAGTTAGCAATCAGAAATTAATAAACCGCAGGATACCGTGTTTAAAACTTGTACCCTGCGGTTTTTATTGTAACTATTCATATCATTTATGTGCTTCTTTCCAGTTCTTGATTAATTTTTCAAGCTCTTCCTTCGTTTCTACTTTGTGTAATTTCACGCTGGGTTCGGGTCTTAGGTCATTGAACGATTCCTCAACGGCATTGGCAAATACTTCTGCCTGCTTATTACCGAAAACCACAAAATTTTTAGTGATACTTGAAGTTGCCATTGCGTTCACCTCCTCAAAACTCACAATGAATATCTTTTTCAATATATTCTAC
>CAYOAV010000013.1:0-12450 GCA_964402055.1 uncultured Ruminococcus sp. | reverse complement strand
TAAATCTTACTCTTTATAGTTTTATGCCTCCCGCTTTTGATTTTTACAGGAAAGCTATGACTTTTCGAAAGATGAGGAGGAATTTTTATGGAAAAAGATATTGCTGTTGAGCTTATCAGCGAAAGGAATTTTGCAAAGCTGAAATCAGAGCTTGCGGATATGAACCCTGCGGATATTGCCGCACTCGTTGAGGAAATTGACGAATATGATGAACTCGGTGAGCGTGAGCTTACGCTTTTATACCGTATTCTTCCCAAGGGAACTGCCGCTGATACTTTTACTTATATGAACAGCGATTTACAGCGTGTGCTGATAAACGCATTATCAGATAAGGAGCTTCACGATGTCATAAATGAGCTTTATATGGACGACACCGTTGACCTTATCGAGGAAATGCCGGCGAACGTTGTTTCAAGAATACTCAAAAACACCGATGCAGGAACAAGAAATCAGATAAACGAACTGCTGAAATACCCCAAGGATAGCGCAGGCTCGGTTATGACTACGGAATTTGTCTATTTCCGTGCGGATCTGACTGTAAAAGAGGGCTTTGACCAGATAAGAAAAATCGGTCTTGCAAAGGAAACGGTCTATACCTGCTATATTACCGAAAACCGCAAGCTTTTAGGTGTTGTTTCGCTTCTTGATATGCTTGTTTCGGATTATGAAACTCCTGTTTCGGATATAATGGAAACAAATTTCATCTGCGTTAATACTCATGATGACCGTGAAACTGCGGCACAGATGCTTTCAAAATATGACCTTGCGGCTATCCCTGTCGTTGACGGCGACGGAAGAATTGTCGGTATTCTGACATTCGATGACGCTATGGACGTTATCCGTGACGAGGATATGGAGGATATGGAAATCATGGGTGCTATGCTCCCATCCTCTTCAAGCAAAACATATCTTAAAACAAGCGTATTTTCGCTCTGGAAGCAGAGAATCCCTTGGCTTATGCTGCTTATGATATCTGCAACATTTACAGGAATGATACTTACGCATTTTGAAGCCGCACTTGCCGTTGTGCCTGTGCTGACGGCTTTTATTCCTATGCTTATGGACACGGGCGGAAATTCAGGCTCGCAGTCCTCGGTAACGATAATCCGCAGTCTTTCATTGCAGGAGATTGAATTCCGTGATATTCTTCGTGTTATATGGAAGGAGTTCCGTGTTGGTCTGCTTTGTGCGGCGACAATGGCGGTTGTTGTTTTTGCCAAGGTTATGCTTTTCGACCAAAAGGGAGCAACTGTTGCATTTATCGTTTCACTGACCGTTTTCTTTGTTATACTTGTTGCAAAGCTTGTCGGCTGTGTGTTGCCTATGCTTGCAAAAAAGCTCGGCTTTGACCCTGCGGTAATGGCATCGCCGTTCATCACGACAATAGTTGACGCAATCGCACTTCTGGTTTATTTCTTTATCGCCTCAAGAGTACTCGTTTTTTAAAATGTAGGGGACGGGTTTCCCGTCCCGAATACACAAAATTACAAACAAAATAAACCACAAAAGCCTATGACACTCAAACGAATGCCATAGGCTTTTTTATTTATCATATTTTCAGTTCTTACTTCTTTCCGCCCTTTTTCTTTGAGGACTTGGAAGAAGCCTTTGAAGTGGACTTAGCGGCAGGCTTCGATGAAGCAGCCTTTGCGGAAGTATTTGCAGCCTTTACAGCCTTGCAAAGCTTCTTGAAGGAATCAGCCTTTTCGTTATTTCCGTCAATATTAACATTGTCGGACTTGCCCTCTGCAAAAGCGATAATATCATCAGCAGAAGCGGTAACAAAAAAATCTCTGTCATAATATTCGTAAGGCTCGGCTGCGATTTTTCCATCGTTCACTTCAACATAGAAAGCACCCTCGCCCTCGCCTGTGATATGGAATTCTGCGGCGATATGCTCCTTGCAGTCAGCGGCAGATTTACCTGCCATAATTTCCTTTACCTTGGCAACGATCTGTTCGTATGTCATAGTCACTTTCCTTTCGATAAATAACAATAAGAATAGTCAGCGTTATTCTGTACGTTTTCACGCACTTCCTTAGTTCGTTAAAATAATAACACTTTTCTCCACAAAAATCAATAGTTTAAAAGCAATTATGGATATTTACACAAAAAAGCCCGAATTACCACATAAAAAACAATGCAATTATATCAGTTTTCAAGGAAGCTTCTTAATGCAAGCAGGAGCTTTTTCTCCCTGCGAGAAACCTGGACCTGCGTCATACCCAGAAGCTCGGCTGTTTTGCTTTGAGTTTTATCCTTGTAATAACGATAATATATAAGCAGTCTGTCCTTTTCATCAAGCTCGCTTAAAGCGGCATAAAGCGACAGCCTTTCCGTCATTTCCTCATCGCAGGCTTCGACCGCAACATCTATCTGCCCCGAATCGCTCTCATCATCGCTCGCCGTCAGGGATAATGGAGGACGTGCCGCACAAACCGCTTCAACAACGCTTTCCTCGCTGACCTGTGCAAGCTCTGCAAGCTCGGAAATAAGCGGCTCTCTCCCCTTTTCACGACAGAAATCATCACGCAGTCTTGTTATTTTCAGTGCAAGCTCCTTAACGCTCCTGCTGACCTTTACAGAGCCGCCGTCACGGAAAAGCCGCTTTATTTCGCCAAGAATAACAGGAACAGCATAGGTCGAAAACCGCACTCCACGCTCGCTGTCAAAGCCGTTGACAGCCTTTATAAGCCCGATACAGCCTGTGCTGTAAAGATCGTCATATTCAATTCCCTTTCCTCGGAATCGGTTGGCACAAAGCCGCACAAGTCCGAGATTTTCCTCTGTAAATTTATCGGCTTCGGTTTTATTCATATTTCAGTCCTCATCAGAGCCAGCGTCAGACCTATGTATGCTCAATGTCCTCCGCAGAGTTACGCTTGTACCCTTTCCGACTGTGCTTTTCACGCTCATACTATCGGAAAAGCTTTCCATTACCGCAAAGCCAAGTCCTGCACGTTCCTCCTCGGGAGCGGTCGTAAAAAGCGGCTCTCTTGCCTTGTCAACATCGGCAATGCCGCAGCCCTTGTCTGATATTTTTATGATAAGCCTGCTTTTGTCAAGAAGCTTTGCGTGAACGGTTATAATGCCGTGCGTACCTCTGTAGCCGTGAACGATACTGTTCGTGACAGCCTCGGAAACGGCGGTTTTTATCTCGGCAAGCTCGCTTACAGTGGGGTCGGCGGACGAAACAAAAGCGGCTATGCACATTCTTGCAATGCTTTCGTTTTTGCTATCCGATGGGAATGAAAATTTGAGTTCATTTATTACAGACATTTTTTTATTCCTTCCTATTCAATTTCTGCAAGCCGTTCAAGTCCTGCAAGCTTCATAACCTTTTTTATCTGCTGTGACGCTCCCGAAACGATTATTTTGCCGCCATAAGGCTTTGCCGCCTTGTATCGTCCCATAACAAGACCAATTCCCGAGCTGTCCATAAATGTGACCTCGGAAAAATCGAGGATTATCCTTTCAGGGTGGAGCTTTTCAATTTCAAGATCAATTTCTGTCCGTATTTCAGCGGCGGTATGATGATCGATATCACCGATTATATATGCCGTGAGCATATTTTCCTTTGCTTCTGTTTTTACAGGCATTTTTTCACTTCCTTTTTATTAAACCTGATTTTCAGAGGACGGGCGACCCGTCCCCTACAATAATGAACAGGCTTGACACCCGATTAAATCTAACATATTTCAATATTACATCACTACCATTGTAAAAAATTGTCAATTGCTGATAAAATAAAAAAAGTCGGCAGATTTAACAAAAAATCCATTTATATCAGGCATAAAAGTATTATAATTACAGTATGTTTACCCCAATTTTTTCATCGGGAGGATATATTATGAATAACAGAACTGTAAATTTTGACAATGGCTGGGAATTTGCTCTGCTTGAAAACGGTGCAGGCTATGATACCGCCGCAAAAAGCGTTTTTAAGCCTGTGGAAATACCTCATGACTGGCTTATTTACGATACAAATAACCTTTACAAAAACGGCGAGGGCTGGTATAAAAAAAGCTTCTCCGTAAGCAAGGGCGACAGCGTTTTTTCAATTGATTTTGACGGTGTTTATATGGACAGCACCATTTATATCAACGGCAAAAAAGCCGGCGACTGGCATTATGGCTATTCCTCATTTTCCTTTGATATAACAGACCTGCTCAATGACGGTGAAAATACCGTTATGGTTCAGGTTCGCTTCGTTTCCCCTAACTCACGCTGGTATTCAGGTGCAGGAATTTACAGAAGCGTTTATCTCACAAAAACAAACAGGGTTCATATACTCAATAATGGACTTTATGTGACCTCAAACCCCGATAACGGCTCTGTTCACGTTGATATGGAGGCTGTCGGCGAATTTGATAAGGTAGCTTATACCGTCCTTGACGGAAATAACAATGCTGTTGCAAGCTCTGAAAACGCTGATTTTACAGTTGAGAATTATAAGCTCTGGAGCCTTGACGATCCGAATGTATATACACTCAAAGCAAGCCTTTACATCGGCGATGAAATAATTGACGAATACGAAACCACATTCGGATTCAGGAATTTCAAGCTTGACCCGAACGAGGGATTTTCTCTTAACGGAAAATATATGAAGCTGAAGGGCGTATGCCTGCATCATGATATGGGTGCTCTCGGCTCTGCTGTAAATAAGCGAGCTATTGAACGTCAGCTGCTTTGTATGAAGGAAATGGGAGCTAACGCAATCAGAACCTCACATAATATGCCTGCAAGGGAGCTTCTGGAAATATGCGATAAAATTGGTCTTTTAGTTGACTGCGAAAGCTTCGATATGTGGGAGCTTCCTAAAACCGATTACGATAACGCAAGATTTTTCAAGGACACCGCACACGATGACGTTGAAAGCTGGATAAAGCGTGACAGAAATCACCCTTGTATCATAATGTGGAGCATAGGCAATGAAATTTACGATACACACGCTTCCGAACACGGTCTTGAAATTGCCAAAATGCTGACGGAATATGTCCGTGAATTTGATTATAATAATCATGCCGAGGTTACTATCGGCTCGAACTACATCGAATGGGAAAACGCTCAGAAGGTCGGCGAATATCTCGTAAATTCAGGATATAACTACACCGAACGCTGCTATGACGAGCATCATAAAAAATACCCTGCAAATGTCATCTACGGCAGTGAAACCTCCTCCGAGGTAAGAAGCCGTGGCATATATCATTTCCCACTTTCAAAGCCGCTCCTTACTCATGACGATAATCAATGCTCCTCTCTCGGCAACAGCTGTGTTGTATGGGGCAAGCCTGCCGAAAATGCTTGGATCGAGGATCGTGACAGGAAATTCTGTGCGGGTCAGTTCGTCTGGACAGGCATTGATTACATAGGCGAGCCTACTCCTTACAGCAGTAAAAACAGCTTCTTCGGTATGATGGACACCGCCTGCTTCCCCAAGGACGCTTATTATTTCTATCAGTCCGTATGGTCAGATAAGCCTATGATACATCTTCTTCCCTACTGGGATTTCAACGATGGTCAGATGATAGATGTTGTCGCATATTCCACCCTTGATGATGCGGAGCTTTTCCTCAACGGTAAATCACTCGGTAAGCAGACTATCGACCATGCTCACGGAAATAAGCTTCATTTCAACTGGAGCGTTCCCTATGAAAAGGGTGAGCTTAAAGTCGTTGCATATGATAAAAACGGAAACATCGCCGCAGAGGATATAAAGCATAGCTTCGGCGAGGCTCATTCGTTAAAGGTAAAATCTGACAGGACGGAACTCCTCTCGGGAGGCAAGGATATTGCATTCATTGAAATATCAGTCGATGATGAAAACGGCTATCCTGTTGAAAATGCCCGAAATTATGTTACTGTCGAGGTCAGCGGAAGCGGCAGACTTCTCGGTCTTGACAACGGCGATTCCACCGACTATGAACAGTACAAAACCGATACAAGAAAGCTTTTCAGCGGCAAGCTCCTTGCAATAGTTTCCTCGGATAACAGCGAGGGCGGTATCAATGTCAAGGTCACCTCCAACGGTCTGACATCTGCAAATGTGAAAATCAACGTAAAGGGTCGCTCCGACGTATGCTGTGATAATCTTATTGAGCAGGTTTCCCACGACAATACCGTTGACGGAAAACTTATCCCGATAAGAAAGATAGAAGCTGAATACATTGACGGCTGTGAGCTTAACGAAAACAAAAAAACAGCTGCTGTAAAATATAAAATACTCCCCGAAAATGCCGATTTCTCCGATATTTCCTGCAAAACAGTCAGCGAAAGCGGAGTTGTTGTCAATTTCGCCGATTCAAAGGTCAACGATGACGGTACTGTAAGCGTTTTTGCAAAGGGTGACGGTAAATTCACCCTCCGAATCTACGGAAACAACGGCTCTGTATATCCGCAGGTCATTTCCGAGCTTGATTTCAACGTTACAGGTCTTGGTCAGGCTTCTGTCAGCCCATATGATGATATTCCTGCCTGCATTTATAAATATTCAAGCGAGCCTGTTACCATTATGGACGGCGGTGCTTTAGGCGGTATGAGGACAAGAACTGTTATCGGCTTCAATGAGGTAGAATTTGGTAAAAACGGTTCTTCCTCGCTCACGCTTTATATCGGAAACAACTGCAACCGTGAGGTTCCTATCGAAATTTATGACGGCAACCCCGATAACGGCGGCACTCTTATTGAAACGGTTATGTTCCCGCATAATAACGGCTGGGATAAGCCTCATCCTGCTAAATTCACCCTTGCAAAGCCTGTATGCGGCACTAAGGATCTTTATTTCGTATTCAAGGATAACAGTATCTTCGGCGGCTTCTCCTTTGCAAAGGCAAATAATCCGTTCAGCGGTATTCCTGCAGCTTCGTTCGAGAATATTTACGGAGATGAGTTCGAGGTCAGCGGACATCAGGTCGTTAATATCGGAAATAACGTTGTTATCGACTTCGGCGAGCTTGATTTCGGCGAGGGTGCAACAAAGGTCGAGATTGTCGGCAGTACTCCGAATGAGATAAACGCTATCCAAATTCGCTACGATGACTGCGGAGTTCAGAGAACCGCTCTTGTTGACTTCCTTCACTCCATAGATTACGGCACGCAGACCTTTGACATTGAAAAAATCAGCGGAAAAACATCTGTAAGCTTCGTATTTATGCCTGGTACTGACTTCAACTTCGATAGCTTCAGATTTATCTGATTAAGGAGATAGCCTTGGATAAGATGATAACACGGCTTGCGTTGACAGCCGTATGCCTTATACTGGCAGCCGCAATAGCTTCGGTAATAGTACTGGTCATAAAAAAAGCAAAGCCTGTTGATGAAAATATCCCCGAAAATATTATCACTATCTATTCCGAAACAGAAATTTCCCCGACAGAAACAACAACTGTCGGGGAAAGCTCCTATGTTTTCGATATAAATGACGTAACAGACGCTCCGACTGTAACTACCGTTCCGACTGAAACGGAATCAGAGGGTGAAACGAGCAGAACAGTGATAACAAGCCGCCAGCGTAAGGATTATGACAATAATTCCGTTTATATTGATATGGAAAATATCCTGCAAAATCCTGAATTGCCTGTTGGCTGTGAAATAACCGCTCTCACGATATATCTGCGTTATCTCGGATTTGACGCTGATAAGGTAGACCTTGCGCAGAATTATCTCCCAAAGGGCGGAAATGCTCAATATAAGGACGATCTGCTTTACAAGGACAGCTTTTTCGACTATTTTATCGGCGACCCATTTTCAAGGGGATACGGTTGCTTTGCGAATGCTATTATAAAAGCGGCTGAAAGCTACATTGAGGATAACGGCGGCGGCTATGACGTGATAGACCTGTCAGGCTCACACCCCGATGTGCTTTATGATTATCTTGCAGAGGGAATACCTGTCATATGCTGGGCAACGGACGGAATGATTGAGCCTGAATATTATGAAAGCTGGTACGATAATGCTACAGGCGAAAAGCTTGACTGGTATCTCAATGAGCATTGCTTTGTCCTCGCAGGATTCAATATGAGCTATGATATCGTTACCCTTAACGACCCTATGAAAGGCATCATTGACTATAACATAAACAAATTTGAAACACGATATCAGCAAATGTACAGTCAGGCAATCGTTATCCTTGAAAGTGAAAAAACTGAAAGCGAAGAAAATCCCGAAATTGGAGAATGAATATGAACGAACAATTTTCAAGAAGTGAGCTTATTTTCGGCGATGAAGCAATGGAAAGGCTCGCAAAGGCTCGTGTTGCGGTATTCGGAGTAGGTGGAGTAGGCGGCTATGCAGTTGAGGCTCTTGCACGTTCTGGGATAGGTGCTTTGGATATAATCGACAATGACACAGTTGCCCTGACGAACCTTAACAGGCAGATAATAGCGTTGCATTCAACTATCGGCGAATACAAGGTCGATGTTGCGGCAAAGCGTGTGCTTGACATAAACCCCGATATAAAAATCAAAGCATACAGAACCTTTTTCACTCCCGAAACGGCAGATGAATTTGATTTTTCCGAATATGATTATATCATTGACGCAATTGACACCGTAACGGGAAAAATTGAGCTTGTTATGAAAGCACAGGAAGCGAATGTGCCTATAATATGCTCAATGGGAGCAGGTAATAAGCTTGACCCGACTGCATTCGAGGTTGCGGATATATATAAAACATCGGTCTGTCCGCTTGCAAGAGTAATGAGGAATGAGCTGAAAAAAAGAGGAGTAAAGCATCTTAAATGCGTTTACTCCAAAGAAATACCCATAACTCCCCGCCCGACCGATGAAAATTCAGGCAAACGTCAGACCCCCGGAAGCTGTGCTTTTGTTCCGTCCGTGGCAGGGCTTATCATCGCAGGGGAAGTGGTGAAGCAATTAGCGATGTGCAATTATTAAAATAACCGATAGCATCAGGATAAAATTCCTAATCTTGATGTTATCGGTTTTTTATTGTTAATTGACTTCTGATAGAGTAATTCCGTTTTTACCAAGTGGAATTTTATGGTCAAGTCCAACAAATTTGCCGTCCTGTTGCCATAATACTTCCTTGACAAAATTGTATTTTTCCGTATCCCATGTTACAAAATCGTCCTTGACAAGTCCTCCTGTATCGCCCGAATTGGCGTTAAAGCACCAGAAGGTATGATTGATACGATTGGTTTTTATGAATTTGCGGAGATATGTCATCCAGGTCAGATTAGGCTCGGTCATATATCCTCCCCATTCACCGATGAGCAAGGGAGCTATCCCCTCCTCCTGAATATAGAACCAGTTATCATGCCAGCAATCGTTGTAAAGGCTGTCATATGTATAGCCGCTTCCGAACCAGGGCTGCTGATACACAGCAGGACCATAATCATGCGGAGAATAAACAAGCTTGTTCTGATATTTTCCAAGATCGATAGGGTTATCCTTTACTCCTCTTAAATTTCCGCCCCACCAGTTGAAATAATAATCACCCGAATTTGTCGAACTGAAATCTCCGTTTGATTTTATATCCTTAGGATAAATTTCTATTCCTTCAACCATAACAAGAACATTCGGATTTTCTTTAAGCACTGCTTTTGCCGCTTTTTCCGCAATATATTTCCAGTTATCGCTGTCGGTAGAGGAATCCCATTTCGCTCTTGGTGATTCATTCGCCTTACCATGCGGTTCATTTTCAAGGTCAAAGGCAATTATCGTATCATCGTTTTTATAACGCTTTGCCATCCATGCAAGAGTATCAAGGTAGTCCTTTTCGGTGATACTGCCGCCTGTCCAGAGTGCTTTCATATGCCCCATTGAATCAGTTTCGGCACAATGAATATCTATCATAATTTTCAATCCGTTCGCACGGCACTGCCCGATAACATAATCAAATATTTCAAGGCTGTTCATACCGACAAGATAGGAATTAGTCGCCTGATTGAAATTTGCTGTCGGATAACTGCCGTTCGACCAGCTTTTTATAAGCTCGGAGGAAATCGGAACACGCAGAAGATTAAAGCCATGGTTCGCAATTTCCGCAATTGATGTGTTCAGGTCGCAGGTCCATAAGCCGTCAAAGGTGTTTGTACCTGTATTATAGCCGAACCAGTTACAGCCTGTCAGCCATACCTCTTTGCCACTGCTGTCAACAATTTTATTACCCTTGACGGAGAGCCAGTCGTCCGTTGTAGGCTCGGGAACGTCCTTTGCTGAAACGATAGTCGGGCTGTTATTGCCAACTCCGCTATTATCGGTATTACCACTGTTCCCCGAAGCGGTGACAGAGCCGCATTTTACGTTTGCCTTTGATGAATCTATCGAACCAGCATTTTTTATAATAATTCCGAAGGTAGCCTCACCGCCCGAAAAAATTTCCGTGTTATAATCAACAGGAGTAACGGTGATTTTGCCGCCGCTTAATTTATGATTGCAATTCCAAGACTGGTCGATCTCCGCACCCGAAGCTACGGGAATTGTGACAGTCCAGCCTGAAACACTGCCGCTTCCGTTGTATTTTACAGAGCCATCTATCTGAACGAAATCATTTGAGCCGTCATTCCAGCCGTTTGCTGTATTAAGGGTAAGGCTGATATCTCCCGAGGTGTTTTTCGTGACAGCTTCTGTAACCTTTGCCGTAGTTGTATCAGAATTTTTCTTAGCTGACGTTGATGAAGCTGTTCCCGATGATTTTTCGGAAGTAGTCATTTCTGTTTGCTCCGATTTTGTGGTTTCTTCTGTATTTTCGGTCGATTTTGTCACGGCGGTAACGGTTGCATTTGCGGCAACGCTGTTATTTCCGTAAGGGTCATAATCCTTCGCAAAGGGATCATAATTTTCATCAAAAAATTCCGTTTCGTATACAATTTCATCAGAAGATAAAGCAACAGTTGATGTTGTTTCCGACTGAACATTATCCGAATCAGCGTCATTTTTTCCGCAGGAGGTAAAAACCGAGCATGCAAGCATTATAGACATTGCAAGGGCTATGTATTTTTTCATAATTATGTCCTTTCTTTTGCGTAAAAAAAAGGAAAGACCACCGCAAAAACCCTTTTAAAAATTTTCACGGTGAAGTCTTTCCTCTAAAAAGGGATGATATAATATATTATACTCATTTTTTCTCATTTGTCAAGAAAAATATTGACTTTTTTTTGAAAAAGCAGTAAAATAATAGTAAATAGTGATTTTTTTGGAGGAAAATACCAATTATGATAGTTACAGTTGTAGGTCTTGGACTTATCGGCGGTTCAATGTGTAAGGCTATAAAAAAACATACAAACCACACGGTTTACGGCGTTGATATTGATAAAGAAACCATTGATATGGCTATTTCACAGCACGCAATTGACGCAGAAACGAACGACCTCGGTCTTGCGGATATAACCATTGTTTCGCTTTATCCGCTTACAACGATTGATTTTATCAAGGAAAATGCCGCTAAATTCAAGCGTGGCAGTATCGTTATCGACACCTGTGGCATAAAAAAATCCATCTGCGACAGCGTAACTGATATCCTTGAACAGTATGATGTAACATTTATCGGCGTTCACCCTATGGCAGGACGTGAATTTTCGGGCTTTGAATACTCGCTTGACAATCTTTTTGACACGGCAAGCTTTATCATTACCCCGACTGAAAAAACTCCACAGCAGAAGCTTAATCTTATCGAGGATTTCGCTTACGCTATCAATTTCAAAAAGGTAGTCAAGGCAACTCCGCAGGAGCATGATGAGATAATCGCCTTCACAAGCCAGCTTGCGCACGTTGTTTCCAACGCGTACATAAAAAGTCCGACTGGTCAGAAGCAGCTCGGCTTTAGTGCAGGCAGCTTTCAGGATCTTACACGAGTTGCAAAGCTCAACGAGGATATGTGGACACCGCTTTTTATGCTCAACAAAGAGCCGCTTATTTTTGAGATAGATTATATCATTGACAGGCTAACAGAATACCGTGATTCACTTGAAAACGGAGATAATAAAAGACTTCACGACCTGCTTCGTGACGGACGAATTTTAAAAGAGGAAAGCAAGAAGCTTTAAAGGAGCTGACTTATTATGCAGATAGTTATGGCAACATCAGAGGATAGTGCGGAAATTCTTGCACTTTACAGGACTATGCTTTACGGAGCAGCTGACTGGAATGAATTTTATCCCGATGAGGAAACAATTGCTGATGATATTTCAAAAGATTCGCTTTTCGTGATAAAAAATGAAAATGACGAAATAATTGCGGCAATTTCCATTGACAAGGACGATGAGGTTGACGCACTTCCCTGCTGGGATAAAGCACTTCAGCCGAGCGGTGAATTTTCAAGAATATGCGTGCGAAAGGATATGCAAAATCAGGGAATTGCCCGAAAAATGATAGATTTTGTATTTGAAAGGCTTAAAAATGAGGGCAAAAGGAGCGTGCATATCCTTGTAAAAACAGGTCATACTGTTGCACTTGCTTTATACAAAAAAGTCGGATTTAAGGAAGTCGG
>CAYOAV010000012.1:25372-40689 GCA_964402055.1 uncultured Ruminococcus sp. | reverse complement strand
CAAAATTTTCGAGCAGTCAAGGGACGGCTATCACGAAATGCTCGACTGGATAGAGGAGCAGTTCCAGCTCTGGCTAAAGGAGCATAAGCTCCGCCCATCGAAATTAGGCTATTATTCCAAGGAAAAGAAATTGCCGCAGTGGCTCATTGACGAAAGGAACAGAGTTGCGGCAGAAAAGCTCAAAAACGAGGGGGAATCGGAAGAATAGTATTAATCAGCGGTTTTATTAATAACAATATTATTTCTGATTTCCTTGGTATTTTTAATTATGCTGTAAACCGACATTGAAATAATGCAAATGCTTACGCCTGCTCCAGTGAGAATTATCATCAGCCTTTGATTTTCCTCCGACATTCCCTCGCCGAATGAGGAAAACATCGCCGTTTCAAGCGAAAGCATAGAAACAAGTGAAGCTGCCATACTTATAATTTTCGCCATTGACATAACAGGGCTGCCGAATTTGCGGTATTTTACAAGATTTATTATCGCTGTTATCGTTATGTAAAAGGTGTAAGCCGCCATTGCGTATATCAGATTTCCGCCGTAGCTTGTACCCTTGCCCTGATAAATTATCATCAGTACCGAACCCGAAAGTGCAAGGTTTATCGTCAGCAGAATTACTCCGCAGATCCTTGAACGGCGAAGCTCTGTCATTCTGTCTGCACCGATCCCTCTTACGAGCAGAAAACGCATCACCGCAAGTATCATATAATAAAACGCAAGCACGCAAAACCACTTTGACCCATATAAAACAGCCAAAACAGCGTTTATTCCGACATAAAGCAGATTTACCGCAAGCGATGAAAATAAAGATATATGCGTGCGGAATTTCATATCCGTCATATAACGTTCGCCGAGCGGATTTTCATAAACCCTTTTCTTCGCCAACCTGTAATATTCGGGGATTTTTTTTATGCAGAAAAGTACGGTTGCCGTAAGCGTGTAAAATGATAAAATATATCCTGCATAAGCATACCAGTGTTCATTATAACCGCCGACAAAAATATAGATCAATCCTGCCGTGCATATCATCACAAGCGGAATTAAGATCCATAACGGCGGATATAAAAGCTTCAATAATTTTTTTATGTTCATAATTTAATATCCTTTAAAAAAATCCACCCCGATTAAAAATCAAGGGTGGATATATTTTATGCAAATTTTGCTTCGGGATTATTTGCCGTAGTAAGCAAGTCTGAGAAGTTCCTTAAGCTCATTGATTCTTGGGAGTCTTGGGTTAGCAGTGGTACACTGGTCATCGAATGCCTTGTATGCGAGCATTTCGATAGCGTCCTCATAAACCTTAGGATCAATGTAGGATCTTGTATCGTTCTTGCCAGCCTCGGAAATAGAGAGAGGAATATTAACCTCTGTCATAAGCTTTCTTACAGCGTCAGCAAGTGCCTTTACACCCTGCTCAACAGTAGCGTCCTTGGAAACGAAGCCCATGAGCTTAGCAATTTCAGCGTAACGCTCAGGTGCGATGTAGTGATCGTACTTAGGCCATGCAGCGAACTTTGTAGGTGTCTGCTGACCATTGTATTCGATAACGTGTGGGAGGAGGTAAGCGTTTGCAAGTCCGTGAGGAATGTGGAACTCACCACCGAGCTTATGAGCGAGGGAGTGGTTTACACCGAGGAATGCGTTTGTGAATGCCATACCTGCGATACAGGAAGCATTGTGCATCTTCTCTCTTGCGAGCTTATCAGCAGTCTTGTAGGATTCAGGGAGATACTCGAATACAAGCTTGATAGCGTGGAGAGCAAGAGCGTCAGTATAGTCAGTTGCAAGAACTGAAACGTAAGCCTCAATAGCGTGAGTGAGAACGTCAAGACCTGTAAATGCTGTTGAAGCCTTAGGAACAGTGTAAACGAACTCAGGATCAACGATAGCAATATCAGGAGTAAGCTCATAGTCAGCAAGAGGATACTTCATATTCTTGGACTTATCGGAGATAACAGCGAACGAAGTAACTTCAGAACCTGTACCAGATGTTGTAGGAACGCAGACAAGCTTAGCCTTCTTACCCATCTTCGGGAACTTATAAACTCTCTTACGGATATCCATGAACTTCTGAGCCATGCCAACGAAGTCAGCGTCTGGGTTCTCATAGAAGAGCCACATTGCCTTAGCAGCGTCCATTGCAGAACCACCACCGATAGCAACGATGCAGTCAGGCTGGAAGGAGTTCATTACAGCAGTACCCTTACGAACAGTTGTGAGGTCAGGATCAGGCTCAACCTCGCTGAAGATTTCGATAACAGGGTGATTTTCGTTCTTATTGAGCTGATATGTAAGTCTGTCAACATAACCGAACTGTACCATTCCAGGGTCAGCTACGATCATAACTCTGTGGATTTCAGGCATCTTAGCAAGATACTGAACAGCACCTGGTTCAAAATAGATCTTTTCAGGAACCTTGAACCACTGCATATTAAGTCTTCTCTTAGCAACCTTCTTAACGTTGATAAGGTTCTTAGCAGTTACGTTCTCGGAAACGGAGTTCTTACCATAAGAGCCGCAGCCAAGCGTAAGAGAAGGAGCCATGGAGTTGTAAACGTCACCGATAGCACCGAATGATGCAGGGGAGTTTACTACGATACGGCTTGCGTTCATGGATTCACCGTAAAGATCAGCAAGCTCATCGTCAGATGTATGAATAACAGCAGTATGACCAGCACCGTGCTTGAGCATTTCCTTACAAAGCTCAAATGCGTGGTCACGAGTGTCAGATTTAACAATTGCAAGAACAGGGGAGAGCTTCTCGAGTGCGAGAGGATACTTGTTAGCGTCAGTACCGCCGATCTCTACGCAGAGAACCTTAGTCTCCTTGGGGATTGTGATACCAGCCTTTTCAGCGATCTGCCAAGGATACTGACCAACAACCCAAGGACGTACAGCCATCTTTTCAGTATCGATGATTGTATCCTGAATCTTCTTTACTTCATCAGGAGTTGCGAAGTAGCAGCCATGATACTTCATGAAGCCAACAGCCTCATCATAGATTTCCTGATCAATGATAGCGGCCTGCTCTGAAGCACAGATCATACCGTTATCGAATGCCTTGGAAAGAACAAGGTCATTTACAGCCTGCTTAACATTAGCAGTCTTTTCAATGTAGCAAGGAGTATTACCAGGGCCTACGCCGAGTGCAGGCTTACCAGCGGAGTAAGCAGCCTTAACCATTCCAGGACCGCCTGTTGCAAGGATAGTAGCAACGTCAGGGTGATTCATAAGAAGACCTGTAGCCTCAATGGAAGGATATTCGATCCACTGAATGCAGTTTTCAGGAGCACCAGCCTTGATAGCAGCGTCACGAACGATCTCTGCTGCCTTCTTTGAACACTGCTGTGCAGATGGATGGAAGCCGAAGATGATCGGGTTTCTGGTCTTCATACAGATGATAGACTTGAACATTGTTGTGGAAGTCGGGTTAGTTGTAGGTGTAACACCGCAAACGATTCCGAGAGGTTCAGCAACCTCAACATAGCTTTCATCGATGTTGTCCTCGATGATACCAACAGTCTTTTCGTGCTTGATGGAGTGCCAGATGTACTCTGTGGAGAAGATATTCTTTGTAACCTTATCCTCGTAGATACCTCTGCCTGTTTCCTCGATAGCCATCTTAGCAAGCTCACTCTGTGCGGAAAGACCTGCAAGAGCCATTGCCTCTGTGATCTTGTCAACCTGTGCCTGATCAAGCTTCATGAATTCTTCAAGAGCCTTCTTTGCGTTAGCAACAAGGCCGTTGATCATATCAGCGGTTTCAACCTTGGGTGCTTCAGCGGCTGCGGTAGTTTTCTTTTCTGCCATTTGAAATTTCCTCCCGATTAATTTATTATAATATATTTTGGGCGTTTTAACGATTATTCTCCGCACGGAAAATAACCTACATTAATCATACCACATTGTTAAAGTTTTGTCAATACCGATATGTTATTTTTTTTTACGGTAATGTAAATTAATTGTTGTTTTCTTTTTCAAGGCTTGCTTTCAGCTTTTCAAAAACCTCATCGCTGAAATCGTGTTCAAGACGGCAAGCGTTTTCCGCCGCCTGTTTTTCCTCAACGCCGATTCCGACAAGCCATTCCGTCAGGATTTTATGACGCTCATAAACACGCTGTGCCTGACGTTTTCCCTCGTCTGTGAGAGTGATATAGCCATTCTTGTCAACGGTGATAAAGCCGCCCTCCTTGAGAAGTCCCACCGCCCTTGAAACGCTCGGCTTGGAAAGCTCCATTTCATGGGCAATATCAATCGATCTTACATCGTCCCTTTCGGAAAGAATAAGAATAGTTTCAAGGTAATCCTCACCCGATCTTCGTAGTTTAGCCATAAAAAAGCTCCTTTCCCGATCACTTGTTTTCCATTTTAACAGGCTTAGCCTTTGATTGATTGAATTTCTGTGTGCTGTAAAGTCCGCAGTAGCCCGAGAGCATATAGCTGAGCGATATAGCAACAGCATAATAGGGCAGTCCGCTCATTCCGAAAAGCTCACAGCTAAGAATAATTGAAGCGAACGGACAGTTCGTCACGCCGCAGAATACCGAAATAAGACCAATAGCCGCTCCGAATGACGGATCAAGTCCAAGCAGACCGCCAAAGGTGCATCCAAAGGTCGCACCAACGAAAAATGTTGGAACGATTTCGCCGCCCTTGAAGCCACAGCCGAGAGTAAGTGCCGTAAACACGATTTTCAGCAGAAAAGCCATCGGGTCAGCATCGCCAGCGAAAGCACGCTTTATAACGTCCATTCCCGCACCGTTGTAATCGGTAGTTCCGAGCAGAACTGTAAGCACCGCAACAAGAATACCGCCTACAGCGATTTTTATATAAGCGTTTCCGATATATTTCGAATATATTTCACTCGTTTTATGCATAGCATGGCAAAAAACAACGCTCACTAACGCACAGGCAATCCCAAGTATGATAACGAATATGAGCGAAGCCGAATTATCCGCTGAAAGCTTCGGTATACCCGTTACAATGAAGCTTTCAGCCTCCGAACCGAGTGCCTGTGAGGTTATGCAGGAAATTACTCCCGATAAAATGCAGGGAACAAGTGCGGAATACTGAGCGGCAGCAACGATCGTTACTTCTACCGCAAAAACAGCCGAGGCAACAGGTGTTCCGAACAATGCCGCAAATCCTGCACTCATACCGCACATTATAAGTATAGAGCCGTCCTTATCGTCAAGGTTAAAAAGCCTTTTCAGCGGTGAAACGAAAGCTCCGCCTATCTGTAAAGCCGCTCCCTCACGTCCTGCCGAGCCTCCGAAAAGGTGGGTGATAAACGTTGCAATGAAAATGAGCGGTGCCTGACGGAATTTTACATCAGATTTTCCTCTTGCGGCAAGAATTATCGTATTTGTGCCTTTGTCATCCTTCATATTTGTGATATTATAAAGGAAAACAAGCAGTAAGCCTGCTATCGGAAGCAGAAAAACCATAAAGGTGTGTGCCGAACGGAATTCTGTTGCAAAGGAAAGAGCCTTTCCGAACAATGCTCCGACAGCTCCGACTGAAATTCCGACTGCAATTGACGGAAAGAACCATTTCGCAAAGGAAAGAGCGACCTTTCCGTAATCCGTTTCGGTCATAATTTGTTTGAAGCTTATTTTTTCTTTTCTGTTTTTTTCCATATTCTCTCCAGATTCAGGACAGCATAAGTAGCAGCTCACGAAGAAGCTTACAGCAAAGTGCTGTCGATATTCCGCTCGGGTCATACGGCGGTGAAAGCTCGTTCATATCCGCACCGACTATGTTGAGCTTTTTCATTTTCATAATTGCGGCAAGAAGCTCCGTATAATGAACTCCTCCTGCTTCGGGAGTGCCTGTTCCGGGAAATTCCGATGGGTCAAGCACATCCATATCTATCGTAAGATATACATTTTTTCCCATAAGCCCATCGACCATTTTGTCGATTCCATCAAGATTGAACGGATTCATAACCGTGTGATTTTTTGCAAAGGCAAATTCCTCACGTTCGCCGCTTCTGATACCATGCTGATAAATATGCTTTTCGCCGACAAGCTCATAACAGCGGCGCATAACGCAGGCATGGGAATTTTTCACTCCGAGATAATCATCTCTCAAATCGGCATGAGCATCAAACTGAACTATATAAAGCTCATCATATTTTTCCTTGACAGCCCTTACCGCACCGAGCGTTACAAGATGCTCTCCTCCGAGCATAAGCGGCATTTTTCCATCTGAAAGTATCTCTCTTGTAAGCTCTGTTATCTGGTCAAGAGCCTTTTCCGATGAACCTATGCAAAGCTCAATATCGCCTGCGTCATAGTAGGTGTAGTCGGTCAGATCCTTGTCCTGATAGGGCGAGTAGGTTTCGATTCCGTAGCTTTCCTGACGGATAGCCTTTGCCCCGAAGCGTGTTCCTGGGCGGTATGAAGTAGTGCTGTCGAACGGGGCTCCGAAAATAACTATATCGGATTTTTCATATTCTCCGTCACAAGCAATAAAAGCGTTTCTTTCAGACAGCATTTTCAAGCAGCTCCTTTACATAATTCGGTATTGCGAAAGCTCCCTTGTGAAGCTCCGTGTTGTAGTATTTCGTGTCAAGTCCGAGGTCGTTCCAGCCTTTTTCATCGAATTTAACAGGGTCGATACCCTTTGAAGCGAACCCGAAAAGCCAATGACCTGACGGATATGTCGGGATATGTGCCTGATAAACTCCGCATATCGGGAAAAGCTCCCTTATACGTTTATGAGCCCTCTGCATAGCCTTTGCGTCATCGGGATAGTACGGACTTTCGTGCTGATTTACAAGAATGCCGTCCTCCGTAAGAGCGTCAAAGCAGTTTCCGTAAAATTCGCTTGTGAAAAGACCTTCCCCAGGACCGAACGGATCGGTGCTGTCAACTATGATAAGGTCGTATTCATTGTGCTTCCTGCGGACAAAACGCAAGCCGTCATCATAAAATATATGAACTCTCGGGTCATCAAGCCTGCAAGCAGTCTGCGGCAGAAATTCCTTTGAAACCGCAACAACTCTCTCATCAATTTCAACCATATCAATATGCTTTATGCTGTCATATTTCGTAAGCTCCCTGATAGTGCCGCCGTCACCAGCTCCTATAACAAGAACGCTTTGAATATTCGGGTTAGCCGCCATAGGTATGTGCGTAATCATTTCGTGATATATAAATTCGTCCTTTTCGGTCAGCATCATAATTCCGTCAAGCGTAAGGAATCTGCCGAATTCAGGGCTTTCAAAAACATCTATCCGCTGAAATTCGCTTTGTTCACTGCAAAGCTGCCTGTCCACTCTTATGGACATTTTGACATTTTCCGTGTGCATTTCGCTGTACCAAAGCTCCAATCTTAAACACCCTTTCCCTAATAAAATTTGCAACGTGCAAAATATCAATTGTTAATTACCTTGATATTTTCCATATTCATATCTTCTGTTCCTGTCATAGAACAGCCACGCTCTTTGGAATAGCGTATGTAATCAAGAATATCCTCGGTAATAAGCTCACCTGGGGCGATAATTGGTATTCCAGGTGGGTAGCACATTACAAACTCTCCGCTGACTCTTCCTGCACTTTTTTCTATCGGCAGGGAGATCTGATCGCCGTAAAAAGCCTCCTGCGGAGTGAGTACGACCTGCGGATTTATGTATTCATGGTCGAGCATACCCGATTTATCCTTGGCAAAACGTCTTTTTATCTCCGCAAGTGCGGCAACAAGACGCTCAATGTCCTTCCACATATCACCAGCGGAAATGTACGCAAGAATATTTCCGATGTCGCCGAATTCTATCTGAATATCATAAATATCACGAAGCTTATCGTACACCTCAATTCCTGCAAGTCCAATGTCACGGGTATGTACTGAAAGCTTTGTCATATCAAAATCATAAATATCGTCACCGTTGATAAGAGCGTCGGAAAATGCACAATATCCGCCTATTTTACCGATTTCCTGACGTGCATAATCAGCCGTTTCCACAACTCTTTTTACAATATTTTTACCGTCAAGAGCAAGATTCCGCCTTGAAATATCCAACGATGAAAGCAGGAGATATGACGCACTTGTAGTCTGGGTTATGTTAATGACCGCACGGACGTGACCTTCAGTTACCTTGGCATTTTTTCCGACAAGCAGGAAGCTGCTCTGCGTAAGAGAGCCGCCCGATTTGTGCATAGAAACAGCCGCAAGGTCTGCCCCTGCCGCCATAGCGGAAAGCGGCATACCCTCGCCGAAATAGAAATGTGTTCCGTGAGCCTCGTCAACAAGAACAGCCATTCCATTTTCATGAGCTATCCTTACAATGCTTCTTAAATTTGAGCATATGCCATAATAGGTCGGATTGTTCACAAGAACAGCCTTTGCATCGGGATTTTCCTTTATTGCTTTTTCAACATCCCTGACGCTCATACCGAGAGGTATTCCAAGACGTTCATTAACCCCGGGGTTGACGTAAACAGGTATTGCACCGCTTAAAATAAGTGCATTTATCGCACTTCTGTGAACGTTCCTCGGCATAATTATCTTATCTCCCGCCTTGCAGACGGAAAGTACCATTGTCTGGACAGCGGAGGTTGTGCCGCCGACCATAAAAAAGCAGTGCCTTGCCCCGAAAGCCTCCGCCGCAAGCGTTTCAGCGTCCTTAATGACGGAAACAGGGTGGATAAGGTTATCGAGCGGCTTCATCGAGTTGACATCGACCTCCATACAGGTCTTGCCGAGGAACTGCGTAAGGGCAGGATTTCCCTTGCCATGCTTATGACCCGGAACATCGAAAGGAACGACCCTTGCTTCACGATATTTAAGCAGGGCTTCATATATAGGAGCATTATGCTGATCCATTTTTATCAACACTTCCTTTTTTCTTTTGTTTTTTGCAATAAATTACCGCAGAAATTATCCATACTATTATATTTATGAGCGGCACAGCGATGAAGAGCAAAAGGCACATAAGAGCCTCGCCCAGTCCTGGTAAAAAATATCCTGTCGGAGTGAAGAAAAATTTATACCATATAAAATAGATAATCGGAATCCAGCCTGTTATAACGCTGAAAATAACGGTTTTGCGGTATCTGTCGAGGTATTCGGTCTTGTAGCCTTTAAAAGCAGAGCGGCATAAAAGAATCATCACCGCCGCAGGAATACCGAATATCGCTATGAAAAAGATGTTATCAGTGCGGTAGGCTATGTAAGTCGGCTGCCTTTTATCGTAAAAAATCTTAACAGTATCGCCGACCTCGTATTCGCCATTTCTCCCGATAATATCGTCCGTGTAGACTGTACCGTTTTTAGTCGTATATTCGGCAAGATATGACATCATATTTTCTTTATTATTATTTTCATCAATATAATAGGCTCTTTCAGAAATTTCAATGCTAATAACAATTCCGTCCGTTTTTATAAGAAATGAATTTTCATAAAGCTGACTAATAAGAAAAGCTGCGGCAATGACAGCAAGCGTCATACCTATGTTAAGGAAAATACGTTTCACATTTATCATATTATTTACCCTTAAAATAAAAGCAGAAGCAGTAGTTTAAGACCGCTTCTGCCGTAAATCAGAAAACATTTTGTCCGCTGAAAATCTCAATCATCTCACGGCGGAGAGCATCGTTTATTTCAAGCCTGCGTTTTGGGGCAAGCTCGTATGTATCCGTGTTGAAAAGATAATTCTGGAGAAAAATTTCCTTTATCATCATTTTTGTATGGAAAATATTGGATTGATAAACATTGACATCAACAGCGTCATATTTTTCAAGCGTTTCCTTGGCGATATAATCCTGAATAGAGGTGATGTTATGGTCGATAAAGAGCTTTTTTCCCTGTTCATCACGGGTGAAGCCCCTGACCTTGTAATCAATGGTGATAATATCGGAATCAAAGCTGCCGATAAGGTAATTAAGTGATTTAAGCGGAGTGATCTTTCCACAGGTTGAAACATCAATATCCACACGGAAGGTTGTTATCGCATTATCAGGGTGAAATTCAGGATAGGTATGCACGGTAAGATGGCTCTTATCAAGATGTCCAGCAATGCTTTCCTTTTCGACAACAGCTGTCATAGTGTTTCCCATATTGCAGGATTCGTCAATTCCCGAGCTTTTCCTATGTTCATCGGAAATAAGAAGCGTAGCCGAAGCACCCTGCGGCTCATAATCCTGCTTGGAAATATTAAGGACTGTTGCGCCGATCATTTCCGTAACATCACAAAGAATACTCGTCAGACGTTCGGAATTATACTGTTCATTGATATAATTGATATAATCCTTCTGTTCCCTCGGACTTTTCGCATAGCATATATCATAAATATTGAAGCTTAAAGTTTTAGTCAGATTATTAAATCCATAAAGCCTGAGCTTGTTTTCCAACCCTATCATCA
The DNA here is from genome assembly GCA_964402055.1 of uncultured Ruminococcus sp. GTDB lineage: Bacteria > Bacillota > Clostridia > Oscillospirales > Ruminococcaceae > UMGS363. The sequence goes on along the minus strand of CAYOAV010000012.1, from coordinate 30,320 downwards.
CGATCCTTTCACATTTTTGTGGTAAGATAATTTCAATACACCACGTTAAATAATACGACAAAATTGCTCAAATGTCAATAGATTTCGTCAAATTTGTAAAAATCTTTTTTGAAAATAAAAATGTTCTCTTGATTTCTTTCGTTTTCTCTTATTTTCTCTTGTTTTCTAAAAAAAGCTCCGTCCATATCCGAACGGAGCGATTTTCATTCGATCATATTCTGAAGCTTATCCACCTTGTCCTTATCAAGCTTAAGCCTTTTTTCGTCCATCATAACGGCATATCCCTTGTCAATTTCCTTTACAAAGCCGCTGTTTATGCAAAGCTTCTTATGTGTTGTCAGAAATTTATCGCCAAGCCCCTCTGTAAACTCCGTAAAGCTTTGTAAAATCGGGTAGCTTTTTCCCTCGGTATGAATGATACACCCTCTGAATTTTTTCTCAACATACATTATTTCCGAGGAAAACATTGTCACCGAGGTATCTTCTGATATAAAGCTTATCAATTTGTTGGTTTTCAGCTGAAATACGAAATCATCAAGAGCCTTGAACAGTACCCCTGCTTCAACAGGCTTTGTTATAAACCTGTAAGCGTTCACCTCGAATGCGTCATAAACCGCCTCGCTGCAGCCTGTTACATAAATTATCGGACTGCGTACGCCCTTTGCACGGAGCTTTTTTGCTACTTCTATTCCGTTCAGTATTCCCATACTGTAATCAAGGAAAATCAGGTCAAATCTCACCTCGGAAATAAGTAACTCAAGTCCGTTTGAAAAGGTTCGCACGGTCATATCAGTGCCGCTCTCTCTTGAATATGTTATCAATTCAAGCTCAAGCGTTTTTCGGAAGGCTGCATCATCATCGCATACGGCAATGTTAATTTTTTCCATAAAATCCATATCCTTATCAGTTTATTCTTCCTCGCCGTTGTTTTCGTTTCTGTCGATTTTCAGACCGAGCTTATTTATAGTGCGTTCATCTCCATCGAGTACTGTAATGCTGAAAATTCCGTTCTTAACAGTCGCTCCGACAGGGGGGATATAGCCGAACAGTTCAACTGCCCATCCGCCTGCGGTATTGCTGTCATATGAATCAACGTCAATAATATTATCAGGCAAGTCAAGCTTTTCAAGCATATCAGCAAGGCTTATATCCGCCTTGATCTCGTACATATTCTCGCCTGTTCTTGTAACGCTCTGAACTACCTCGTCATTTTCATCGTAAATATCGCCGACAAGCTCCTCGATGATATCTTCCATTGTGATAATGCCACTTGTTCCGCCGTAATCGTCCTTGACAACGGCAATGTGTATCTTAAATCTCTGCATATCAACAAGAAGCTCGGAAATGAGCCTGCTTTCGTGAACATAAAGCACCTTCTGAACAATTCCCTCGATAGAAGTCGGCTTTTCGTCCTTTTCCTTTAAAAGCAGAGCAAAAAAATCCTTATCGGTAATAAATCCGATGATATTGTCGATACTCTTATCATAAACAGGCAATCTTGAATAGCGTTCATTTATAAATTTTTCGGCTATTTCATCAACACTGTCGGAAATATCGACTGCACTTACCTTTACACGGGGGATAAGGATTTCCTCACAGGTTGTATCGTCAAATTCGAGAGCTGAACGAACAAGTGTACCCTCGTTTTTTTCGAGAACTCCCTCGTCCTCGATCTCATCAATAATGTATTTGAGTTCGTCCTCGGTAACGCTCGGACCATTATCCTTGGTTTTGAAAAGCATAGCAGTCAGCTTCTGAAGCTGCATAAAAATGACGGAAACAGGAGTAAGAAGCCAGCAAAGGAAATTTAATATTCCCGAAGTGCCGAGTGCGTATCCTTCTGCGTGCTGCTTTGCAATGGATTTCGGAAGAATTTCACCGAATGTAAGCACGACCACCGTCATAACAGCAGTCGAAACCGCAACGCCCGATGCACCCATAAGGTTGGTGAAAAGCACAGTACCGAGCGAGGATATAAGAATATTAACAACGTTGTTTCCGACAAGGATAGTAGTAATAGTCTTGTCGAAATTTTCAGCGACCTTAAGCGTTCTTTGAGCCTTTTTATTGCCGTTTGCGGCTTCATGCTTAAGACGGATCTTATTGACGGAGGAAATAGCCATTTCCATTGATGAAAAAAGTGCGGATAATGCGACTAAAATAATAATTGCGGTTACAGATGCGGATATACTGTACAAAACTGTTATTCCTTTCGTTATTTATATTTTATTCAGGTAAAACAACCCAACCTAAATATATCATACCTTGCCCGAAAAATCAAGAGTTTTTTTCATATTATAGCTTTATTAACATAAAATTATTGTTTATGAAAGTGATATTTTACATTTATATGTTAAAATTAACTTTTAATGTAAATATTAGTGAAAAGGATATGAGGCAGTTGTTTGAAAAATTTATTCATAAAATAGTCGGGATTTTTCCCGAATGTTTGCAAAAGCTATACTATAAATACGAATCCGCATTGCTGTACATCTTTTTCGGTGGTCTGACAACCCTCGTTTCGATAGGCTCGCAGTATATAGCGTATGCTTTCGGAGCAGGAACGGCTCTTGCAACCACAATTTCGTGGATATTAGCAGTCACCTTTGCATTTTTTACCAACAAGCTATGGGTGTTCGGGAGCAAAAGCTTTGAAAAAAAGCTGTTTTTAAGGGAGCTTGCTTCATTTTTCGGAGCAAGGCTGTTTTCCTTTCTGTTAGAGCTGGGATTTATGCTTGTAACGGTCGATGTTCTGTTATGGAACAAATTCATTATGAAGCTTATCGCACAGATTTTCGTGCTTGCGCTTAATTATATTTTCAGCAGGTTTTTTATATTCGCAAAAAAAGAAAAGAAGGAAGTGGATTGATTGTTTAAGCTTGCAAAACGTTACCTCGGAGCTGTTAAAAAGGAGATCATCATAGGTCAGACCTCCAAGCTCATCGAGGCAATTTTCGAGGTCATAGTCCCGCTGATAATGGCGGCGATAGTTGACAATGGTATCAAGGGGAATATGGGCAAGGGTTATATCTATCGTATGGGCGGTGTTCTCGTCCTGCTTGGAGTTCTCGGGCTTTGCTTTGCCCTTATATGTCAGTATTTGGCATCAAAGGCTTCGCAGAGTGTCGGAACGGTTATGCGTAATGATATGTTCCGTCATATCAACAGCCTTTCCCATGCTGAGCTTGATAAGCTTGGTACACCCTCGCTCATTACAAGGCTTACCAACGATATAAATCAGGTTCAGCAGGCTGTTGCGATGTTCATTCGACTTGTTGTAAGAGCACCGTTTATCGTTATCGGCTCTGCTGTTATGGCAATGAGCATTGATTTAAAGCTTTCTGTGGTTTTCGTTATTATAATACCGCTGGTAGTGCTTGTGCTTTATCTTATTATGTCACGCTCGATAAAGTATTACAAGGTCATTCAGAAAAAGCTTGACAGAATTTCCCTCGTTACCCGTGAGGGGCTTTCAGGTGTAAGAGTTATTCGTGCATTTTCACGTCAGGAAACAGAGCAGGAGCGTTTTGATAATGCAAATGACGAATATCTTGATATTTCATTAAAGGTCGGCAGGCTTTCCGCACTTTTGAATCCGCTGACATATGTTATACTTAACCTTGCAATTGCGGCAATAGTATGGTTCGGCGGTGTTCGTGTAAATATCGGCGGTCTTACTCAGGGCGAGGTCATTGCATTTGTAAACTATATGACGCAGATCTCGCTTGCACTTGTTGTAGTTGCTAATCTTGTTATCCTTTTCACAAAGGCGGCGGCTTCATCTGCAAGAATAAACGAAGTGCTTGATATAGAGCCATCGGTCAAGGACGGAGAAGCTATGGACGGTGCAGGATCTGAAAATGCCGTTGAATTTTCCCATGTTTATTTTTCATACAACGGTTCGGGCGAATATGCTCTGGAGGATATTGATTTTACGGCGAAAAAGGGCGAAACTATCGGTATTATCGGCGGTACAGGTTCGGGTAAATCTACCATTGCTTCGCTTATTCCGAGATTTTACGATATTACAAAGGGTGAGCTGAAAATAAACGGCACAGCCGCTTGTGAATATAATACGGAGGCTCTGCGTAAGAAAATCGGTATCGTTCCGCAGAAAGCTGTTCTATTTTCGGGAACTATTGCCGAAAATATGCGTTGGGGCAAGCGTGACGCAGATGAAAAGGAAATTTTTGCCGCACTTGAAACTGCACAGGCAAAGGAATTTGTTGATAAGCTCCCCGACGGTATAGAAACGCATATCGTTCAGGGCGGTAAAAACCTCTCGGGCGGTCAGAAACAGCGTCTTACTATTGCAAGAGCCTTGGTGTCACAGCCTGATATACTTATCCTTGATGACAGTGCCTCCGCTCTTGACTTTGCAACAGATGCGGCACTTCGTAAGGCTATCGCACAGAATACTTCAAATATGACGGTATTTATTATTTCGCAAAGAGCAAATTCCATTATGCACGCTGATAAAATAATCGTTCTTGATGACGGCAGGCAGGTTGGCTGCGGCACTCATAAGGAGCTGCTCGAAAATTGCGATGTCTACCGTGAAATATGCTATTCACAGCTTTCAAAGGAGGAGGCAGACGGAAATGAAGGATAAACAGACACCTGTTCTCGGAAGAATGCTGAAATATACAAAGCCGTATCTTGTTTACCTTATAATATCTTTTATTTCGGCGGTTGTAAGTGTCGGACTTACGCTTTATGCACCTGTTCTTATCGGTGACGGTATTGATTTTATAATCGGCGAGGGCAATGTCGATTTTGACAGCCTGTTACCAATAATAGTCAAGCTCTGTGCAGTTGTAATTATGTCGGGATTTTTCAGCTGGGTAATGACCGTATGTACAAATACGGTTTCCTATCATACGGTGAATGATCTCCGTACAGAGGTTTATAAAAAGATAAACAAGCTCCCGATAAGCTTTATCGACAG
>CAYOAV010000012.1:19423-25272 GCA_964402055.1 uncultured Ruminococcus sp. | reverse complement strand
TCCGTACAGAGGTTTATAAAAAGATAAACAAGCTCCCGATAAGCTTTATCGACAGTAGCTCAAGGGGCGACCTCATAAGCCGTGTTACAGTTGATATTGAGCAGATTTCAGACGGTCTTTTGCAGGGATTTTCCCAGTTTTTGACAGGAATTGTCACCATTGCGGGAACTATCATTTTTATGCTTACGATAAACGCAAAAATCGCTCTTATCGTTATCCTTATTACGCCGCTTTCGCTCTTTGTTGCGGCATTTATCACCAAAATTTCCCATGATAAATTTCGTGAGCGTTCCTCCGTTCAGGGCGAGCTTTCAGGCTGTATAGAGGAGCTTGTCGGAAATCAGAAAGTCGTTAAGGCTTTCACTTATGAGGACGATGCACAGGCTAAATTTGAGGAAATTAACGGCAGGCTTTATGTCTGCGGTCTTAAGGCACAGTTCTATTCCGCACTTACAAATCCGTCAACTCGCTTTGTAAACGGACTTGTCTATGCCGCAACGGGAGTTTTCGGAGCAATTTCCGTACTCAACGGCGGTGCAATGTCTGTCGGACAGATTGCGACCTTTTTAAGCTATGCTAACCAGTATACAAAGCCGTTCAACGAAATTACAGGCGTTATTACAGAGCTTCAGTCAGCTTTTGCTTCGGCAAGACGTGTTTTTTCCGTGCTTGATGAAGAGCCTGAAAGCTCCGATGAAAACGGCGTTGAACCCGAAAAGTGCAGTGGAAGCATTGAAATGAGGAATGTTTCTTTTTCATATACTCCCGATGTTCCGCTTATCAAAAATCTTAACCTTACAGTGAAGCCGGGGCAGCGTATCGCAATTGTCGGACCGACTGGCTGCGGAAAAACTACCCTTATAAATCTGCTTATGAGGTTCTATGATGTCTGCGAGGGTGAGATACTCATTGACGGAGTAAATATCAAGGATATGAAAAGGAAAAATCTGCGAAGCCTTTACGGAATGGTTTTGCAGGATACATGGCTGTTTACGGGAACTGTCCGTGAAAATATCAGCTACGGCAACCCGACCGCTTCTCTTGACGAGATAAAAAATGCCGCAATGACTTCCCACGCTCACAGCTTTATAAAACGTCTTGAAAATGGCTATGATACAGAGCTTTCCGAGGATGGCGGTTCACTTTCACAGGGTCAGAAGCAGCTGCTTTCAATTTCAAGAATAATGCTTGCAGAACCGTCAATGCTTATCCTTGATGAAGCTACGTCAAGCATTGATACTATGACTGAACAGCGTATACAGAGAGCATTTGCCAAGCTTATGAAGGGCAGGACAAGCTTTATCATCGCACACAGACTTTCGACCATAAAGGACGCTGATCTTATCCTTGTTATGAAGGACGGCGATATTATTGAGCAGGGCAACCACGATGAGCTTATCGCAAAGGGCGGCTTCTATAATAAGCTTTATTACTCGCAGTTTGAAAACTCCAAGGCTTGACATAGATTGCTTTAATATGGTATAATTTACAGAAGCTCATTATGAAATTGAAAGGACATTTTATGAATACAGTTACTAAAATATTGACTGAAAAGGTTTCCGCCGCCTTTGAAAAGTGCGGATATGATAAAAAGCTTGGCACTGTTACCGCTTCGGACAGGCTCGATCTCTGCCAGTTCCAGTGCAACGGTGCATTTCAGGGTGCAAAGCTCTATAAAAAAGCTCCGTTTATTTTAGCGGAGGAGGTTGCCGAGGTTCTTCGTGAGGATGGTTGCTTTGAAAAGGCAGAGGTTGTAAAGCCAGGCTTCCTTAATCTCACTCTTTCAGATGAGTATATGCTTTCACTTGTCAAGGAAATTTCAGCCGATGAAAATCTTGGCGTTCCGCAGAATGAAAATCCCGATACTATTGTTATAGATTACGGTGGACCTAACGTTGCAAAGCCGCTTCATATCGGTCATCTTCGCTCGGCAATTATCGGCGAGAGCTTAAAGCGTCTTGCAAGAGCAACAGGCAACAAGGTTTATGGCGATGTTCACCTTGGCGACTGGGGTTTACAGATAGGTCTTGTTATTGCAGAGCTTTCTGAACGTTATCCCGAATGGAGCTGTTTTAAGCAGGATTTTTCTCCCGAAAATGACAGCGTTCCCGAGCTTACTCCCGAGCTTCTTTGCGAGGTTTATCCCTTTGCAAGCAAAAAAAGCAAGGAAGATGATGATTTCAAGGATAAGGCTCATACAGCAACCTTTGAGCTTCAGAACGGCAGAGCAGGTTATCTTGCACTTTGGAAAGAAATTCTCCGTGTTTCAATTGCCGATCTGAAATCAAATTATTCTAAGCTGGACGTTGATTTTGATTATTGGTACGGCGAGAGCGACGCTGATAAATATATCCCCGAGCTTATGGAAATTCTTGATAAAAAGAAGCTTTCCTATGAGAGCAACGGTGCGTTGGTAGTTGATGTTGCAGAGGAATCGGATAAAGCTCCGATGCCGCCTGTTATTGTCCGCAAGTCGGATAATTCAAGCATTTACGCAACGACTGACCTTGCAACTATCATTCAGAGAAATCGTGATTTCAAGCCTACAAAAATATGGTATGTTGTTGATAAACGTCAGGAGCTTCATTTTACGCAGGTTTTCCGCTGTGCAAAAAAGGCGGAGCTTGTTCCCGATACTACTTCGCTTGAATTTTTAGGCTTCGGCACAATGAACGGCAGTGACGGCAAGCCTTACAAGACCCGTGACGGCGGTGTTATGCGTCTTTCCGACCTTATTGAAACGGTGACTAACGCTTCTCTTGAACGTCTTTCGGAATCAAGCTTTGTCACCGAGGAAAACCGTGATGATTATGCTCGCAAGCTCGGAATGGCGGCTGTAAAATTCGGAGATCTTATCAATCACCGTTCAAAGGATTATATTTTCGACCTTGATAAATTTATGTCGGCAGAGGGAAAGACAGGTATTTACTTGCTTTACACCGTTTCACGCATTAATTCGATACTTAAAAAGTCAGGGGATACAAAATCCGAGCTTAACGGTATCTATACCGACGCTGAACGTGAGCTTATGCTGAAAATAGTTATGTCGGGAAATGCCTTTACTCTTGCAATGGACGAAAAAGCACCGAGCTATGTATGTGAAAATGCGTATCAGCTTGCGGTTTCGTTCTCACGATTCTACCATGAAAATAATATTATGAACGAGCAGGACGAAAAGAAAAAATCAAGCTGGCTTGCTCTTGCAAAGCTTACCCGTGAGGTTATTATCAAGCATCTCGGAATACTTGGAATTGAAACAGTTGAAAATATGTAAGGTGGTTATCCATAAATGAAGCTTCTTGCCATTGACGGAAACAGTATTATGAACCGTGCTTTTTACGGTATAAAAATGCTATCAAATAAAAACGGAGTTTTTACAAACGCTCTTACAGGCTTTATGAATATATATCTTAAAATATCTGCGGAGCAGAAGCCTGACGGCGTTGCTTGTGCGTTCGATTTGAGAGCACCGACCTTCCGTCATAAGGCGGATAAGAATTACAAGGCTAACCGCCATGGTATGCCCGATGAGCTTGCTCAACAGATGCCGATGATAAAGGAGTTGCTCCGTAACCTCGGTGTTCACGTTCTTGAAGCGGAGGGATTTGAAGCAGATGATATTCTCGGAACGCTTTCGGCTGTATGCTCGGAAAACGGAGATGAATGCGTTATCCTGACAGGTGACAGGGATTCTCTCCAGCTTGTGAACGATAAGGTTACGGTTCTTCTTCACGGCACGAAGGAAACTACTGTCTTTACTCCCGAAAAATTTCGTGAGGTTTACGGACTTGAACCTAAACAGCTTATTGATCTTAAAGGTCTTATGGGCGACAGCTCGGACAACATCAGCGGAGTTAAGGGAATAGGCGAAAAAACAGCTCTTACGCTTATCGGTGAGTATGGTTCTGTTGAAAATCTTTATGAAAAGCTTGAAAAAAATGAGGTCAAGGCTACTAATTCTGTTTTAACAAAGCTTGTAAACGGAAAAGATGATGCTTTCCATAGCAAATGGCTTGCGACTATCGTTTTTGACGCTCCGATCATCCGTGAAACGGGTGCATATCTCCTCAACGAGGTGGACAAAAAGGCTGTTTCGGAGCAGCTGACAGGTCTTGAAATGTATAAGCTGCTTGAAAAGCTTGATATAAAGCCAAGTGCGGAAACTAATGTGATAAAAAATGATAAAAAGGCTGAAAAACGTGAATTTTCCGTTGTTGAATGGGATAAGGCTTTGTATGAAAAGGTTGAAAATGCGGCATTTATTCTTGATGAAAACGGCTTATTAAGGGTTGAATGCGGCGGGCATATTTTCAGCACCGACGAAGTGGACAAACAGCTTGATTTCCTTTCATCAGAATGCAAAAAATACGGCTTTAAGGTAAAAAATGCGTTTAAGCTCTGCTTTGCCAATAAAAGGAAAATGAACGGCTTTACGGCTGACGCTGATATACTTGGTTACCTGCTTAATGCTTCATCAGCGGAGTATACGATTGAGAAAATGTGTGCCGAATACGGTGCGGAGTATTATAATGAGCTTGGAGAAAATGCCGATATTGCGTCACTTTTTGACCTTTGCAAAACTCTTTATGATGAGGTCGTAAGCACGGGTATGGAGAAGCTTTTCACCGATATTGAACAGCCGCTGACCGAGGTTCTGGCTTCAATGGAATATTACGGAGTAAGAGTTGATTCCGAGGGAGTAAGGGAGTTCGGAAAACGGCTTGAAAATGATATTCTTGATTGTGAAAAAAAGATATATTTTATGGCAGGGCATGAGTTCAATATCAGCTCGCCGAAACAGCTCGGAGTTGTGCTTTTTGAAGAGCTGGGATTGCCTGCGAAGAAGAAAACCAAGACGGGTTATTCGACAAATGCGGAAATTCTTGAAGAGCTTGCAGATAAGCACGAAATTGTCAGCGAGATATTGCAATACCGCAAGCTGACCAAGCTTTCTTCAACCTATGTTGAGGGTTTGCTAAAGGAGGTCCGTGAGGACGGCAGAGTTCATTCAAGCTTCAAGCAGACGGAAACACGCACGGGAAGAATTTCATCAACTGAACCGAATATGCAGAATATACCTGTCCGTACAGAGCTTGGAAGAAGTATGCGTAAATTCTTTACTGCAAGGGACGGATATGTTCTTCTTGACGCTGATTACAGTCAGATCGAGCTTAGAATACTTGCGGCAATGAGCGGCGATGAAAATATGCGTAATAATTTTCTTAGCGGAAAGGACGTTCATACTGCGACAGCTTCAAGCGTTTTTGGACTTCCCGAGGAAATGATCTCGTCTGAAATGCGTCGTTCGGCTAAGGCGGTAAATTTCGGTATTGTATACGGTATTGGTGCATTTTCCTTATCAAAGGATATTGATGTAAGCGTTCCCGAGGCTGACCGATATATAAAGAATTATTTTACGACATATCCGAAAATAAAGGAATTTATGGATAGCTCCGTAGAAAATGCCGTAAATACGGGATATGCAGTTACGGCGTTCGGCAGGCGAAGATATATTGCCGAGCTGAAAAGCAGCAACAAAAATCTTCAGGCATTCGGCAAGCGTGCGGCAATGAATGCACCTATTCAGGGTACTGCGGCTGACGTTATAAAAATCGCAATGATAAGGGTATATAACAGGCTCAAAGCTGAAAAGCTTGACGCAAGGCTTATTTTACAGGTTCACGATGAGCTTATTATTGAAGCCTCCGAAAAGGACAGCGAAGCGGCGGCTAAGATACTCGGAGAGGAAATGCTCCGTGCGGTTGATTTCTCTGTTCCTATGCAGGCTGATGTTAATATTGGAAAAACCTGGTATGACGCTAAGGGTTAAAAATGCTCCGCCCACCTTT
>CAYOAV010000012.1:0-19323 GCA_964402055.1 uncultured Ruminococcus sp. | reverse complement strand
AATATTGGAAAAACCTGGTATGACGCTAAGGGTTAAAAATGCTCCGCCCACCTTTTTAGATGGACGGAGATTTTTGTTAGTTAAATTCGTGCATTATTTTGTCGGCTTCCTGTCTTAAGGTTTCTTCATCGTCTATTTGGTCGGTTTTTCTCATTATTGCTCCTCTGACATAATCGGGAAGTGAGCCGTAAAAAATCTTTGCCGAGCTGCTTTCCGAGAGGAGATTATCAAGTCCGTGTTCCATTTTTTATTCTTCCTTTCCGAGCTTTTCATTGCTCTTTAGCTCGGAAATAGTATAACTCAGAAAGCTTTAAATATACATTTCATACTTAGGGGATTCTATGCCACCCTTAAGGACAAGACTTCTCATTTGAAAATTTCTTCTTTCATAGTATTTCCGCAGGCTGTCACCAATACCGTTCAAAAGACGGGACGGGCGACCCGTCCCCTACATTAAAATTTGTTTCATATGACCATATTTTCATAGAATTTTTGTTGTTTATTCACTTATTAAAATAATGTGAAATGCTCCTTTTCGATTGTTGCAAAAGAATGAAAAATATGATATAATAAGGTCAGTTAGGGGATTTTACTATGAGATACAAAGGAATTTGCTTTGCACTGGCTATCGGACTTATGGCTTCGACTGTTTGTGCGGATTATTTTATTACGGCGGAAAAATTTGAGGAACGTTCCGCTGAAAATGACAAATACACGCTTTTAGGTGCAGATCCGCACGCTTCATACTGCGGCTACACCGTTATTGAGCTTGGTGAAAATTATGAAAAACCGTCAGAGCTTTTCGGTAAGGTTTCGATTGATGTGCCGCTTATAAATCAATATCCCGAGCTACCTGTTGGCTGTGAGCCTACCTGTGCGGCGGCTGTGCTTTCGCTTCTTGGATTTGAAACGGACAAGCTTGATTTTACGGATAATTATCTTGGCTATGATGATAATTTTTATTATGATGCAAAGAAAGATTCGCATGGTCCTGATCCGAGGGAGGTTTTTGCAGGCGACCCATACAACTGGGGTTACGGCTGCACGAGTGAAGTTCTTTCTTCTGCGATGAACAGATTTTTTGACGAAAATCCGACATCGGCATATACATACAAGGCTATCGCACTTGATGAGCATATTAATTCAGCGGATATGGAAAAGCTTATTGATGAGGGAGTGCCTGTGATAGTATGGGCAACGATTGATATGAAGCAGCTTAATTACCGCAAGCCGAGTGAATGGTATATTTATGAAACAGATGAAAAATACATATGGTATGGCAACTCGCATACCTTAGTGCTTTGCGGATATGACAGCAACTGCTATTATTTTATGGATCCGAACGATAAAAAATCCATTACGGCATATATGAAATCTGCTTTTCTGAACAGGTTTGAGGATAATGGATTCCAGGCTGTTGTTGTCAAGATAGATGAAAAGGAATGACACAATACCTCAACGAGTATTTATTGCGAAAAAATTAACAAACTATTGTAGGGGACGGGTTTTCCCCGTCCCGTCCCTTGGAAAAAACACACACCAATTACGTCCGAATTTTCATAGATGTTTAATTGTTTATTTACTCATTAAATTATCTTGAAAGAAATGAGAAATCACATTGCACCGTATGCAAGTCTGATAAAGATACAATTGATAAGAATATATAAAGCATCTCCGAACAGGGAATAAGCAAGTCCGAGGACTATTTTCAGCTTATTTCCGATCGGAGCTTTTTTATTTTTTACACGCTTCACCGAGGTAAATTCAACAGGCTTTGAAAAAATAAATATGAGCATTATCAGTACTGCATGAACAATAGCTGTGATTATCCAGAGGTATGGTATACTATAACGAAATGCGGCGAAAAGGAAGAACATACCGATCTGAAATACAAGATTTGATACAAAGGTAAGTGAAGCGGAAATATTCTGACGTGAAATAAGGGTAAAGACCCAATTAAAAATCATTGTTACAAAGGCTGACATAAGTGCGAGAGTTACATAGCTGCCGGCTGTAAAATCAAAAAAGAGCGAGAAAAACTCCATGGGGAAAATCAACCAGCCTATTATCCATAATACGGCAAATATAACTGCTCCGAGGGCGAAAAATCCTTTTTTCTTCGGGGTGAATTTATTATCAAAACGGGAGATGAACGAGGACATATCAATAAAGCTCCTTTAATGAATCACGGACACGCTTAACCTCATCAAGGAAAGCTTTGTCAAGGTCGGTTTGTTTATAATGCCTGGGCATAACTAAAAGATCCTTGCCTCGGGAAGAATCATCGGAGCATCTTCGCTGGACAAGTCTGAAATGATGGAGCTGACTATCCGTAAAGGGGGACACCCACATATAAGAACGTGGCACGTTGTCAAGCAGATCAAACTGACTTCCACGGTCATAAACGTAGATGCGGCTATGCTCGGCGGCATTATTTTTACGCAGGTAGCTTGTGGAAAGATATGGTACGGTGGTATCGCCCTGGACTATTTCAATATAGCCGTCTAAATCGGAGAGAGTAAAGGTATCCTTGACTGCAAGCTCGTCCTTTTCGGCAAGCAATGCTACATATGGGAAATGCCATATTTCTTCATAATACAGATCCTTATCACGCAGGAGCGAAAGGAAGAAATCCTCATATTCCTCTTCAAAGCGGATAACGGCATAGGAATATTCGCCGTCAGCCATTCCGTTAAGGGCATTGATTGCGTTCGTTTCACGGAAATTCATTGAAAGCTGCTGATTTCGGTCGAGGGAATTAATGAAATTTGAAAAGGCATGGGCGATATATGAAGCTCTGGGAATTGCTATTTTAAAGCTTGTCAATTCGGAATCCTTTGGTTGGAGGATGTTCTCCATTTTTTCAAGCTGTGCGATAATGGTTTTTGCACATTCAAGGAATGCCAGTCCTTTTTCGGTCGGCTCTACTCCCTTGGAAATACGCTTGAATATTGGCGAACCAAATTCCAGCTCGACTTCCTTTATAGCCTTGCTGAGGTTTGGCTGTCCCATAAAGAGATTTGAAGCGGCTTTGGTTATTGAGCCTGTTTTTTCAACTTCGACAAGATATTTCAGGTGCATAAGGTTCATATAATTCACTCATTCCCATTTTAAATTTTGGCACAAATAATCATTATAATTATACCATTATATAGAAATAAATAGATTAATGCGATATTAACGAGATGTTAATAAATATTTTTTGCAAAAATCCTGCGATTTTGCCTTAAAAAGGGTCAAATCGGGGGATTTTGTTTAATATACACAAAAAAATGATTTTTTGAGATGAAAATAAGGCTTTTTATTGTGCAAAAAGCAATAAAAAGATGTGATTGTATGTTAGTATGGATTTATGCTAAGATAAAAGCACAGAAAGCGAGGTGATAAAAAATGAACAGAAAAAGCAAGCCTGTATTCAAGGGGGCAGAGGACGTTAATGGCAGGATAGAGAGATATTTCCGTTCCTGCGAGGGGGTTCAGGCTTTGGACGATGAATGTTCGCCTGTATTTGACAAAAATGGTGTGCCTGTTTATGCTGTTCCCGAAAGTCCACTGACGGTTTCAGGGTTGGCTATGGCTCTTGGTTTCGGGTCAAGGGAAGAACTTTTGTCATACAAGGGCAAGCCTTATGTTGAGGCGGCGATAAGGTCGGCTTTGCTGCGCATTGAAAATTATGCGGAGGAACGGTTATTTGACAAGGGGCAATCCTCGGGGGCGAAATATTTTCTTGAGGGGAATTTTCCGTCATGGTGTGATGACGGTGGAGGCGATGATACTCTTGAGCGGCTTGACGAAGTGCTTGAAGCATTGGAAAAATCAATGAAAGGAGGTTGATATTATTTTCACCGAAAAACAGCGTTATGTATGGGAGCATACGGTCAACGAATTTCACAGGTGGAACATTTCCTACGGTGCGACACGTTCGGGCAAGACTTACCTTGACTATTACCGCATACCTTACAGAATACGTCACGCACCCGAGGGTTTGATACTGCTGATAGGAAACACGCAGGGAACGCTTGAAAGAAACATCATTGAACCTATGCGGCGGATATGGGGGAACACGCTTGTCGGGAATATGTCGGCTTCGGGGAAGATAACGCTGTTCGGGAGAGAATGCTATGCTATCGGAGCGGACAAGTCGGCACAGGTTTCAAGACTTCAGGGTTCGGGGGCGGTTTACTGTTACGGTGACGAGATAACTACGTGGTCGGAGGCTGTTTTTCAGATGCTTAAATCACGTCTTGACAAGCCGAATGCCTGCTTTGACGGGACCTGCAATCCCGATTCGCCGTCGCACTGGTTCCATACCTTTTTACAGAGCAACGCTGATATTTTCAGTATGCGTTTCACAATTGACGACAACGCTTTTCTGACGGAGGATTTTGTAAGAAATTTAAAGCTTGAATATTCGGGTACTGTTTATTATGACAGGTTTATACTTGGCTTATGGCGTGCTTCGGAGGGGGTAATTTACCGCTCCTTTGCTGATAAACCCGAAAGGTTCACGCTTGACAAAATTCCCGAGGATATTGGGTTCTGCACGGTCGGACTTGACTTCGGCGGCAATGGTTCTGCACACGCTATGAATCTTACAGGGGTTAGAAAGGGGTACAAGGGCATTGTAACGCTTGACGAATGGTATTCAAAGGCGGAGCTTTCACCATATGAGCTGGAGCAATGCGTATGCGACAGGCTGGAAGGCTGGCTGAAAAAATATCACATTGCGGAGATTTTCTGCGATAGTGCGGAGCAGGTGCTTATAAGGGGAATTGCTAATGAATGTGCAAGGCGGCATTTGCCAATAGCTGTAAAAAATGCACGAAAGGGGAAAATATGCGACAGAATACGTTTTTACTGCGGACTTATGGGCAGAGGAAAATATGCTGTTATGAAAAATTGTAAGCATACTATCGATGCATTTTCGGAGGCTGTATGGGCAGATGATGGCAGTGGTATACGTCTTGACAATGGAAGTGTGAACATTGACAGCCTTGACGCACAGGAATATTCAACGGAAACGCTGATGAAAAGCTTTATTGAAAACGGAGGGATATGATGAATGAAACAGAAGAGATAAAAAAGCTCTTTTCGGGGAGCGGCGGAGGGGCTTTAAGAAGCTATTATTCTGCGGCTGACAATTGGAAAAGAATTTACGGAGGTGAACCTGACTGGAAAAATGTTAAAAAATCGGGTTTATACCGTGGTGGAAGCAGGAGAATGAATATGCTCGGCACGGCGAAGGTGCTTTGCGACAGATTAGCCTGCGGAGTTATGGCGGAACGCCCGAAAATCGTATTTGCTGACGAGAGGGTCGGTGAATATGTTGAAAGCGTTCTGAAGGAGAGCAGATTTTTTGATATGCTTTCGGAAAAGCTGCCTTATGCGTTTGCAATGGGTGGCTGTGTATTCCGTCCTTACATAAACAGGGGCAAAATCGGGATAGACTGTGTTCTTGGTGGGAATTTCCTGCCTGTTGAATGGGACGAAAACGGCATATATTCCGCTTGCTTCAGAAGTATGCTCACCAAGGGCAATGCACGTTATACTCTGCTTGAAAAAAGGGGAAATGAGGGTGGAGCTGCTTATTCGGAGCATAAGCTTTTCGGTACGTCAGACGGTATATCAGGTTCTGTAACGGGCAAGGAATGCATACTTTCGGAGATTTATCCCGAGCTTTCGCCAAAGGTTTTTTACGGTGGAGCGGACGGAAAATTATTTTCGGTTTTCAGGGTCAGCGGTGCAAATAATCTTTTTCCAACGCTTCCGCTGGGAATATCGGTTTTTGCGAATGCAGTTGATACTCTGAGAGCGTTGGATGTTGCTTTTGACAGCTTTTCCCGGGAATTTATACTCGGAAAGAAAAGAATAATCGTGCCGTCCTCCTGCGTTCAGACGGTTGTTGACATTGCGACAGGAGAACAGCGGCAGTATTTTGACGCTGATGATGAGGCTTACGTTGCACTAAAATGCGATGAAGAAAGCGAGCTTAAAATAACGGACAATACTGTTGAGCTTCGTGTTGATGAGCATATCAAGGCGATAAATGCACTGCTGAACATACTTTGCTTCCAGACGGGGCTATCATCGGGAACATTTTCCTTTGATGTGAACGAGGGCGTTAAGACGGCTACGGAGATAATCTCCCGTGACAGCAGGACTGCAATCACGATCAAGTCACATCAGAACGCACTCGGAGCGGCATTGAGCGAGCTTATGCGTGAAATTGCTATGCTGGGAATATATCTTGGTGAGCTTGAGGGCGGTGATCTTTCTGCGGATATTTTATGGCAGGATGGTATCATAACTGACGAAAACACGCTTATTGAAAACAATGTCAGGTTGGTGCAGAATGGCTTGAAATCAAAGCTTTCGGCTATTATGGAGCTGTCAAGGTGCAGTTATGATGACGCACTTAAGGAATATGACAGAATATGTATGGAGGGAGGTGTTTAAAATGGAAGAAAAGCTTATTGAAGATGAGCAGGTCAGCGTTACGGAGGAAACAGAATCAGATAGGTTTACCGAGGTAAACGAACCTACGGAGCGTGAAAAAATGCTGGAGGACAAGCTGTTCTGCATACAGAACGGAGTTCCTGAGGAGAATTGTGCGGTCGTACTTGCGGCGGCTTCTACAATGGAAAATCCTGACAGGAAAGCGGCTATAACCGAGGTTCTGGAACGCTATCCGTTTTTTAGACCTGCAAAAGGCACACATTCAGATGTAACTACGGGGGTTCATCTTGAATGTATTGAGGAATCTCCCTTATCGGGAGTTGAAGAAGCATTTTTTATGGCAAATCCCGATTGCAAAATGTAAAAAAATCAAAATGATAATTTCAGGAGGAAAAAATTATGGCAGATCTTATTACTAATCGTTATTCACAGCTCGTTGACGCAAAGCTCAGAGCTACACTTGTTACACAGGATAATTACATTTTCAGCACCGTTCATGAGGGCAATGGAACAGGCGGTGCGGTTATAATCCCTGTCCGTGATACCGAGGTCGAGGTCAAGGCCTATGACAAGGCTAATGGTGCGGCACTTTCTTCGGGTGCGACATCTTACCACACACTTCTTATGTCAAACGATGAGGCTGTAAATGAGCTTATTGACGGCTACGATGCGGCTTCTCTTCCCGATGATGTTGTTGCGGAGCGACTTGCTTCGGCTGGTTACACGCTTGGTCTTTCTATGGATAAAAAATCCATTGCGGCACTTGAAGAAACAGAGGGTGTAAAGATATGCGATGTCAAGACAGCCTGCACCACTTCAAACGCTTACAGCACTATTGCAAAGGCAAGAACCTATCTTTCAAGAAAGGGTGTTCCAGCTTCAAACAGATGGCTTATCGCTTCGCCTGAATTTATGGAGGTCATTATGCAGGACGATAAATTTATCAGGGGCGGAAATATCTCGCAGGAGCTTGTAAAGGCAGGCTGCGTTGGTAAAATTGCAGGCTTCAATGTTTTTGAATCGAACAATCTTATGTTTGAAAACACAAAGGCTGTTTCGGGTAAAAAGACTACCACGGAATTTATCTGCGGACATCCGAACTGGTGCCACAGAGTATGTGAATGGGCTGTACCTGTTGCGGTAAATCCTATTGCTGATGGTGTTCATATCGGTGCGGCGGCTGTTCAGGGCAGAAAGGTTTACGCTGTTCATATTTCAAAGCCTGAAACGGTTTACGTTAAGAGAACAGAAGCGTAAAAAGGATATTTTTATGAAAGGAGGTGATCAACACGGCTTACTGCGGCATTGAAAAATATATGGAGAAAAATCCTGAAATGGGTGAGGAAGAGGCTTTAACTCTCATAGGTGAAGCGGAAGAAGCGATAGATGTATTGACAGGCTGTAAAATAATTTTCAGGGGATATGAAAATTTAAGCGAATCGGAAAAAACGCTTGTTGAAAAGGCTGTTCTTGCACAGGCAGAATATATCCGTGAAAACGGAAGCGTTGATTCAGCGGACAGTACAGAGCCTGTTTCTGTTACTCTTGGCAGCTTTTCTTACAGCTATGGTTCTTCATCGGCGGTGAAAAGCGTATCATCGGGGGGATATTCCTCAGCGGCGATAGGTTATCTTGAAGCGGCAGGACTTTTATCAAGGAGAATTGGGGTGATATAAATGAGATGTATACCAAGATACCTGCTTATACACAGGGCAAAGCTTTATGATAGAAAAAAAGGCGGATTTTTTGATAATGAGGAAAATGAGCCGACAGAATTAAGCTTTATCCGCATTGATTATTCGTCAAAGATAAATCGTGATGGCGTAAAGGGGTTCAACGACAAGGGTTCAGGCTCGGCATTGATGATTTACGATTGCAAAAACAGTATGCCGTCAGGAATGGAATTTTCCATAGGTCAGAGGGTAGTCTGGAGCGGAAAGAGCTTCACTGTATGCGGAATTGAGGTAATTTACGGAAGCACTGCTCCGCATCATATCGAGGTAACTCTGGAGGAGATCGGGGTATGAGCAATGCGGCTGAAAAAATCATAAGAAAAATATGCTCCGCTTGTGAAAAGGAGGCTGTTGTAAGGCTTGGTGCGGAGGGTGGAACGGCTTTTTATCCGACTGATGACAGCCTTACGGCGGCTTTTCTTGATGGTGGAGAGTTAAGAAAAATGAAAATTAAATGCAAGCTTAAGGGCGAGATACCAGGTTTACTTTTTTCATCGGCGGAGAAAATATGCCAAAGTATCGGGAGCATTGCCTCAGATGATGAGCTTGTGAGGATTTGCGTTACTGAACGTCCTTCGATGGAGAGCAGCTCGGAAAACGGTATGGAAATTGTTTCCTTTATGATTGCGGCGGATTATATTCTTGAAAGGGTAGGTGAAAAATGAAGATAGTATATAGCTCGGCTTCGGGAGATAAAATTGATTTTTCAAGCGGTGCTGTCCGTGCTGTTGGCATAAGCGGAATTTGTCCCGAAAAGGAGATTTCCATTCGTGAGGGGAGCGATGAAATTTCCGAGAGCAGAGGTACAAGAAGAATAAAATTAAGGACTGTAATCTGCGGAGATTTTGAAAAAAATCAGTCTTTGCTTATCGGTATAACAAGCATTTCGGGACTTGGCAGGCTTGAAATATCAGGTAGCGGCGGCAAGCTCGGAATTGATTGCTGTGTAAAAAGCGTTGAGGCTGACATAATAAGCGGCACGAATTATGCGGATATTGTTTTTATATGTCCGAACCCGTATTTTGAAAATACAGGAAGTGCTGATGTTTATGTTCAGATATGCGGTTCAACGGGGAAATGGGAATTTGACGATTGGGAAATCACGGAAAATGAGGAAACAGAGCTTTCAGAAATACTTATCGGCAATTCAGCATTCGTTCCGAACAGCGGAAGCTTTAATGCGGGCTGTATTATAACGGTTGAAATGCTTGGTGACGCTTCGGAGGTTACTGTTATTAACGCTTTCACT
This sequence comes from uncultured Ruminococcus sp., assembly GCA_964402055.1. GTDB lineage: Bacteria > Bacillota > Clostridia > Oscillospirales > Ruminococcaceae > UMGS363. The sequence goes on along the minus strand of CAYOAV010000012.1, from coordinate 9,885 downwards.
AAGGAATTTGTTGGGGTCAGGGGCAATTTTTCTGCTGGGGATATTATTATTTTCCGCTGCATTGACGGAGAAAAGGGGATATATCTTTCGAGCGTTTACGATGAGGGAAAAATGGAAAATATCACGCACAGGATAGTATGGGGTTCGGAGTTTTTCAAGGTAGCTGTGGGCGGTGTGAGGGTCAGTGTAAAAACCTCGCCTATTGCTATGAGAGCTTCGGCATTTATAACTCTAAAGGAATACTCGGAGGGCTTCTGATGGACGTTTATTTTTATGAAACAAATGACGGGGAGTATCTTTCCTTGCTTGGGCTTACCGACAGGATAACAAAATTCAACACGGAGCGGCTTATTTGCGGTGGTGACAGGCTGGAGGCTGTTTTTCCATCCTGTGAGATTAATTCGATGCTCATTAAACAAGGCAGAGTTATCGAGATAGTCGGAAGCTTTTCGGGAATCATAACAGGGATAAAAATATCGGCAGGAGGCAGCTTTACGGTATCGGCGGTTTCCTTTGCTGGTTTATTGTCAAGACGTGTGCTTTCCGTTTATGCTTCGGGCGACAGCTTTCTTACGTTAGTTGAGAAAAACTGCGGTGAGAAGGCTCTTGAAAAGAGGATGTTTCCTGACACCTATATTGACAAGACTGTTGATTGCAGCTTTAAGGTCACGGCTTCATATAAAAACAAGAGCCTTTCAAAAGCGATAAGTTCTGTTATATCCCAGGATTTCAGAATCTGCTCGGAAATAGTTCATAATGACGAGGGGGCAAGGATAAGGATTTTCGGAAGATATGCTCTTAACAGGAGCATTTCATCGGGAGATGAGCTGCCTGTGCTTCTTTCGGAAAACTATGACACGCTTAAAAAACGTACATATTCATATAATGAAAACGGCTCGGTGAATAGTGCCTTTATTTACAGTGATGAAAAATATGACAGCTCAGGGGGGCTTCTTTATGAAAGCTGGAGCAGTTATTTCGGCGATAATTCGGGATATTCAAGGATAGAAGCGGCTTATGAAATACAGCCTGTAACACACTTCAGGTTTTCACTTGGAGATGGCTGTATAATTTACTCAGAGGAGCTTGATTATACACGAACCAAGGCGGCGGCAGAGGCTTTATATATTTCAAGATATTCGCCAGCAGAGGAAGTTATTTCAGCTTTAACAGGAAATGGAATCAGAGAAGCTTTTACAAGCGGCAGTCTTGATGTTGGCGACAGAGTTTCAATTTATCCCGATGATTACGGAGAAAAATCGGTCAGACGGATAACAAAAATATGCGAAAAATATGAAAACGGTGTATTTGAAATGTCCATCGCTTTTGGAAACAATGAATGGGAGGAAGAGGATTAATGTCAAATGAATATGGATTTTTTGCTTCAAAAAATCATGACAGAAGATACTCGGCTGATGATTTCAGCTCGTTTTTCGGTGATTTTTTCACAGACGGAGTTTTAGGGAAAAATTCTTCATCGCTTATGGTTGAGGCTGATGAGGATATGAAAATTAAAATCAATGCTGGCACGGCTTATATCAAAGGCCGCTGGTACAGGACAAGCAGTGAAAAGTCACTTGAAATCAGCGGCTCGGACACTGCTTATGACAGAATTGACGCTGTTGTAATCCGATGTGATTTTGAAAAAAGAATGGTTTATCCTGCGGTTATAGAAGGAATTGCCGCAGAAACACCTTCAGAGCCGCAGATAACAAGAGATGAGAGCTATTACGATATAGTGCTGGCGTACATTTATGTGACGGCGAACTGCGTTAAGATAACGCAGGCTGATATTACAGACAAGAGAGGCTTTGATGATGTTTGCGGCTTTGTAACAAGTGCGATTGAGCATATTGATACGGAAGAGCTTTTTTCACAATACGAGGCACAATGGGAGCTTCTTAAGGCAGGCTGTAAGAAAGACGCTGAAAAGGTTATTTCCGCTTGGGATTCTCTTATCGCGGTCAAGACCATAAATGATATGCTGCCTGTCAAGGGGAATATCAATCTCACGCAGAGCAATATTCCTTCAGATGAAAAGGCTTATCAGAACCCTTATTATATTCAGGCAGGTTCAATTACAATTACAACGGCTATTGAAAGAACAGGCTTGACTATAAGCTTTCCAACAGCCTTTACAAAAGCTCCGATAGTTCAGGTGACTCTTTCTAACTGCACAGTTTCAAACTACAAGGAATATATGCCATATGCCGCTATTCCTGAAATTACTAAGACAGGCTTTACGGTAAAGGTAGCACAGCCTCAGGGAACGGGAAGCAGCTTTTCCTGGAGTAATGCTCAATTCAAAGGCACGATATACTGGGTGGCATTCGGAGAGAAATCAACATAATAATTTGATGAAATGTCAGCAATTGGATAAAGGGGGATTTTATGGTTAAGCAGATATTAATTGATGAAAATAATGTTATAACCTGCTGTTCGATCGGCGGTTATATCGGGGGTATCGATGTTGAAAATATCCCAGATGAGGTTATGAAAAATCCTCGCAGATGGAAGCTTGAAAACGGCGGCTTTATTCCGAATGAGGATTATTTTGAGGAAGAAATAGAGGAAACGGAAGAGCTTACTCTGGAGGATATTGCTCTTGCCGTTGCAGAGCTTGCGGAGGTGGTAATGAATGGCTAAGATGTATTATAAGCTTATTAAATCGGGCAAAAAAACGCTTGAAGATGTGCCAATTAAGTGGCAGAATGATGTATTGAAAATGCTGGAGGCTGAAAATGAAAATAACTGAAATGCTTTTAACGCCGAATAAGTACAGCCGTCCGCAGATAGCGTTAAAAACGGTTAAAAAAATCGTGCTTCACTACATCGGCAACCCGAATACGTCAGCACAAGCGAACCGTAATTATTTTGAAAATCAGAAAAACGGCGGCAGATACGTTTCATCAAACTACATTGTCGGTCTTGACGGTGAAATCCTGCTTTGTGTTCCTGAAAATGAGGTTGCTTATTGCTCAAATTCGGCAAATACATACAGTATAAGCATAGAATGCTGTCACCCTGACGCAACAGGCAAATTTACGGACGATACAACAAATTCAGCGGCTGAATTATGTGCTTACTTGCTTAAAAAGTACAATTTAACCGTTGATGACCTGATACGTCATTATGATGTTACAGGCAAGCAATGTCCGTTGTGGTATGTTCCTACAAAATATCAGTCAGAAGCCGTTGCAAATGCACGTTGGGAGGGTTTCAAGGCTATGGTTTCGCAGAAAATGAACGATGATGGAAAATCTGACGTGCCTTTCAAAATCAGAATTATTGACAGAAATTTAAACGTGCGGAAAAATGCTGGGTTTGATAATGCTGTTGTAGGGGTCATTCGTGATGGTGGAGTGTTCACGATCATTGAAACGAAAAAGGTTGGTTCTGCGGTTTGGGGCAAGCTTAAAAGCGGTATCGGGTGGATAAATATAAGCGGAAGATATTGTGAAAGGATAGGGTGAGATATTGAGTGATTTTGTGAGGGGAGCAATGGCGGCTGTATGCTCGCTGCTCGGTTATCTTTTTGGAAAATTAGACGGAATGATGACGGCACTTATTGCTCTTATGATAATTGATTACATAACAGGGATAATTGCGGCGATAATTGAGAAAAAATTAAGCTCGTCAGTCGGTGCGAGGGGAATTGCCAAAAAGCTTATAATGCTGCTGACGGTTGCGGTTGCAAATGTTGTCGATGTGTGTGTTATAGGCGATGGAAATGCTTTAAGGAGCGTTGCGGTGATATTTTACATTGCGAACGAGGGTATAAGCCTGCTTGAAAACGGGGCAAGGCTCGGTGTACCAATTCCAAAAAAGCTGATAGATGTACTTGCACAATTAAAAAATGAATAAAAAATTGCTGAATCGAAAAAAATCGGTTCAGCAATTTTTTTATTTTTTATGCATTTCTTCATATTTATGCTTGGTTGCCATACCGCCTCTGATATGACGTTCCTGCTTGTTTTTTTCCATTATTTTCTTAACCTCGGGATAAAGCTGTGGGGAAATTATCGGGAGCTTTTCGCTAAGGTCTTTATGTACGGTGGATTTGGAAATCCCGAATTTTTTTGCGGCGGCACGGACTGTTGTGTTGTTTTCGATAATATATTCAGCTAATATCACCGCACGCCTTTCCGTATCAGCTTTTGACGCAAATTTCATTATTGCTCACTCCAATGCAAATGTTTGTTGTAACCATTTATATGCTTGTTGGAGTGAGAAAATGATATTTACGAATTCAAAAAGGTTTCGGCGGCTTCAAGTATTGGTATATCCTGCGGATAATTCAGCTTTTGCAATGCCTGCTCATAGGGGAGGAGAAAAGCTTCGGTTATTTCCGATTCCTGAATGGTAAATGCTTTATCAAATTCGGATAGAAAATAGACGGGGTTTTTATGATGCCCTGCGGAATTGATATAGCTATATTCCATTCTGAAGCCATTTATCAGCTTGGCTGTAAGACCTGTTTCCTCCATAACCTCACGGACGGCTGTTTCACGCTCGTTTTCTCCAAATTCAACGTGACCCTTCGGGAAACCGATATGTCCGCTGTTATTGGTTATGAGCAGATATTTCCTTTCGCCGTCTTTCTCGGTGAACATTACAGCTCCGCAGGTCTTTTCATATATTGCGACTATCTCCGAGGTATAAAACTGCTCCTGAAAGGCTGTCGCTTTGCGGATATTACATTCATAGCAAAGGGGAGTTCCGACAAGCTCATCGGGGACACCGACCCATTTATCCTCGTTATCATCGGAGCGGATAATAACTGCGATAATTGTTATGCTTAAGCTTTCAAGCGGCTTATCCGTTCCGAGGATATAAACGTCCTGCTCCTCGCCGTCGCCTGCGAAAAGACCTTCTACATAGCCATAATTTACAGGATATACGATATCATCGTGCTTAGGGTGGACAGAACCTATCGGGCGGTCAATTTTTACGATGAATTTTTTGCCGAGTGCAGAAAGATCGCCTTTCTTTACTGTTTCCATGGGTCAGCTCCTTTCTTCCGTGCGTGAATTATATTTTTTTAGCCATGTGCCTTTGATATAGAATATAAATGATAGAAGCGTTCCGCAGAACCAGCTTATAGGCCAGCCTATCCATACGCCTGTTACTCCCCATATTGCCGAAAGTGCGAATGCGAAAATCACACGGAGTATAAGGTCGGTAAAGGTTGAAGCCATAAAGCAGCCCATACTTTCACTTCCTCTATGTATTCCATCGCAGATAAGCTTTATACATACTATGAGGTAGAATGGTGAAACGATACGCAGGAAGTCAAGTCCCGTCTGCATTGCAAGCTCGGTTGCGTCCTCATTCATAAACATATTGAGGAGAGGTCTGCCGAAGCATACGAATGCGATAACGAACAATGCCGCAACTGCGAATGCCAATGCAATAGCGGTTCTGAACGCTTTTTTTACTCTGTCAAGCTTTCCTGCACCTAAATTCTGTGCGGTGAAGCTTGAAATGCCGTTTCCGAGGGTTGTAAAGCTTGTGATTGCGAAGGTATTAAGCTTGATAGCGGCGGAATAGCCTGCGATAACAGACGAACCATAGCCATTTATAACATATTGTACGAAAAGATTGCCTATTGATATGAAGCTTTGCTGAAGAATACTTGGAATTGCGACTGATGTTATTTCTTTTAATATTTTTTTATCAAAAATTGCCGCTTTTTCCTGCGTTTCCATATTATTTGTACGCTTTTTCAGGACTATAACAGAGAGTATGCAGGAAATACCCTGTGCGATAAAGGTTGCCCAAGCCGCACCAGCCAGCCCCATATTCCAGACTGCAACAAAGAGCAGATCAAGGAAAACATTTCCTACAGAGGATATTATCAGGAAAATGAGCGGTGTTTTACTATCGCCAAGGCTGTTGAAAATACCTGTTGTGACATTATAGATATAAAGGAACACAAAGCCTGCGGTATAGATACGCAGATACAGGCATCCGTCACTGAAAATATTATCGGGAGTATTGACAAGCTGCATAAGCTGTGGACTAAAAAGCACTCCCAATAACGTCAGCAATGCCGAGAGGATAAGACCGCAGAGCATTGATGTTGTAATACAGGTTTTTGCGGCTTTATGGTCGCCTGCTCCGAAATATCGGCTTATTACGACCGAACAGCCTATCTGACTTCCGACTGCTACTGCCATAAAAATCATGGTTATCGGGTAGCTTGCACCTATCGCCGCAAGTGCGTCTTCACCTGCGAACTTTCCTGCGATAACGCTGTCTGCGATATTGTAGAGCTGCTGGAAGATAACGCTTATAAAGAGCGGTATCGTGAACCCTATCAATACCTTTTTCGGATCACCAACTGTCAGATCCTTGTTTTTCATAAAAAATCCTTCTTTCTTTCCTTTTGGAAACATATATTCGTTGGTAGCTTTAATCTGTTACCAACAAAAAGCAGACGCAAAAAACGTCTGCTTTTTTAACTAAACTGTATATGGGTTAGGTTTAAAGAAAAGCTTTATTAAATCAATTATCCAGCCAATTCCGCAAAGTCCTCCTGTGAAGAAATAAAGTATTCCAAGACCAATTTTCCCCTCATAGAATTTATGAAAGCCCAAAACTCCGAAAAAGAAACAGAGAATGAACGCTATCCATTTATTCTTTTCGCACTTGCTCTTATGACGTGTATTTACGTTTATTTGCTGTGCATAAAGAGGCTCGTGGACAGGCTCATGCTTCAAAAGCTCGACCTGTTTTCCGCAATGGATACAGATAACGGCATCAAAATCAATTTTACTGCCGCAATATTTACAGAATTTGGTTTTTCCAAGAGGTGCGGCAGGGACGTGATAAGCCTCACCGTCATCAACTTTTATATTGAACGGCATTTGTTCTGTTGTATAGGTTATATTCGGACGCTTTGGGTAAATCTCCTTGATATTATGCGACTGCCTGTAAATTTCGGCAGATTGTGAGCCTTCGGGATAAAATTCACCATCGTCACCGTAAAAGCCGTTTATGTTTTCGTTCATTTTTAATGCCCTTTCTGTATGTCGTATAATAATAGTATACACGCAGAGAACTTTTTTTGAAAATATTGAAAAAGCCCTTGACAAAAATTGCTGGATGTAGTATAATAATATACTGTATCATAATGCAATTCTATGTGCGTTTTTCCTATTTGATAATAGTATAACACATTTTTTTTCGAATTGCAACTGTTTTTGCAAATATTGATCAGAATGAAATGGACAATTTGCAAAAGCGGAAAAATATCCTCGTAATATTTTAAGGAGGGACTCGCCTATGGTTAATGTCAAGCCTGTCCAGCTTGGAAAAACAACTCGTATGAGCTTTGGAAAGATCAACGAAGTTCTGCCGATGCCTAACCTCATTGAGGTGCAGAAAAAGTCTTATGAATGGTTCCTTGATGAAGGACTTAAAGAGGTTCTTCATGATATGGCATCCATCACCGACTATAACGGCAATTATTCTCTTAGCTTTGTTGATTTCAGGCTCGCTGATGAATCAAACTACTCCATTGCAAAGTGCAAGGAGCTTGATGTAACATATTCCGCTAAGATGTTCGTCAAGGCAAAGGTATGGGACAGATCGACAGGTGATATTGTCGATTCGGGAAATGCGGATATTTATCTTTGTGATCTTCCGCTTATGACCGATAGCGGCACGTTTGTTATCAACGGTGCAGAGCGTGTTATTGTTTCCCAGCTGGTTCGTTCTCCGGGTGTTTACTATGCTGTTGAGAAGGATAAGACAGGTAAGGATCTTTTCAGGACTACAGTTATCCCTAACAGAGGTGCATGGCTGGAGTACGAAATGGATTCCAATGATGTTATTTATGTAAGAATCGATAAGAATAGAAAGATCCCTCTTACTACATTTATAAGAGCTTTAGGCTGTGGCACTGATGCTGAAATTGAAGAACGCTTTGGCAAGGACGAACGTCTTGAGCAGACTATTCTCCAGAAGGATTCTACCAAGAATACAGAGGAAGCTCTGCTTGAGGTTTATAAAAAGCTTCGTCCGGGTGAGCCTCCTACGGTTGAAAGTGCTGTTTCACACATAAATACTCTTTTCTTTGATGCAAGAAGATACGACCTTTCACGCTTCGGTCGTTATAAATACAATAAGAAGCTTGGTGTGGCTTCAAGAATTGCAGGCTTCCGTCTTGCACGTCCTGTTGCAGATCCTCTTACAGGCGAAATTATGGCTGACGAGGGCGAGCTTATAACAATGGACAAGGCTCTTGCTATTGAGCAGGCTGGTGTTTCAGAGGTATGGCTTGATGTTGAGCATAAGGAATTCTACACAACACCGACAGGTGAATCAGCTCATAAGGTTGAGCAGAGAGAGGTCAAGGTTATCGGCAACGGTATGGTTGATCTTGCTCCTTATGTTGATTTTGATCCTGCGAAATACGGAATAAGCGAAAAGGTTTCCTTTGTTGTACTCAAGGATATCCTTGAAAATGCTTCTAATAAGGAAGAAGTAGAGGAAATGGTCAAGAGCCGCCTTGAAGAGCTTATCCCTAAGCATATCATTCTTGATGATATCTATGCTACTGTAAGCTATTTCCTTAACCTTTGCGAAGGTGTCGGAAATGTTGACGATATCGACCATCTTGGCAACAGACGTATCCGTTCGGTAGGCGAGCTTCTCCAGAATCAGTTCAGAATCGGCTTCGCTCGTATGGAAAGAGTTATCCGTGAAAGAATGAATACACAGACGCAGACAGAGGGTGCGATGTCTGCTGAATCGCTTATAAATATCAGACCTATTACTGCTGCAATCAAGGAATTTTTCGGTTCATCACCGCTTTCGCAGTTCATGGATCAGACAAATCCTCTTGCAGAGCTTACTCATAAGAGAAGATTATCCGCATTGGGACCTGGTGGTCTTTCCCGTGACCGTGCAGGATTCGAGGTTCGTGACGTTCACTATTCACATTACGGAAGAATGTGTCCTATCGAAACCCCTGAAGGCCCTAACATCGGACTTATTTCCTACCTTGCATCTTTTGCAAGAATTAATGAATACGGCTTCATTGAAGCTCCGTACAGAAAGGTTGATAAGGAAACAGGCGTAGTTACGGATGAGGTTGTTTATATGACAGCTGATATGGAGGATAACTATACTGTTGCACAGGCGAATGAACCTCTTACCGAGGAGCATACCTTCGCAAGACCTATCGTAAATGCACGTTACAGGGATCAGATTCTTGAATGTGAAAGAGAACGTATCGATTATATGGACGTTTCTCCGAAGATGGTTGTTTCTATTGCGACTGCTTCAATTCCGTTCCTCGAAAACGATGACGCAAACCGTGCACTCATGGGTTCAAACATGCAGCGTCAGGCTGTTCCTCTTCTTAAGACGGAAGCTCCGATCGTAGGTACAGGTATGGAGTATAAGGCAGCTGTTGACTCGGGAGTATGCGTTGTTTCAAAGCATGATGGTGTTGTTGAAAAGGTTTCCGCTGATGAGATTGTTATTAAGGAAGGCACTGGTGCAACGCACACATATGAGCTTATCAAGTTCAAGCGTTCAAACCAGGGTACCTGCGTAAATCAGCGTCCCATCGTTGACTGCGGTGAGGAGGTTCATGTCGGACAGGTGCTTGCAGATGGCCCTGCAACCTGCAACGGCGAAATATCCATCGGTAAGAATGCTCTTATCGGCTTTATCTACGAGGACGCAGTTCTTCTTAACGAACGTGTTGTCCGTGAAGATATGTATACTTCTATCCATATTGAAGAATATGAAATTGAAGCAAGAGATACAAAGCTCGGACCTGAAGAGATTACAAGAGATATACCGAATGTTGGCGATGACGCTCTTAAGGATCTTGACGATAGGGGAATTATCCGTATCGGTGCAGAGGTT
>CAYOAV010000011.1:34775-46181 GCA_964402055.1 uncultured Ruminococcus sp. | reverse complement strand
CAAAGGGATTTATAAGTGTATCGGGGTCTGATACATCGGCGAGGTAATAGTTGCCGTCGGATTTTATAAGAAGCTTGCCGCTGTAAGAATCAAAATCAATCAACATAATGCTATCTTCGGGTTTTCTATGGTTAGTATATATTTTTGTTTCGCCTGCTTTGCAATTGACAATAAAGCTTTTGTCATAATAATATGCATAAACTATATAATCGCCATATATATGCAAATTAGAATTAGAAATATAATAATCAGAAATTTTAATAGGATCAATAACACGGTTTCCGTCTTTGTCAAGAATTACTACATAGTAAGCATTATCAGCATTTTCAGCGATAAACACGATATAATCTTCTGTTGCGTCACATATATTCGCTGGAGTTGTATTATAATCAGACAGATCATAGTCTAAGATATTTCCGTTACTGTCAATGATTGTGAATATATAACTTTCTGACGAATAATGTGTAATATTAGATAAAACTGTACAGTTTTCGGAACAATAAAGATCAGACATACTATCTAATACTGTTGTATTACCTGTTTTTGTGTTATATAAACTGAAATCATTGTTGCGATTTTCTTTGTATAGAATAAAATTATCCATAAAATGGAAACATCTTTCTGAGTTATGGCTTTCAAATTCTTTTATTTCATTTGTTTTATAGTTATAATAGTAATAGCTATGATTTGCTTCAAAAGAAACGAAAGAAGATGTTGCAATTAGTTCGCTCCATGTTTCAATAGTTCTTGATTTGAGAAGATCGCAGATAGCATAATCGCTTGACATGGGCAGTACCCACTCTCCGTTTGAACCGAGAATGCCGAACGAATATACATTTCCGTCAAAATCTTCTTTTACAGAGTAAACAGGATTATATTTGTCTAAACATAGACCAGTATAATCAAAAGGCTTTACATCATAGTTTTCCATTGTTTCGAGGTTTGTTATTGTTTTATCATCTGCTATAAGCTTTCCACAGGCAGTGTCATTATTTTCCAATTCGTATGGATTGTAACTATACATTTTATTCTCTAAAATATCATAAACGTAGCCAGTTTTGTTGATTTTAAAGTGAAAAGTTCCGTTTTCAAAAGATTCATAATCTGATATTTTTAGAATTTCCTTAGGAGGTTCTTCTTCAACAGGCTCTGTTGTGGTTGTTTCGTTTTCTGTTTGTTCCTGTTCGGCGGTAGTTGTTTCTGACACGGTTGAGGTTACAACCTCATCTTCCTGAGATGTTTCGCTTCCGTTTTCGTTGGGGTCTGCTGATTGTGTTCCGCCGCAGCCTGCCATAGACAGTATCATTGCGGAAAAGAGGAGTACGCTTAAAATTTTCTGCTTCATTTTTGATTTCTCCCTTAAAAATTATTTTGTGTTAGGAATTTTGCATATTACAGAATGAAAAAATTTTCCAAAACTACCGTATATGCGTATACTTAACACACAGTTTATTATATCACGTCTTGAAATAAAATACAATAGTTTTATAATAAATTGTATGGGAGAATTTAATATGGAGTTGAATTATTCGCTAATCGGTATGAGGATAAAGAAAACACGTAAAGCACAGAAGATAACACAAGAGCGGCTTTCGGAAATGGCAGGAATATCTCCGCAGCATCTTTCACAAATTGAGAGTGCTAAGACTAAGCTTTCGTTACCTGCATTGGTCAGTATTTGCAATGCGTTGAATGTTACGACAGATAAAATTCTATGCGATGTGCTTACCGCAGAAAACAAAGCCGAGATAAGCTCCGATATTGAAGAGGTTTTTAGTGACTGCACAGCCAATGAAATATACTTGATGTTGGCTGTTGCAGAAAGTGTAAAGAGAAGCTTGAGAATCAAAAGATTGAAGCTTAGCTGTGATTGAAAATTTTAGATTTTTAGCGAATAAAGTTTAAAGTATACTTTAAATGTAGAATAAAATTCGCATAAATAATTTGATTCCCCAAAATTAAGGCAGTACGCTTGAATTTTTGGGGATTTTTTATATTAATTTTTTGGTTTTTTTTCCGATATATACATATATGTAATGAGTAATGTTTGTATTAACAAGGAATGCTGATCAATACATTTCTGTCAGTTTAATCGGGGGAATTTATGTTAAGCCTATATTTATCGATTCTTGACACGGTTAAGGAAAAAAACTGCTTTTTAGAGCTATATGATCTATACCGTCAGGATATGTACAAGACGGCATATTATATTTTAAAAAATCATCACGAGGCGGAGGACGCTGTTCACGAGGCTTTTATGATCATTATGAAAAATTTAAATAAAATTAATGAGATAAACTGTCCCCGAACGAGAGGTTATTTGATTATTATTGTGAAGAACGTTGCTCTGAAAAAATATAACAAGAACAAAAAAACCGAATACATAGATGATAAGGACGTTTTTGAAGATACTGATATAGAGGAACAGGTTTTATCGGAAATCGGGTATGAAAAAATATCTGAAATGATGCTTTTGCTTCCTGAAAATTATTATCAGATATTATATTTAAGCGTATATATGGGATTTGATATTAAGGAAATATCAGAAAATCTCGGCATAACATACGAAAATGCAAAAAAACGTTTGCAGAGGGCAAAATTAAAGCTCAAAAAGATGTTGGAGGAATATTGCGATGAATGAACTGGATAGAGCATTTGAATTATCCATAGAAGAATATGTAAAAAGGTCTGTTCCTGATATCCCCGACCATATTTTCTCAAAAAGCTTTGAAAAGAGAATGAAAAAAGTTTTATTACGGAGAGAGCCTATCATAAAGGGCAGAATAACTATAAGAAAATGTCTTATATATATAACTGCCGCAATTATAGCCGCTTCAATGACGGTGTTATCCGTAGGAGCTGTTCGTGATTATTTCAAAAATTATTTTATAAAGCTCTTTGATAAATATTCTGTTGTTCGTTCAGCGGACACATCAATAACTCCTGCAACAATAGAAGAAATATATGTGATAGATATTCCTGATGATTTTGTGCTGGCATATGAAGATGAACCTGATTACAGGCAATTATCGTATGGCAGGGAATATTGCAATGATGATAAGTATATTTCATTTACGCAATACACAAAAAGTGAATTTGAGATAAACGTCAACACTGAGGGAAGAAAGCTGAATTATATAAGTATTAATGGTTGCGATGGATATATTATTGATTTAGGCAAGGGAGAATATTACATATCGTGGGATAACGGAGATTATATTTTTGACCTTATAAGCAATATTGGTTATGATGAACAGCTTGAAGTGGCAGAAAGTGTTGGAAAAGATGGATAAACTGGATAAATATATATTTTTTAAGGGGAAAAAGATGATTTTTTATTTTACGCTGATTAATGAACAGAGTGACAGAGATAAATTTGAGGAAATTTATATTCATTACAGAGATATGATGTATCGGACGGCTTTTTCAATTCTTAAAAATCAATCAAATGCGGAGGAGGCTGTTCAAGAGAGCTTTTTTAAACTTGCAAAAAATATTTCAAAAATTTCCGAGCCTGTTTGTAGTAAAACGGCTGCTTTCATCGTTATTATAGTTAGAAACACTTGTTATGATATTTTAAGAATGGAAAAAGGACTCAAAATCAGCTCCGATGATGAATTTGAATCGGGTATAATTGAAATGCCTGATTTTGAAGAGGTTTTTTCAAGGTTGGGAGTAAATGTTATATTGGAGGTCATAAAAAATATGGACTGCAAATACCGTGACGCATTATCACTCAAATATTTATACGGATATAGCAATGCGGAGATTTCAAGATTTATGAATATTACCGAAAAAAATGCTGAAATGCGTATTTACAGAGCTAAGGCTATTTTAAAAGAAAGATTGGAGGAATTGGGTTATGCTTTTAAGTAAGGGTGGAAACGAACGTCTTTGGAATGCTGTAATTAAAGAAGCATTAATTGAAGTATTGAAAGATGAAACAGAGCAATTTGAAAATGATCCTGAAGAGCATAACTTTTCACCGAAATTTAATGATGAAATGAATACGCTGATAAGGAAAATTGGTAGAAAAGAAAAAACACAGGCAGTAGGGAAAGCAATCGGTAGATTTATGGCGACTGCGGCGGCGGTAATGGGAATAATATTCGGTGGATTGCTTACGCAACAGGAGGTTTATGCAGCTGTTGGAAGTGTTATTAAGGACGTTTTTTCTACGAACGACAAATACACATATCAGGGGAGTTCTGAAAATACTGAATTTGATGATAGTATCAGGTTGGGATATGTTCCTGAGGGGTATGAACTTAGATCAGTTTATTATATGGGAAATGGAAATCTTCTCACTTATGAATCAATTGACGAAAATATAATAGAATTTGAATATGCCTTAGCTGATTCAACTTCAGTTTCCGTTGATAACGAAAGGCATACACAAAAGGAGTTAATTAACAACGGAATAACTTATTACTTATATGAAGCTATTGAAGATAACGATTATAACATTATAATTTGGTATGATAATGGATATGTTTTTGATATTAATGCACAAATTTGTATCGATGAAATTATTAAGGCTGCCCAAAATATAAAAAGTTTTAAATAATTTGTAGTTATTAAGTGAGTTAGGTCGTTTTATATAGTGTAAGGCAGTTTATTTTTATAAGGAGATGATAGTTATTAAGTTTATTAAAATAAAAAAATGTATATTAATGGCTTTACTAATGACAGTGTGTATGGTATTTTATTTATCTGTACCAGTTTCGGCAGAACCACGTTATTCTGATAATAATACCATAACACTAAGTTTAAGTTATACTTCATCGGGGGCATCGTGTTATGCAAGAATAAAAGGAGGCACGGGAACGACAAGTATAACCAATTGTACTGTTAAATTAACGGATAGCAATGGAAATGTTGTAAAATCTTGGACAGGTTTATCAGCAACAGGAACATCCTTGGTATTTTCAAAGACAGCTACAGGGGTTACAAAGGGCGAAACTTACACATTGAGCGTATCTGCTACGGTGAACACTAGCAACTCAAACGAAAGAGTTTCGGATTCAATATCAAAAAATATTAAAAAATAAAATTGCCTTACAACTTTATTTTATAATTACATTAATTTATGATTAACGAAAGGACTGATTTTTGATGAAATTCAAAAAAATTGTTAGTGCTTTTATTAGCACGGCAATATGTTTATCTGTTTTTACAGTCAATGCTGTGGCAGATGAAGCAAGTTATCAAAACAAACAAAATCAAGCTTTTTTATCTTCTGAAACATTGACAGAAAGCAGATGTATCGAAAACACATTCAATGATAACTATCCACTGGATAATACGGAAAATATTGAAATCAGCATGGAGCAGTTATCTTGTATTTCGCAGGATACTTACGGTATTGCAATGTGTTCAGATTCATCTCCTGTGGCAGGACTTGCATATATGGTTGCAAACTCCGAAAGTTTGGTTAATGGCAAAGCTACAACCGATACAATTATTTATTGGCTTTGGAGTGACGGTTCAACTGATTATACATACGACCCTGACGGCGATGAAATAACAAGTCATGTTGTAGGCGGTATTTATGATTACATAATTGGAAATGTTACATTGAATGATGAAGTTGTTGGTTTTGCAACCAAAATTACAGAAGCGGGTCCGCATGAACTGACTTATTATGTTACCGATTCAAACGGTAATAAATCCAATACAGTTAATATGTCGCTTACTGTTGAACCTGCTGACGGTAACCAAAGACCTGTCGGGGTATTGCAGGTAAAAAGTCAGGATGATTATTATATAAATTCAAATATAGCTTTCAATTGGTCAAATTCGTATGATGAAGATGACGGTGATTATATTTCTGCTATAAGAATGAGAGTTTATTTCAATGGCGAGTATGAGCTTGTTACTTCTGACAGTAAATATTATGTATCGGCAGATGATTATGGAATAGTCCTTAATTTCGACAAAGAGGGAACTTATACCATATTAATTTCGGTATCTGATAATCATAATGCTTGGTCTGACTGGGCTGGCGGTGAAATTACAGTTACCGAAAAACAAGTTGTAATATTAACATTAGCAGATACAGACTGGAGTGACAGCAAGTACGTTAGATGGAAAGAAACAGGGTCAAATTCGTATATGTATCACACATATTATAGCAGACTTGGCGGAGATATCTGTGTTGTTTCATCGGAAGCAGAATTTATTTCAAGTTATACAAATCATAATGGAACGTATTATAACGTTTATAAGGCTCCGATTGCGGCAGGAACGTTGTTTTCTTGTGCAGAAACATGGTCTTCTGCAACGGGAAATCCAAACAATTATACAGATCCGATTTTTGAGCTTCAAACTCCACGCAGAATAACGCAGGAGGAGATTGACTTCCTTAAAGCAAATGGTTATAATTATTATATTGTTTATACGGCAGATAACAAGGTTGTGGATTTTTATTCAGAATTAAATCTACTTATAAAAAATAACTTGAGCGTTATAACATATAGTTAAATAGGAGGATTTATATTATGGGAATAACAAGTATGAGTCCGTCAGAGCTGTATAAAACATTGACTGGACGGTACAGATATGATTTATGTGAAAAAAATAAAGAGGTAAAAAAACAAAATCAGAAATCTGAATTGAAAATTCCAACGGATACTGTGAATTTAGAGAATTTGGATAGTTTTAAAAATAACTCCTATGAAATAAAAAAGGATCAGTTGGAGCTTTCGTCAGAATATCTGAATGCATCAATAAAGATGTATACAAATGAGGAAGACTATATTGAGGATTTCCTTAATAAATTTAAGCACGTTGCGTATGATGTTTTAGATGATTCGAAAGAGTTGTATTTTGATTTCCATGAATATATGGGAAATGGATATGGTTTCGGTCTTGTAACTAACGAAAGAATAGCTGAGTATTATGGGACGGTTGCTAAAAGGCTTGATGAGGCATATAAGGAGGGTAAATTTACAGACGAGGAATATGATGAGTTGAATCAATTTTTAGAAAAGGAGCTTGAAAAAGAAGCAGTACATACCGAGCGTATGTGTGCTTTCTATAATTTGAGCAAAGAACAGGAGAATGCTCTTTTAAGAAAAAGCACATCTACTGCGGATTTTTTGGCAAAACGTGAAGAATTAATCAGCGAAATTGGTGAAAAGGAATACAAAATAGACAGGTCTGCTCTTATAATGCTGTTTAATAACGTGAGATATGGGGGATAAGGGGAATTATCGCAATTAAAATTGAATTTTTAGGAACCGCTGATTAAATCAAAAAATATAGTAATCAGCGGTTCCTTAGAAAGTGAGGATAATTATGAGAAAAATAAAAAAAATTATGTTTGTTGCGTTTTCCATTTTGTTGACAGCTTGTACTGACACAATGCAAACTGGGGACACTTTAAGAGATTTTGACGATGTGTCAGAAAATGATACAAGTATTTCAACAGAGTATGAAACAGAAGATCAAAGATTAAATACTTCTGATTACGTTTTAAATATGCAGTATACTCCGATTTACGATAATGTGAGTTTTATAGAAGAATCTGCAACGGGTGCGCCAATTTCATATGAGGAATTACAGGAATATATGGGTGCTTATGAAGATATAAGCTTCGTAGAATATGAAATTTTATATCAATATACGCCTGAAGAAGCTTTTCAAAAAACTGGTTCAGATATATTTATCAACAGTACAACTCTATATAAGGCACATATATTTTACGATTATCTTAATGATACGGATGTTGACTTGATTGTGGATATTTCTAAGGCAGGTATGCCTGATAAACAGATTAAAGGAAATCCACCTTATGTTATAGGTCAAAAGATTATATCCGCTCTATCGGGCTTTAGTAGAACAAGATGTGTGGCTATTCCAGAACTGACTTTTTTGGTGTATGATGTAAATGGTATTGATTTAGCATATCACGTTGATTGTAGTGATATTACTATTGACGATGATTCTTTTGCAAATTTAGATATGCAATTAGCAAATGAAGAGGTTTCTTTTATAACCACCACTAAGAATAATCCTGTAGTGTTTAATCAGAAATCAACAATTAATGATTTAACACAATTTATTAAACAAGATTGGACGGAAAGAGGGTATGAATTTACCAACATTATTGAAGAAAGTGAAGCATATTATCGTAGAAATGAAGAAGATGATGTTAAGGTGGTGGAATAATGAAGAAAATTTTATCATTATTTATAGCTTTTGTAATAGGTGGTTATGTTTTAACTGCTACAGTATTTGCACATAATATTACTGATTGCGGATATAAACATACTGTGAGCACAACGTATTGGGATGTATACGAAGATACTATACATTGGGGAAGTTATGTAACACCAATAACTGTTGATTGTGGTATTTTTGAAGGACATAGTTTTGAATCATATATCAATAATGCAGTGACTACATGGGATAATGCAAAATTTAATGGCAGTGATTTATTAACAATGACTGTTGATAATGAATCTGGCTGTGTTATTTTTAGAAATAAAACGGCTGATCAAATGGCTGAAGTTGCAGGTAAAACAACCTGGGCAGTTGTTTATCGAGCAGGGGCAAAAAAGGATAGTTCGGGGTATGAACATTATAGTACAGAAGCATCAAGTGTTCAGATATGGGTAAATTGGAATGATGTGCTTGTGAACAAAAGCTCTACTGCTAAAACTCATGTACCATTACATGAGTTAGGTCATGTAATAGGATTAAAAGATATTCCGTCGTCAGTTTCTGTAAATAGTTATTTAATGTGTAATGGTTTTGGAAGTAGTGCAGCTCCAACTACTATAACAAACACAGATAAACAGGGAGCTGCGTTGATTTTGGGTCAGCATACGTCACACAGCTTTCTGTATGCACAAAATAATTCGTCATCACATAAAAAATATTGCAAAATTTGTGGTGTATATAACTATTATGCACATACATATAATAGTGTAGGCACTTGTACAAAATGTGGTTATGTAAAATAATTTTATTAAAATAATGCTAGTAAAAAATCCCGAGTAAAATTTGTATCATAAGGAATTTACTCGGGATTTTTTTATACTAATCTTTTTTCAGTTTAAAGATTAGGAATCCGCTGATTAAAGCAAAGCGTTCGTTTCGTCATTTTGAAAAACGACAGAAACGTATTAATCAGCGGTTCCTAAGTTATAAGGTAATGTCGCACAATTTTTGAGCGGTATTGCCTTAATATTTTCCACAATCCACAGTTAGCATATGCTAATTAATTTGGTTAATCATACGAATTGCGTATATAACTGTTGCTTTTTTCAAAATCAGGTATTATAATATGGATATACAATAAAGTTAGCGTTAGCTAACTTGGTGCGGCAGAGAAAGGGAGTACGGGAATGTTTATTGAAATAAACGATATAAAAAAGAGCTATGGCAGTGGTGAAAGCAAGATAGATGTACTTAAGGGAATAAGCGTAGGCATAGAAAAAGGGGAATTCTGCGTTCTTTTAGGTCCTTCGGGAAGTGGAAAATCAACGCTTCTTAACATAATAGGCGGAATTGATGACGCTGATTCGGGATATATCTCAATTAACGGCGAAAAAACCGAAAATATGAAGGAAAAAGCTCTTACCGAATACAGAAGAAAGCATCTCGGTTATATTTTTCAGATGTACAACCTTATCCCAAATCTTAACATAAAGGAAAATGTTGAAGCAGGTGCGTATTTGAGCGATAAACCTCTTGACGTTGATGAGATACTAAAAACTCTCGGTCTTTATGAGCATCGTCACAAGCTCCCATCACAGCTTTCGGGCGGTCAGCAGCAGAGATGCTCCATAGGCAGAGCAATTGTAAAAAATCCCGACATACTTCTTTGCGACGAGCCAACGGGAGCCCTCGATTACAACACTTCAAAGGAAATACTTAAGCTTATCGAAACAGTCAATCAAAAATATAACACTACTATTATTATGGTTACACATAACGAAGCTATCAAGGATATGGCAGATAAGGTGGTAAAGCTCCGTGATGGTATGGTCAGAAAAGAAATCCACAATGAAAACAAGCTGACTGCCGAAGAGCTTGATTGGTAAGGGGTGACAGATATGAAAAATCCTCTTACAAAGCGACTGCCCCGTGAGCTTGCCAAGGACGCAACAAAATACATAGCCATTTTTATTATGATGGTTCTGCTTATTGCTGTCTGTTCGGGAATGAGAGTTGGCAACGAAAGCCTTAAAGCTGCATATTATGAAAGCTTTGAGCTTTATAACATTGAAGACGGACATATCTCCTTTGACAAGGTTCTTCCCGATGAATTAAAGGATACTTTTGAATCCGAAATGGGAATGAAGCTTTACAGCGACAGCTATTTTGATGAGGACACTTCCGAAACAGGTGCAACTATCCGTGTCTATAAGCAGTCCGATGAAATAAATACGCCCTGCCTTTTAAGCGGCGATTTTCCATCGCAGGATAATGAAATTGCCATTGACAGAGTTTTTGCCCAAAATAACGATATCAATATCGGTGATACAATAACTCTTAACGGAAAAGCCCTTAAAATATCAGGCTTTATAGCTCTCCCGAATTACAGCACGCTTTTTGAAAGCAACACGGACTCGATGTTCGATTCTATCAATTTTTCTGTTGCTGTTATGACTGATAATGGCTTTGATTCTGTGGATAGCAAAAATATATGCTATAATTACGCATGGCAGTATAATGAGGCCTGTGCAGACGATATAGAAGCTGCTGAACGTTCCGAAAAATTCCTTGATTTACTTGAAGATGAACTGACAGCTTATGATGAAGCGATAGTACAGGTGCAGATTGACGATATAACCGACAGGCTTGAAAAGGCTTCGGAGGAATATGCAGAGATTTATCAGGCTTCCTTTAAGAAAAAGATTGAGGACGTAACCAACTCCGTTAAAACAGGTGCGGAAGAATATGCAACGCTCTATATGACAACAGGTGAAAAGCCTGCAAGGGAAGATCTTTCGATAGAAACAGATGATTTCATTTTCGGTATGATTGAAAAATCGGTTGACGCCGCTTTAAATAATGAAGAATATGAAGCTCCCTCGGAGGAAGAATTTAAGGATCAATATATAAACACGGTTGAAAAGCCTAAGAGAGAAGATATTTCCGTTGCTCTTGATGATTTTCTGTTTGGTATCATCGAGGGTGCAGTAAACGCTGAAATCAACGGTGAGGAATACAAAATGCCCGAGGACGAAGCCTTTGAAGACGAAATTGACAAGACAGACATCATTGCCGAAGATAACTATATCCCTCAATATCTTAATCAGGCTATAACCTTTTCTATTGAGGATATAGGCGGCGATGAGGCAGGAACAATGGTATTATGCTATCTGATGATAGTTATTATTGCATTTATCTTTGCTGTTACCATTTCAAATACTATCATATCCGAAGCAGGTG
>CAYOAV010000011.1:33557-34675 GCA_964402055.1 uncultured Ruminococcus sp. | reverse complement strand
ATTGCATTTATCTTTGCTGTTACCATTTCAAATACTATCATATCCGAAGCAGGTGTTATCGGAACTCTCCGTGCGTCTGGATATACCAAGGGCGAGCTTATCCGTCATTATATGATTCTGCCGATAATAGTCACTCTTGTAGCCGCTGTTGTAGGAAATATAATCGGATATACTGTAATGAAGGATTATGTGGTAAGCCTTTATCTTGATTCGTATTCCCTCACTACATATAAAACTGTATGGGATTCGTCAGCTTTCCTGCTTTCAACGGTCGTACCTATCATTCTTATGCTGCTGATAAATCTTACGGTGCTGGTTTCAAAGCTGAAACTTAGTCCTTTAAAATTCCTCAGACACGACCTCAAAAAGAACAAAAACAAGAAAGCAATGCGTCTTAACACAAAAATACCGTTCAAAACAAGATTCAGCCTGCGTATATTCTTCACAAATCTCCCTGGATATATTGTTATGATAGTTGGTATTCTTTTCGGATCGGTTTTGATAAGCTATGGCGATATGTTCCCGAGAATGTTGGATTCATATAAGGAAATAGTTATCCGTGATATGATAAGCGAATATCAATATATTCTGTACGACTGCGAGGAAACGGACGAAGTAAGCAATATACAGGCGGAAAAATATGCTTCATCAAGCTTTGACTATTCAAAAGAGGGCTTCCTTACAGACGGTATCACAGTCTACGGTATTTCAGAGGACAGCCGCTATATTCATACGGAAATTCCCGAAGGCAAGGCTCTTATCTCAACAGGCATAAGCGAAAAATTCGGTCTTAAAGTGGGTGATACTGTTAAGCTTGATGAAAAATACAAGCGTAATAGCTCCTACGAAATCGAAATTGGCGGAATATATGATTATCAGTCGTCATTGGCAATATTTATGAGCATTGATGATTATAACAGCACCTTTGGTGAAAAACAGGGCTATTTTACAGGTTATTTCTCAAATGAAGAGCTTACAGAGCTTGACAATGACGATGTTGCGGCTGTTATCACTGCCTCTGACTACACAAAGCTTTCCGACCAGCTTATGGTATCAATGGGCGGAATGATGGGAATTTTCAAATGGTTCGGAGCAATATTCTTCATTATCGTAGTATA
>CAYOAV010000011.1:23206-33457 GCA_964402055.1 uncultured Ruminococcus sp. | reverse complement strand
GATCGTTGCAATACTCCAGATGATAAAGGTATCAAAGGTTTCAAAAAGCGAAGCTCTTAAAAACGTTGAATAAACTGCATACACAAAAATACTAATCTTTAATCAAAGTGTAGACAAAAAATCTACACAAAAATCACATATTCGAATTTTTGTGTAGATTTTTTGTACACTTTCAGTTTAAAGATTAGTATAAATCAGACCGAAAGTCAATTTTTCGGTCTGATTTATTACTTTATGATGATTTTTTTAGCAACATTCATTCCGTCAGCCGCCGCCGACATTATCCCTCCTGCATAGCCTGCACCCTCTCCGCAGGGATAAAGTCCCTCAACATTCAGCGAGCAGAGGTCATCTCCCCTTGTTATTCTTACAGGCGAGGAAGTCCTCGTTTCGGGAGCAGTTAAAATCGCATTCATATCGCCGAAGCATTTCATTTTATGCGAAAAATCGACCAATCCCTCTTTGAGCATTTCTGTAACAAAATCGGGGAAAAGCTCTGAAAGCTCACATTCTGTCAGTCCTCTTGCATAAGTCGGCGAAATGTTGCTTTGCGTAATCTCACCCTTGCCGTGCAGAAGCCGTCCGACAGTGCAAGCAGGAGCGGTATAATTCCCGCCCGAAAGCTTAAAAGCTTTTCTTTCAAGCTGTCTTGCAAAATCCACACCGTCAAGCGGAGCTTTTCCGAAATCATCGGGAGAAACTCCGACAACAACAGCGGCATTTGCATTTTCACCGTCACGGGCAAATTCGCTCATTCCGTTCGTAACAACGGTATTTTCCTCGCTCTGCGACGGCACCACCATTCCACCGGGGCACATACAAAAGGTGTAAACTCCCCTGCCGTCCCGTCTGTGCGAAAGCTGATATTCACCTTTAGGAAGATTGGGATTTCCAGCCTGTCTGCCATAAAGCGACCTATCAACCTCCGACTGCTTATGTTCAATACGCACACCAACGGAAAAAGGCTTCGGTTCGATAAAAACTCCCTTTTTCATAAGCATTTCAAAGGTATCTCTTGCACTATGACCGATAGCAAGTATAACAGCGTCACAGGGAATTTCCGTTCCGTTTGACACCGCCGCACAAGCTCTGCCGTTTTTTATTATTATATCGTCAAGCCTTGTGTTAAATCGTATTTCACCGCCAAGCTCGATTATCCTTTCACGGATAGCCCTGACAACGCTTCTGAGCTTATCCGTTCCGATATGCGGCTTGGCTTTTGTGAGTATCTCCTGCGGCGCTCCGAACTCGGCAAGCCTTTGAAGTACACGTCTGCACATAGGGTCTTTTATTCTTGTAGTCAGTTTACCGTCCGAAAAGGTACCAGCTCCGCCCTCTCCGAACTGGACATTCGTCTGCTCGGAAAAAGCTCCGCCGTTCCAGAAGCTTTCAACCGTTTTTACACGCTCATCAACTGCCGCTCCTCGTTCAAGAACTATCGGAGAAAAGCCGTATTCAGCAAGGGTAAGTGCGGCAAACATTCCTGCAGGTCCAAAGCCGACTACTACAACTCTTTTTTTATCTCCGACCTGATCGGGAGGGATTATTTCAATATCATTTTCAACATAGGTACAGCTTTTATCCTTTGCAAATTTTGCACAAAGTGTTTTTTCAGATTTTTCATTGTCAAGCTCTATCCATACGGAGGAAACAAGCTTTATTGCGTCATTATTCCTTGCATCAAGCGAGGTTTTATGCAAATGACAAGCCTTGACATTTTTTCCATCAAGCTTAAGCTTTTTTAAAGCCGCCGCAGTTATCTCCTTTTCGCCTGCCGAAATATCGGTTTTTATCTGTGAAATAATTATCGCCATAAATTTTTCCTTTATGATTTCAAAGTAAATGTTACTATCGCCTTAGGTGAGAGCAGTCCGTCTGAGCTTATACACCATACATCGTCATATGCAGGCGTTGAGAACGTCACGGGCAGCTTGTAATCACGGGCTTCAAGCTCATAATTGAGCAGATCGATCTGCGATACAACATCAATATAGGATATTTGGTTAATGCTTTCCTCCGAGCCGATAAAGAACAGCGTAAAGCCAGAGGTTATAATGTTGTAATCAAATTGTGCAGGAGCGTTTATTATCTGAACGGCACTTCCTCTGACAGTCATAGCTATCTTGTAAAGTCCATCGCTTGGGCATACTACCGAGATGGTGTCAATGCCGCTTAAATTCTGATAACCCTCTGCAAGAAAATCCTCTGTTTTAAAGGTAAATACAGAACCGATATCAACCTCTCTCATATCGATAGTTCCGATGGTTATTGCGGGGATATCCTTTATCATATCGGCAGGTGCGGCTATTTCAAGCTCCGTTACGGATAATTGAAGCTTTTCCCTGAATGAATCAACGTCAAAGCTTGATGGAGCGTTTGTTATTGCAACCTCAAGAGGAATGACCTGCTTTTTATATACAGGAATGCTGACGCTGAAGCTTGTTTTGCTGAAGGTTATGCTGTCATTTCCGCTCAAAGCTATACCGTCACTGCTGTAAATGGTGGGTTCTTCAGCGGTATATTCACAGCTTGCCGAAAGAACTCCTGCCGCTTCTGCATAGAAATACGCTCCCTCTATTTTCTCAACATCGTCCTTTGGACCTGTTATTTCAATAGTATTCGGAGCAACAGCAACGTCCTCATCATCAACGATAAATCCGCTTGCAACGTGAATACGGTCAAGCACGGGGGTAAGCTTTATTTCCTTTGTGACAACCTCGTCAAAAGAAGCGTAAATATATTCAATAGCAAACTTTGTATCTTCGGTTGAGGTTATTTTTGTAACATTGAAATTTCTTCCGCTCGGTGAGCTTACATCAAGCGGTAAGCTGTATTCTCTTGCACTTATAACATTTTCCGCAGAAGCTGTTACCTTGATATCATCAGCTGAAATACTGCCTATCTCGGAACGCTCGCCCTGGAGATAAACATCGACTGTCATAACGCTCTGCTCTATGACCTTATAGTTATGAGCCTCGGCATATGTTCCTTGCAGCTCGACCGTAACAGGAACATTATATACCACTCTGTCGATGGTTGAATATACATTTATAGAGATAACTCCCCATATTGCAACCGAACCAAGTATGGAAAAAATTTTCAGTGACAGATCCTTTTCAAATATCCTGCGAAAAAAATCCGATACTATATCAATTATTCTTTTCATTGGAGCTTACCTCCTCACTGTTCTTTTTCTTTAATAATGATTTTTTCTTCCCCATACCTGACGGCGGAGCGGTTCTTTGATATTTCTGCGGCTTCTCGGGGATAAGCTTTCCTCTTAAATATTTCTTTAAGCTGTCACGGGAAAATCCACGTTCAAGATTGCCGTTTTCTGCAATTGATATCGCACCTGTTTCCTCTGAAACGACTATTATTATCGCATCGGAGTTTTCGCTCATTCCGATAGCCGCACGGTGGCGTGAGCCAAGAGCCTTGTTTATGGTTTCCTCTTTCTGTGGTTTTGGCAAAAAGCAAGCGGCGGCAAGTATGATACCATCACGCATTATGACTGCACCATCGTGAAGAGGTGTATTTTTCCAGAAAATATTGCCGAAAAGCTCCTTTGACGGACGGGCATAAAGCATTGTTCCTGTGTCGATCTGTTCACCGAGCTTTGATTCACGTTCAATAACGATCAAAGCACCTGTTGTTGTTGCGGAAAGATCATCGCAAGCGTCACAGATAGCTTCGATAGCATCGTCCCATTTTGCGGAAGCGGCATCGTTGTTTTCCGAGCTTATAGAAGAAATAAATGGAATCTTTGTCAGCTTTGTCTGACCCATTTTTTCAATGGCACGCCGCAATTCAGGCTGGAAAAGAATTATTATCGCAAGCAAGCCTATGCTGAAAACGCTTTTGAGTATGTAAGCCATTGCTTTCATCTGGAAAAATTCCATAAGCAGATAAGCGATGATAAGTACAGCAATTCCTTTCAGCAAACCGCCTGCACGGGTTTCCTTAACAATTCTGATTCCCTTATAAAGAATAACGGCAAGCACAGCCATATCGAGAATATCCCAGAATGTTATCGGCAAAATACTTGTTATCAGTGAGCGAA
Source organism: uncultured Ruminococcus sp. (assembly GCA_964402055.1). GTDB lineage: Bacteria > Bacillota > Clostridia > Oscillospirales > Ruminococcaceae > UMGS363. Next base: position 29,397 of record CAYOAV010000011.1, on the reverse strand, counting down.
GAGTATATAAACTATCCAAGAAGCCTTCCGCCTTTCAAAATTTTAAAATAGATACCTATATTATATCACATTGCAAAGGCACATTTCAATAGCAAAAAACATCAAATATTGATTTTCTCCGAATAATCTGATAAAATATGGTATATGAGGAGTGACACGCTATGAATGAAATAAAAATAATCGCACATATAGAAAATAATTTCACGGAAAAATTCGGTGTTCCAAGGCAAAGCGGACTTACCTCGAATATTTCACGGATAGTTTTTGAACCCGAATACAGAATTGCCGAAGCTTTCAGAGGAATTGACGGCTATTCACATCTATGGCTGCTATGGTTATTTTCAAAGGCTGAACAAAAGGAATTTTCCCCGACTGTCCGTCCTCCAAGGCTCGGCGGAAATAAGCGTATGGGAGTTTTTGCCACACGTTCGCCATTCCGCCCCAATTCAATAGGACTTTCCTCGGTAAAGCTTGAAAAAATCAGCCTTGATGAAAAGCTATCCCCTGTTCTCTATGTCAGCGGTGCGGATCTTATGAATGGCACACCGATAATTGACGTAAAGCCGTATCTTTCCTATACCGACAGTCACCCCGACGCTGTAAACGGCTTTGCTCTCGATACAAAAGAACCAACGCTTTCCGTTGATTTCCCGAATGAGCTGAAAAGAGTTGCAGGCGATGACATTTCAGACGAGCTTTGCGATATTCTCGCACAGGATCCCCGACCGCAGTATCAAAACGACCCTGAAAGAGTATATTCAATGTCCTACGGCGGTTTTGACGTTGATTTTTTTGTTGACGGGGATTTATTGACTGTAAAAAATATCCGTAAAGAGCTACCTTAACAAGATATTTAGTCAAAATTTGTCGTTTTATACAATTTTTGAGCCGTGGAGTTGACATTTTTAAAGCAATATGGTAAAATAAAATGTATTCCTTGAACGGAATTTGACATCAATATAATGAAATGAGGCATTTTTAAAATGGATAAATCACAATTTCTCGCTAAGATCAATGAAAATCTTATGACTGACGGCAGAACCGATATAAAAAACGCTTCTGTCAAGCAGCTCCACAACGCTGTATCAAGAGCAGTTATGAGCGACATTATCCCACTCTGGAATGAAACAGAGGCTCGTCACGCAAGCGGAAGAAGAGCTTATTACCTCTCCGCAGAATTCCTTATGGGACGTGCAGTATACAATAACCTCTATTGTGCAGGACTTCTGAATGAAGCTAAGGAAATATTCGCTGAAAACGGTGTTGATATAGCTTGCCTTGAAGAGGTCGAGGATGCAGCTCTCGGAAACGGTGGTCTTGGCAGACTTGCCGCTTGCTTCCTTGATTCAGCTGCAGCTTGCGATATTCCTCTCAACGGATATGGCATACGCTACCGTTACGGACTTTTCAAGCAGTCCATAGGCGGCGGATTCCAGCAGGAATGTGCAGATGACTGGCTCGCATTCGGTGACGCATGGAGCGTAAGATGTGAAAAGGACGCTGTAAGAGTTGACTTCGGCGATCAGTCGGTTATGGCTGTTCCTTACGATGTTCCCGTTATCGGCTATGACAGAAAGGCTGTCAATACATTAAGACTTTGGCAGGCTGAACCTGTTAAGGGCTTCGATTTCGGTGCATTTGACAGACAGGATTATGAAAAGGCTTCGGAAAGCACAGTCCTCGCAGAAGCTATTTCAAATGTCCTTTACCCCAACGATAACTACGAAAAGGGTTTAAGACTTCGCTTGAAGCAGCAGTATTTCTTCGTTTCCGCTTCTGTACAGGATATTATCAGAAAATATAAGCAGACACATGGAAATGATTTCTCGGAATTTGCAAAATGCTTCGCTCTCCAGCTCAATGATACACATCCGACTGTTGCTATCCCTGAGCTTATCAGAATATTTATGTTCAAGGAGGGTATGAGCTTTAACGAAGCATTCGATATCACGCAGAAAACCTGCAATTATACAAATCATACCGTTATGGCTGAGGCTCTCGAAAAATGGAACGCAGACCTCTTCAAGAGCGTTCTCCCGACCGTTTATGAGATCGTTCTGCTTATCAATGAGCATCTTAAAAAATATCTTACCTCTATCGGTCAGACAGAAAATCAGATCGCACAGAAGGCTATATATGACGGCGAGCGTATCCATATGGCAAGAATGGCTATTTTCGCTTCATCGCATACAAACGGTGTTGCACAGCTTCATACCGATATTCTCAAAAATGACGTTCTCAAGGACTGGTACGACATCTTCCCCGAAAGATTCCAGAATAAAACTAACGGAATTACCCCGAGAAGATGGCTCGGTCTTTGCAACGAGGAGCTTTCCGCACTTATCACAGAAAAAATCGGCAATGGCTGGATAACCGACCTCTCCGAGCTTAAAAAGCTTGAAAAATTCGTTGACGACAGAGATACCATTAACCGCTTTATGGACATCAAACGCACAAAAAAACAGCAGCTCTGCGACTATATCGCAAAGCATGAGGGCGTGCTTTTAAGCCCTGATTTCGTGTTTGATATTCAGGTAAAGCGTCTGCACGAATATAAGCGTCAGCTGCTCAATGCGTTCTCAATTATGGATCTCTATTTCCAGATAAAGGAAAACAGACTTCCCGACCTCCAGCCGACAGCATTTATTTTCGGTGCAAAGGCCGCTCCTGCATACCGCAGAGCTAAGGGCATTATCAAATATATCAACGAGGTTGCAAATCTTGTTAATAATGACCCCGATACAAGAGATAAGCTAAAGGTTATTTTCGTTCAGAATTATAACGTTTCCTATGCTGAAAAGCTTATCCCTGCGGCTGATATTTCAGAGCAGATCTCCACAGCAGGTCTTGAAGCTTCGGGGACAGGCAATATGAAATTTATGCTCAACGGTGCTGTAACGCTCGGAACATTTGACGGTGCAAACGTTGAAATAGTTGAAGAAGCAGGCTGGGAAAATGAGTATATCTTCGGCTGCCGTGTTGAGGAAATCGAAAAGATCAAGCCTAACTATAAGCCAAAGGAAAAGATTTACTATAAGAATGAGCGTGTAAAGCGTGTTATAAATACCCTTGTTGACGGCACATTCAATGACGGCGATACAGGTATGTTCGGCGAGCTTTATAACGCACTCATTAACGGCACAAGCTGGCATAAGCCTGATAACTACTTCCTGCTCACAGACCTTGAGGGTTATGTTGATACAAAGCTCCGTGCATTGTATGATTATAAAAACAGAGAGGTTTTCGCAAAGAAATGCTGGATGAATATTGCCAACAGCGGCAAGTTCTCCTCCGACAGAACAGTTACACAGTACGCAGAAGAGCTTTGGAAGCTTTAATAAAACAATCACCGAAACAGATTTTTCTCCTGTTTCGGTGATTTTTTCAATAAGGGGCTTGCCCCGTCACCTTAGGGGTGGGGGACATCTTGCCTAAGTTATGCTTTATCAGATTTTATGCTCATATTTTTCATAACAATAATAAAAATAACAAGCAAAATCGGGAAAACACAGCCTGCAAGCAAGCCTTTCTGAATATTATCATCGGAGCTTTGCGTGATAAAGCCTACAATTCCAGGCCCTGCCGAGCCGCCAAGATCTCCTGCCATAGCAAGCAGTGCAAACATAGCTGTGCCGCCATTAGGGAGCTTGCCAGAGCATACGCTTATAGTCCCAGGCCACATTATTCCTACGGAAAATCCGCATAATATACAGCCTGCAAGTCCGATGAGAGGTATATCAGAGAGTGCGGCGGCAAGATAACATATAAGGCAAAGCATTCCAGAGCCTGCCATAAACTTTGTCAGGTTGATTTTATCGCCGTATTTTCCGTAAAGAGTTCGGCTTATGCCCATTGTAACAGCAAAAAGGCAAGGTCCTGCAATATCTCCGACAGCTTTCGACAGTCCAAGTGCCGATTCCGCAAAAGCCGATGCCCATTGCGACATTGACAGCTCTGAAGCCCCCGCACATACCATAAGCAGAATTGCGACCCAGAACATCGGGAGCTTTATAAGACCTCCCACGGTCAGACCCTCGCCCTCCTCAACGGGATGTTCAATCGGACAGACCGCAAAATTATATGTATTCCAAAGCGGAATAATTGACCATATGCAGGCAAGTATTTTCCAGTTTTCTATTCCGAAAATGGAAAAATATACCGTTGAAAGCAGTATCACAGCAACCGAACCCCAGCAATAAAACGAGTGGAGCAGGCTCATTGTCGCCTCCTTATGCTCGAACGGGCAAGCCTCGACTATCGGACTGACAAGAACCTCCGTAAGTCCGCTTCCGATCGCATATATCACAGTGCTTATCATAATTCCCATAAACGGACTGGGCAGAATTTCAGGCAGGAACGCAAGACATATCAATCCAACAGCTGAAAAAAACTGCGAGCCGACAACACATTTGCGATAACCTATAATATCCGCAAATTTTGCACATAATACATCAACGATTATCTGCGATACAAAAAAGACTGAGGATATAAGTGCGACCCTGCCGAGCGGTATATTGTAGCTGCGATGAAAGGTCAGAAACAACAGCGGTGCAAAATTCGCCGTTATCGCCTGCGTTACAAATCCAAGATAACAGGATAAAAGCGTTTTTTTATAATTCATAAAATAGCCCTCCGTGAACCGATGAAAACGTTTCCAGTTAAATTTATCATAACGTCAAACTGTTTTCAAGGAATTTTTTATTATCAAATTATTAACTAAGCATTAAGCTTAAAATTTGCAACAAACGCTTGAAAATAACGATTTTTCGCAAAATCCGCATTGTAAATTCAAGAAAATTTATACATAAAGTAATAATTAGTGTATATAATATTACATAGCCTTTAACCTTTGTAACCAAATTTTAATCAAATAAAGCCGTAAAATCGTGGGTTTTGGCTAAAATGCTTAAAAAAAAGCAAAAATTTCAAAAAAAATACGTCAGAATAATGCTTTGAATTTTGGGCAGACTATGTTATAATATCAGCATAATCACAGTTAATGGATTGTGATGATTAAAATTAAACGGAGGTAACAATTATGACAATGAAGAAGATTCTTGCTGCAGTTGCAGCTTGTGCAATGGCAGTTTCTATGCTCAGCCTTTCTGTTTGTGCAGCAGGCGATACCGATGAGGGCGAAGACATCGATGATACAGAGACAGAGGTTTCTGATACTATTGATGAGGAAGACGAGGACGAGGATATCGACCTTGACGAAGAAGATGAAGATGCTGACGATGCTGAAGAGGTTGAGGTTGACAATGCAACAGCTGACGCTGTAAACCCAAGCACAGGCAACTCTCCTATCGCTCTTGCAGTTATTCCTGTAGCTCTTGCTGCTGCAGCAGTAGTTGCTAAGAAGGCTTCCAAGTAAGCTTTAACGAAAAAACAGCCGTTCGGATTTTCCGTGCGGCTGTTATTTTTGTAAAAATAGCATAATGAAAACGTTATTATTTTTTGCAGTTTTGATATAGATTTTATTTGATAAATATTGTATAATTATTTTAACCTCATCAAATATCAGATGAGAAAAATCAAATTTATGGAGGAAACTATCATGAATCTTAAGAAAATCATAGCTTCTGTAGCAGCTGCTGCAGTTGCAGTATCCACAATGGCAGTAAGCGCTTTTGCAGCACAGAACACAGACGGTCTTGCTGACGGTACAGCTTACCTCAATATCAACAACAGCGAGTGGGGCGACTTTGAAGCAACATGGGAAAATGTTGAAATCACTGGTAATGGTACTTACACTGTTTCTATGACTGGTGCTCCTGACATTGCTCTCGCACAGTTCAATGCTCTCGAAGTTAAGAACGGTGAAACAGTTTTCGGTCGTACATACACAGTCACAGTTGATTCTATCACAATCAACGGTGTTGAGCAGAAGATCGCTGACGGCTACACCTGCTCTGCTGACGGTGCAGCAATCAACACAAGAGTAAACCTCTACAATGAATGGAACTCTCCTTCTGAAGATGTTAGTGATGACGGCTTTGTTGACTGCCGTTCTGCTGACGGCGACTTCATGAGCAAGTCTGCAAGAATGATCGATTCCGCTTGCCTCGAAGCTGGTACAAAGGATATTGTTGTAACATTCACAGTTGCTGGTCTTGATACTGCTGACGTTGCAGAGGACACAACTGCTGATGTTGCTGAAGACACAACAGTTGCTGATGATACAACTGCTG
>CAYOAV010000011.1:21489-23106 GCA_964402055.1 uncultured Ruminococcus sp. | reverse complement strand
TGCTGTAATGGCTGTTGCAGGTGCTGCAGTAGTTGCTACAAAGAAGAGCAAGTAATTGATTTTTAACATAAACCGTCCGTTGATTCGGGCGGTTTGTTTTTTTACTGCATGAAAACGATTTAAAGCAGAATATTTGTAAATAAGTAACAAAAATGAGCAAAAATAATTATAAAGTATGAATGTTGTAAAAAGAACGTAAAAATGATATAATTAACATCGTAAAGAATATTGATGCCGAATATTATCGGCGAAATTATTGGAGGTAAATTACCATGAATCTTAAGAAAATCATAGCTTCTGTAGCAGCTGCTGCAGTTGCAGTATCAACAATGGCAGTTAGTGCTTTCGCGGCAACAGTTACACTCGATTCCGAGTACAGAGGCGGTTGGAGTGCAACTTCCACAATTCCTAAGTCCGAATTCGCAGCTATCGGCGGCGATGTTAAGGTTGTTCTCGAGGTTGAAAGACACGATCCCCTCGTTGGTGACGGCAACTACCTTCTCAAGCCAATGAATATGTGCGTTTCCTGGGACGCTATCACTTCTTCCCTCACATCTGATTCCGCAATCGCTAAGGGCGACGGCTTCATCGTTGTTGGTAAGGACGTTACTTCTGTAGAATTCGTAGTTCCTGAGTCTGTATGGACAACATTCGTTGACTATGAGGGCGGCGATGGTGCTGACGCTGGTCTTACATTCCAGGCTAATGACGTTATCGTTAAGTCCGCGGAGCTTTCCGCTGGTGCTCCAGAGGGCGAGTTCACAATCGTTTCCGAAGATGAAAGTGCTGATATCATGAAGAATGGCGTAGCTGGTTATGCAACTGCTGATACATCTGCTGACACAACAGTTGAAACAACAACTGCTGCAGCTACAGGCAATACTTCTGCCGCTGTTATCGTTTCTGTAATGGCTCTCGCAGGCGTTGCTGCTGTTGCTACAAAGAAGAGCAAGTAATTATAGTTTAACTCAACTCAAAGCCTATCTGTTAATTCGGGTAGGTTTTTGTTGTTAAAAGCACCAAAATTTTAAAAATTATTTATTTAATTTGGCGGTTGTATATTTTATGATAAAATGTTATAATTAGTTTTGAAATTGACGGAGAAATAAAGCCGTCAGAATGGAGGATAACAAAAATGAACATGAAAAAAATTATTTCAAGCATTGCAGCATTGGCTATGACAGCTTCACTTATGACTGTTGCCGCTAATGCCGCTGACTGGTCAAAGGCAGCTTACGCAGATAATGATCCAACAACAGTTGAGATCGTTTCTTCATCTGCTGACGGCGTAACTTTCACACAGCAGGTTGCAGGCGGCAGCTGTAAGGCAAGAATCACACTTGTTGATGTTCTTGCTAACGCAGAAGATGTTTCAAAAATCAAGACAGGCTCATGGAAGATCACATACACAGGTCTTTCCAATCTTAACGGAACTGATATCAGCTGGCTCGGTGGCGGCTGCTATGCCGCAACTGGAAATTCCGCAGGCTTCGGCATTGGCCCTAACGAGTATGCAGAGGACGGTACTGTTATTTGGGAGGACACACAGACAGTAGAGGACAGCTTCAAATATCTTCTCCCTACAAGCGTTCCTACAGATGCCGCAAACGCTGAATT
>CAYOAV010000011.1:18698-21389 GCA_964402055.1 uncultured Ruminococcus sp. | reverse complement strand
TGCTGCAGAAGACGAAACAGCTGAAGAAGTTGACGATGTTGCAGCTGAGGTTGAAGACGATGCTGACGAAGTAACTGCTGACGTTGAAGAAGAGGCTGACGAAGCTGAAGAAGTTTCCGCTGACGATACAGCTGCTGACGAGGCTGCTGTTGATACTGTTGCAACAACTACTGTTGCTGCTACTGGTAATGTTGCTGCTGCTTCTATCGTTGCTGTAATGGCTGTTGCTGGTGTTGCTGCTGTTGCAACTAAGAAGAGAAAGTAATTTTAATTCAATCATTAAACCGTCCGTTAATTCGGGCGGTTTTTTTATTTTGTTATTGCATATTGAATAAATATATGATATAATGTGAAAAAGAACTAAAAAACAAAAGGATTTGATATTATGAGCTTAACAGAAAGTGTAATGACGGGAAATATCTCCGCAAGCACCTATATCATAATCGCTGTTGTTGCAGTTGTTGTGATAGCTGCGGCGGTCATTCTCGGCATTATCTCAAAAAAGAAAAAATAATTGACAGGAGGATATTATTATGGGACTTATTAAAGCTGCAGTCAATTCAGTTGGCGGTGTATTGAAGGATTCATGGCTTGAAACTATTGAGCCTGCACCGATGTCCGATACCACAGTTATGGTAAGCGGTGTTAAGGTAAAGGGCGGAAAAACCTCAAACAAGGGTGCGGATAACGTCATTTCAAATGGCTCTGTTATCCACGTTTACCCGAATATGATGATGCTTCTTGTTGACAGCGGCAAGGTCGTTGATTTCTGCGCACAGGAGGGTTATTATGAGGTAAACCTTTCCTCTGCTCCATCACTTTTCAACGGCGAGCTGAATGAATCGGTAAAGGACACCTGGGAACGCTTTAAGCACGGCGGCACTGTAAGCAATACACAGCACGTTTACTATATCAATCTTCAGGAAATCAAGGGCATTAAATTCGGAACAAGAAACGCTGTTAATTACTATGATACACGCTATGATGCAGAGCTTTTCCTCCGTGCCCATGGTTCGTATTCAATAAAAATCACAGACCCGCTCAAATTCTTCAACGAAGCAGTTCCAAGAGGTGCTTCAAGAGTTGATTATGCGGAAATAAGCAGTCAGTATTCCGATGAGTTTATGGACGCTCTCCAGTCGGCTATTAATAAAATGTCGCAGGATGGTATTCCCATTTCTTCTGTAACCTCAAAGAGCCGTGAGCTTTCAAAATATATGTCGGAAACGCTCGATGAAGATTGGACTATGCTCCGTGGGATGGAGGTATGTTCAGTCGGAATCGCAAGTATTTCCTATGACGATGAGTCTAAAAAGCTTATTAATATGCGTAATCAGGGTGCTATGCTCAAAGACGCTTCAATCCGTGAGGGATATGTTCAGGGTCAGATCGCAGAGGGACTTAATAAGGCAGGCTCAAATCCCAACGGTGCGTCAGCCGCTTTTATGGGCATGGGTATGGGTATGAATGCCGCAGGCGGCTTTATGGAATCCGCTTCACGCACGAATGCCGCCCAGATGCAGGCACAAGCACAGGCTCAAACCGCTTCAAATACCTGGAAATGCTCCTGCGGTGCTGAAAACACAGGTAATTTCTGCAACAACTGCGGAAAAGCCAAGCCTGCACCGTCAGGTCAGTGGAGATGCTCATGCGGAAATGTCAACACGGGCAACTTCTGCGGAAATTGCGGTGCAAAAAATCCTAATGCACCTTGGAAATGCTCCTGCGGTGCTGAAAATACAGGCAATTTCTGCAATAACTGCGGCTCAAAGCGTCCGTAATTTCAAAAAATGGTAAAAATTCTGAAAGGAAAATCCATAATATGAGCGTTGTACAGCTAAAATGCCCGAACTGCGGCGGAAGCGTTGTTTTTGACCCGAAAACTCAAATGCACGTCTGCGAATACTGTCAATCGGAGTTCACAGCCGAGGAAATGCAGGAAGATAACGGCGAGAATAACGTTTTTATCCCCACAGACGAACAGCAGGAGGAATTTAACAGCCATACTAATCTCTATGTCTGCGATAGCTGCGGTGCGGAAATAATCGCCGATGAAAATACCGCCGCAACCTTTTGCTATTACTGCCATAGCCCTGTTACGCTTCAAGGCAGGCTCTCCGGCGAATGCAGGCCCGAAATGCTTATCCCTTTCACACATACCCGTGAACAGGCAATAGAAAATTATATGAAGTGGTGCGGCAAAAAATGGTTTCTCCCGAAGGATTATACCGATTTTTCCACGCTTGAAAAAATTACAGGTCTGTATGTTCCGTTCTGGCTCGCAGACTGTAAGGTGGACGCTAAGCTTCATGCAAATGCGAAAATAGTCACTGTCCATACAAACGGCGATTATACCGTCACAAGAACCAAGCATTTCAAGGTAAGACGTGCCGCAAGGATAATCTATGACGGTGTTCCTGCCGATGGCTCAAAAAAAATCGAGGACAGCCTTATGACCGCTATTGAACCGTTCGATTATTCAAAATTCGAGCAGTTCCAGATGTCCTATCTTTCAGGCTTTTTTGCCGATAAATACGATGTTTCAAAGGAAGAAGTCCTCCCCATAATAAAAAATCGTATAAATGAAAGTGCTGAACAGGTGCTTAACAGCTCGATCGTCGGATATACAAGCGTTATCCCCGAATATAAAAATGTCAGGCTGATACGGACAAATTGGCATTATACAATGCT
>CAYOAV010000011.1:17131-18598 GCA_964402055.1 uncultured Ruminococcus sp. | reverse complement strand
CTTTATACCGATGAGCAGGAACAACAGCTTATGAGCGAACAGCAGGAGCTTTGCAATTATACAGGCTGGAATATAGCTGTTATAACTACGGATATAGATTTCCCTGAAGACGGATATGATGCTGTTGAATATGCTGAATCACGGTATAAGGAAATCTTTGGCAGCTATGACGCTGATGGTATTCTTTACCTTATCGACCTCGGCTACAGGCATTTCGCAATAGGCGGCGAACCCGATCTTTATTATTTCAACAATTCAAGAGTAAACCAAATGCTCGACCGATGCGAGGAAAAATACTATGATTATGACGATATGGGCAACGTCAGGGAGTATTTTAACTGCGTAAGGAAATATTACGATGATGGTGCTTTTACCGATAGCGACAGCTATCCTGTATCAGAAGGAAATTACAGCGGCTCTGCCAATTATCCATTATCGAAAGTATTGATGATGTCCTGCGTGGCAGGTCTTATCGCCGCAGGAATAGGCGTTGCAGTCGTGCTTACAAGATATAAATTCCACAGCAAAACAAATGCCGCCTGCTATATACGCTCTGGCGGAGTGGATATGTACGAAAGCAGTGATATTTTTATTCGTGAAACTGTAACCAAAACCAAAAACGAAACCAGCAGCGGTGGTGGAGGCGGCGGAGGTCACCACGGCAGCAGCGGAGGTCATAGTATGGGCGGCGGCGGCAGAGGCGGTCATAGATAATTGGTGCAATAAAAAAAGTCATCTTCAGGTCAATACTGCATAATCTTTGTGCGGTATTGCTTTAGGTGACTTTTTTATATATGTTTTTTCATCACGCAATTAAAATCTCGTTTAGCGTTGAAAATCGCATTAACGTATACTGCTTTTACTTCCTTGACATAAGAATAAAATATAAGATAATTATTATGAACAAGAAAACGATAACCATTACTTACAAGAACCCTGTCCTTTGGAAGAGAACCGATTTCAGGCATTGTTTCAAGAATTTTGCATTTTTCTCTTAACTTGTTTACAAACTGAATGGCAATATTCTTATTCTTTGACTGATTCGCAATATAAAAAGCTATATCACGGAGATCTGCTTCAGCCGTATCAGTAAATATTACCTTGCAATTCATATGTCAAGCTTCTCCAAATCGCTTATCAGTTCATCGAACACATCATCAGCGTTATGAACTCTCCCAAGCTTTATATCGTCCATACTTTGTGCAAGATGAGTATACATTGCAAGCTTTTCTTCAAGCTCTGAAATATAATTCATAGTCTGCTGATAATCCTCATGGCTGAGAAGCACAGTATCCTCCTTGCCATTTACCGTAATTGCTACGGGATTATCCCTTGTTAGTGCAGAAATATGGGCATAATTTGTGCGTATATCCTTTGACGGTCTTATTGAGATTGAATTTGTCATAAAAACGCCTCCTTGTCGGTAGTCATATTATATCACAATTATGCTACTTCGTCAATAGGGGG
>CAYOAV010000011.1:8196-17031 GCA_964402055.1 uncultured Ruminococcus sp. | reverse complement strand
TATTGCACAGCTTAACTCAGAACATGAAAAATTACCAACCTCGCAAAAATCCGCAGAGAAGCTTTAATTCCCTGCGGATTTTTTTTACAGAATATCGTCAACAACGTCCTCTGCACCTGTAACAACATCATTTACAATATCGCCTGCATCGGTGACAATATCCTCAATGAAGCCGTCACCGTCAACATCACCTGTTTTTACGGTAGATTCTTCCTCGGTTCGTTCTGTATCGCTAAGGCTTGTGGTAGTCTGAGAGGAGGAAGAACTCGTTGAGCTTGTGCCGCTGTTTGACATATTATCATTTTTTCCGCAGCCTGTAAGTGCAAATGCCGAAAGCAAGGCTGCAACAATAAGTGTTCTTTTCATTTTATTCCTTTCCGCTAAGCCTTGCACGACATTTTCTCCGTTCAAAGCCGCATAATGAAAATGCAAACCCACAATGCTGATTTTTTTGTCAGCATTTTTATTTTATCCGAATTTTTCTTTAATATTCAGGCTTATTTTTTTGCAAAAAGATTTACTTACAGTATATTCTGTGGAAATTTTATTGTTTGTAAATTTGATTTTTGGTTCTGAGTGTTAAAAATCAACAAGCGGGGGGTCTTGTTGCAAAAATTTGTTGTGCAAAGCTACAAAAGTGACTTTTATTTGCAACAAAATGAGCTTTTTTTGCCACTTATTTTATGACAGGTCTTTTAAAGGTGAAGATTTTGTGGTATAATGTTATTATTGATTATTCTGACCCTTTGGCAGATAAGAGGTGATAACAGCTTGAAAAATTTAAACGCTTCTGATTTTGATTTCAATGAGTGCGTTAAAATGGCAAGAGCAGGTGACGCTGATTCGTTCGCAAAGCTTTATGCTCTCGTCTATAAGGATCTATACCGCATTGCTCTGATAAACCTGAACAATAATCAGCATGACGCTTCCGATGTGGTTAGCGACACTGTCCTGGAGGCATATTCTTCCATAAAAAATTTAAGAGATGAAAAAGCATTCAAAAGCTGGATAATAAAAATCCTTACCGCTAAGATAAAAAGAAAGCAGAAGGAATATATACAGAAAAAGAATTACAGCAATGAGCTTGATATTCTCGATAGTGTAGAACAAGAGAAATCCGACGAGATAAATTATAACGGATTGGAAGTAATGGACGAATTTGCCAAATTGGACGAGGAAGACAGACTTGTTTTATCCCTCGGCGTTGTTTCGGGATATAAAAGCGAAGAGATCGCCAGAATGCTCGGTATATCTGCAAATACCGTCCGTTCAAAGGCGGCAAGAGCAAAGCTCAAGCTGAAACAGCTGCTGACGGAACGCTGATAGAAAGGAGGTTGGAATTATGACATTTGAAGAAAGACTTAATGAGCTTATAAGCGAGGTCGAAGTTCCCGATGAGCTTTCCCCCGAAAATATTGCCCTTATGCTTAAAGAAAAAACTACGCAGTCAAAAATGGAAACGGAAATAACCGCTTCTTCAACCTATGCACAACGTCTGAGAATTATAAGAATGACTGCTGCTTCCGTTGCCGCTTGTGCTGTTATCGGAACCGGACTTATTGCGTTTAACAGCCACAACGAAAGCAATATCGGCACGATTGACGAAACAATTGAATATAACGCCATTTCGCCCGATAATTATGATGATCTTTATGACATCTACACGGGATTGTATATCTCCGCTTCTCCCGAACAGACAAATACAGAAAATGCTTCGGCAGAAGAAGATGAAGATATTCCCACAATATCAAACGTAACGCCTAAACCTAAGGAAACACTTTCCGAAATTTCGGCATATGATTTCCAGGGCACGGCAGGAAGCCTCGCAAATGACGCTGATATCGTCAAATCAGACGGCACAAATCTTTATTGTATAAGCGGTGGTAAATTATATATTATTTCGCTTGAAACAATGGAGATAATCAGTGAAATTGAAAATGAGCTTTGTCCTCCCGTTGAGCTTTATATCGACGGCGACAGACTTATCCTCGTTTCCAAGGAAACAGAGGAGGTTAAAATAATTGAGCCTTCATCGCAAAGCCTTACTACGGCGGATGACGTTGTTCCAGCAGCAGAATCCGACATTTCCTCCAATAGCGATACAAATTCCAACCCGACTGAAAACGTGTTCCGCACGAACGTCGCAGTGGATATTTACGATCTTAAGGATAAAACCGATCCTAAGCTTACCACCACTTATAAACAGAATGGCGGCTATACATCCTCAAAATATGTCGATGGTGTGCTTTATCTCGTGTCGGATTATTCCGACTACAGAACAGCTCCGCTCGCAGAGAACGCAAGCCTTGACAGCTTCGTTCCGACATATTCTCTTAATGGAGAAAAGAGCTACATCGCTCCTGAGGATATCATAGTCCCAGCCAATGCAAACAGCACGGATTATACAGTCGTTTCTGCAATCGACTGCCAATCCGAAGCACCAAGGACTGTTGTCAAAGCAGTTCTTGGAACAAGCAGGAACGTTTATTGCTCCGCAGATACGCTCTATACAGTAGGCGTTGGAAGGAGCAAGGACGGAACTGATTACAGCATAATCACAAGCTTTGACCTCTCCGAGGGAACGGGCATAAGCTATAAAGCAAGCTCCTCCATCGCAGGCAGAGTGATAAGCAAATACAGTATGAACGAATATAACGGCAATTTCCGTATAGCAACGGAAATAACCGATGAAAATGGTACTTCTGTTTCCGTATATGTTCTCGATGACAGCCTTACCGTTGTGAACAGTGCAGGCACATTGCTGACGGGACAAAAGGTTACAGCTGTACGCTTTGAAGATACCTTTGCAAGTCTGTTCACTGATTCCGATACGCCATCGCTTGTGATTGATCTTGCAAGCAATCCTCCAGTCCAGTCGCAGTCGCTTGAAGCAGCCTCGGCACATCTTTACAGCTATTCCGAGGATAAGCTTATCGGGCTTGAAAAAAAAGCAGACGGGAACGGACTTGCATTGACGATGTTTGATTCGGAAAGCGGATTGATGCTCCATAGCATTGACCTTGCCGATGATATTGGTGAATGCTTTTCAAAGGCAATTACAGACAGACGTGCAATGTTCGCCGATTCGGGCATAATAGGGATACCTGTTTACAGCTATTCCGAATTTGGCGTTAATAACCTTTACTATGTTTTCACCTACGATGATGAAGCTGGTTTTTCACAGAAAGGAAAGCTCGAATATACAGAGCTTGATGACAGCGGCATTTTTGAAAGAGCTGCATTGAATGGAGATATGCTCTATGTCTACGGTGAAAAACAGGTAGTTTCGGTTCGCCTTGAGGATTTCACGGTTATAAAAACAGCTGAATTAAATTGATCAAAGCCTCCGTTTTTTGCGGAGGTTTTTTATTTTTCTAAATCTTTACAAATTGGTTTCAAATATGCTATATCTATTGAA
Organism: uncultured Ruminococcus sp.; assembly: GCA_964402055.1. GTDB lineage: Bacteria > Bacillota > Clostridia > Oscillospirales > Ruminococcaceae > UMGS363. The sequence goes on along the minus strand of CAYOAV010000011.1, from coordinate 13,613 downwards.
AAATGATGGGCAATATGGTAAAATAAATCAGAACAAAATGAAATATCAGCCGTATAAAGGAGATATCCGTGAAAAATAAAAAAGATAGATATTTGCTGAAAAAAATATGCTGTGCAATTCTTGCCGCTGTAATGCTCCCGATTTTCAGCATACAGGTATTTGCCGATTATTCCCTCGGTGATGCTCAGAAGGATCTGCCGTATTATTATAACGCACTTTCTTCAACTGAGAAAAATATATATTGTAGGCTTCGCCAGGGTATTCTTAACGGCGATACCGAAATATTGACATCTATAATGAAGGATTCGGAAAGCTATAATAAAATATGTGAGCTTATCCTGTATAATGATGAACTTACATTCGGCCTTAGCGGAATTTCAGCGGAAACTACGGGTTCAAAGACTGCTTTTTTTCCAACGTATGCAATTGATAAATATACATATTCCCTTATGATTGAGCAGATGAAGCCTGCAGCAAATAAAATCGCAAAAAAAGCTCTGAAAATAGAGGATGAGTATGGACGCATAAAATATATTTATGACGCAATCGGCGAATGTGCCGAGTATTTCCCCGATAATGATGATTATGTCGGCTATACGCATTATGCTTATGGTGCTCTTGTCGAGGGCAGAGCAGTGTGTCAGGGCTACAGCTCCGCTTTTGCCTATGTTTGCAGAAAAGCTGACATTAAATGCGTGACCGTTTATGGCACGTCAAGAGGCGAAAATCATAGCTGGAACAAGGTTATGTGCGACGGGAAATGGTATAATGTTGACCTCACTTGGGACGATGCAGTTTCAAACTTCAAGGGCGGCATAACGTATAACTATTTTATGCTTTCCGATCTTGAATTTGCCAAGGATCATACCGCAAAAACTATCTTCGGAACGGATATCCCCTGCAATGAATCAAGAGATTATTATAACGAATATGACCTGCTTGCGGACGATTATAAACAGGCTCGTGATATTCTTGAAAGAACGCTCCCAATTGCGGCTGAAGATGGCGAAAAAACTGTTACAGTTCGCTTAAAGAATGCTTTTGCATATGATAATTTTATAAAATATATTGAATATAACGACAGAGCAAGAATAAAAGCTATGCTGAAAACCATACCGAAATCCGCAAAGGTGAATAAAAAAGCGGCATGGTATATTGCTGATCCCGATAAGCTCACAGTTACCTTTGTAATTGTGTATAAAAACTCCGATATTACCGATTATTTTAAGGAAGTCGGACTTATCAGCGAGGAAAATCTTGTTAAATATAAAGAAATGGGCTTGGTTATGCCTGAAAAATCTGATGAAGGGAAGGAAGGTAGTGTATGAAAAAGCTTATAGCCGCCGTTTCAATAGCATTGGCAATGCCGTTTACAGCGTTATATGCAGGAAATGCAAACGCTGAAGCTTATACCATGGAAGCAATGAAGCTTGAAGCTCCTGCCGCAATGCAGAGAATATCTCCCGAAATAATGCTCCCCGAGCGTTATAACAGCCTTTCCGAACAGGCTCAGAGCTGTTATATCGATATACGCAAGGCGATAATCTCACATAAAAATTCAACAAAGATATCCTCAAGAATCAGCGAAAAAACTCTCATTGAAATTGCTGATATTCTTAACAGTCAGGATCCTCTCGTTTTCGATGAGGCTACGATCGAATTCCGTGAGGTTGGCTCGGATAACTCATATGCAAGGCTTACTTACCCCTACTCTAAGGCGGTTGAGGAAAGTATGCTTATGCAGACGGTAAAAGCTTCCGAAAAAATAATTGCCGCATTTGCTCCCGATAGTGATGAAAAAGCAAAAATTACAGATATACATAATAGTATCGTTTCCTTGGCGAAGATTGACAAGGACGCGGCATTTGCTTCTTCCGCATATGGCACTCTTGTTATAGGCAAGGGAAATTCAGAAGGCTTTGCAAGAGCGTTCCAGTTTATCTCGCTTAAAGCAGGAATAACCTCCATTGTAATATGCGGAACGGATGCGGACGGCAATGAGCATTTCTGGAATAAGATAAAATGCGATGGAAAATGGTATAATATAGACTGCTCACAAGGAAATGCTTCCGATGAAAACAAGCTTTTTATGGCAAGCGATGATACTTTCAGCGAATATTATAAAGAAAACAGCGATAAGGATTATCCTGCCGCTGAAAATGAATAAAAGGAGAATATCAATATGAAAAAAATCATTTCAGCAATTCTTTCTGTTGCAATGGCATTTACCTTTGCCGCCGCTCCGGCAGTCAGCGATTCTTTCCCCGATTTTGCAGTTACAGCAAGTGCAGAAGAATCGACCTCTCTCGAAAAGCAGATGCTCCCCTACCATTATTCACAGTTTTCCGATAAGCAAAAATCAGCCTATATTTCGCTGAGAAAAGCTGCTCTTAACCATGATGCTTCAGTAACCGTAAAAGGCTCTCTTGATAAAGAGGACATAGTAGAGCTTGTTGATACAATTTTCTATGAGGACGCACTTGCATTCAATGTAAAGGGTGTAACCTATGGAATTTCAAACAACAAAATGATTTTTAAAATATCATATAATTTCAAGCAGGAATCTGCTGAAAAAATGATGAAAAAAATGGATAAGGTCGCAGAAAAGGTTATATCAAAATTTGATGAGGATACCTCAACATATGAAAAAATACTCTATATCCATGATTATATTGTCGATAATACCGTTTATGATGAATCCCTTAATTCTGCTCATTCCGCTTATGGTGCTATGGTTCAGGGGAAGGCTGTATGTGAGGGCTATGCAAGAGCTTTTGGATATATCTGCTCAAAGGCAGGAATAAAAACCGTTAATGTTGTCGGAAAAGGAACAAGTCCAGACGGAAAAACCGAAAACCATATGTGGAATAAGGTTTATTACAATAAAAAATGGTACGATATAGACCTCACATGGGACGATCCTGTTTCTGTTTATGTCGAAAATTCCAACTACCGCTATTTTATGTGCGGAAGTAAAGCATTTTCTAAAACGCATACTCCTGAAGGCAGTTCCCTGACCTATCCAACCAGCACCAAGGATACTACGAAGAGCTATTATGCTAAGAAAAAGCTTGTTGCAGAGGATAACAGCGGCGGTTATAAGCTTCTCACTTCACAGATAATCAAAAATGCTAAAAAGGGTAAGACTTCGGCAACTATTCAGATGAGCGACAGCACTTCATTTGAAAAATTCAAGACATATCTTTCAAATAATGACTCTGAAAAAATATTCGATATACTTGAAGCGGCAAATAAAAAATATGAAGCAATTTATCCCTACGGTGTTTATGGCTTTGTTACAAATAAAGACTCGCTTACAGTAACGATCTTTTTTATGATCAAGGATTCAAGCCTTAGTGATTATTATGTTGATGTTTCATCAGCAACAGCCGATGATATCGCATTTTTCAAAGAAGCAGGCGTAAAAACCTCTTCAAAAAAATCTGCATAAAATACACATTGCTCACGTTCACCCGAATTTAGCTGAACGTGAGCTTTTTTATTAAATATTTTACAAAAACCCTTTTAATTTGAATAAAACTATGTTATAATAAATGTGTATTGGTATTTTGACATCATTCAGGAGGGTGATTTTTATGAAAATAACAAAATCAAAAACATTCTGGAGAGGACTTTGGCTTGTTGCAGTCGCTCTCGGCGGAGTTGCTCTCGTAAAAGCCGCTTTTGAGATACTTAACCTCAATGACAAAAAATATATCGACCTTTAAGGAGCATTCTCTGTAATGAATAAATATCAGAAGCTTCTGAATAATACGCTCGTTTTCGCAATAGGTACATTCGGTTCAAAGCTTTTAAGCTTTATCCTCGTGCGGCTTTATACAGGCTGTATGACCACCGAACAGTACAGCACAGCCGATCTGCTTTATCAGGCGGCAAACGTTATCTACCCTATTGTTACGCTCTCAATGGCGGATGCTCTTATCCGCTTCGGCATTGATAAGGCTTACGATAACAAAAAAATATATACCGCCGCTATCACAACTACCGCAGGAGGTCTTGCGGTGCTGGCTCTGCTTATGCCGCTGATAACCTGTATGGAGGCTTTCAAGGGCTATGGCATATTGCTGTTTTTCTATTGCTTTTTCTCATCGTTCAAGCAACTTGCGGCAAGCTTTGTTAGAGCAAGAGGTCTTGTTAAGCTGTTTGCGATAGACGGTATCTTTTCAACGCTGATAATTGTCGCAAGCAACCTAATACTTTTGCTGAAATTTGACCTTGGCGTAACAGGTTATGTATGCTCGATAATAATTTCCGATGCACTTTCACTGTTAGGGCTTATAGTTATTGCCGAGTTATATAAATTTGTCGATATAAAGCAGTTCGATAAAAAGCTTTTTAAGGAGCTTGTAAAATATTCACTGCCGCTCGTTCCGACTTACATTTTATGGTGGATAACCTCCGCTTCGGACAGATATTTCGTCATTGCTATGGTGAACAGCCACGAAAACGGCATTTACAGTGCGGCTCATAAGATCCCTACTCTGCTTCTGCTTGTAACAACGCTCTTTTATCAGGCTTGGCAGATGTCCGCTATCGAAAATAAGGACGATAAGGATCTCGCAGGCTTCTATAAACAGGTCTACGGTGCGTATTCCTCCCTGCTTTTCATCGCCGCCGCAGGTCTTATAATGATAGTCAAGCCGTTTACATATATACTTGTTGATAACGATCCCGAAAAGAACTTCGTTTTTGGCTATCATTATGCTCCGATACTGATAATCGCAATGATATTCCAGTGTCTTTGTCAATTTCTGTCAAGTATATATAACGTCAGGAAAAAATCCGTTAATTCTATGATAACAAGCATAGTTGCGGCAGTTGTGAATATAACGCTTGATATACTGCTTATCCCAAGGCTTGGAGCATACGGTGCGGCGATAGCAACTATGACTGCGTATTTCGCCTGCTTTATGGTTCGTGTTTTTGATACAAGAAGCTATGTAAAATTCCCCATAAGCTGGTTCAGAATGATAGTTAATATGATTGTTGTCGGATATATGGCAATAGTCGCCGTAACTGAACCAAAGGCAACATATTTACAGCTTATAGTACTGTTCATCGCAGTTACTGTATTCAATTTTGACGCAGTTTTAAGCACATTAAAGAACTTTTTTGTAAGAAGAAGAAAAAAATCCAATTAAAGGAGAAAAATTTATGTCAACAGATAATATCAGAGTACAACAGCTCAACAAGGTTTATTCCCGTTATGTATGGCAGACTAATTCCAACGAGGATTTCACCGAGAATATGACCCTGTTCACACTTCAGGCAAAGAATACCACATATGCCTTTGCCGCACTCGAAAGCGGTCTTATTTCCCACGTTTATTACGGAAAAAGGGTTGAGGATGAGGATCTTTCCTATCTGCTCGCCCTCGACAGAAACCCTTGGACGCT
>CAYOAV010000011.1:0-8096 GCA_964402055.1 uncultured Ruminococcus sp. | reverse complement strand
TTTATTACACTCAATGGCTCATGGGCAAGAGAAAGAGCTATCGAACGCTCACATCTCCACCATGGCAAGCAGGGAGTTGATTCCGTAAAGGGTGAATCTTCACACCAGAATAACCCATTCTGTGCCATTGCTTCCCCTAATGCTGATGAGGATATCGGCGAAGCATTTGGTTTTAACCTCGTTTATAGCGGAAACTTCTTCCTCCAGGCAGAGGTAACTCAGCATAAGCATACACGCTTTGTAATGGGTATCAACCACTTTGACTTCAACTGGCTGCTTGAAAAGGGTGAAGAATTTGCCGCTCCTGAAGTGGTTATGGTTCATTCCTCAAACGGTATCGGCGAAATGTCAAGAACCTTCCACGACCTTTACAGACAGCATCTTATCAGAGGTGAATATAAGGATAAACGCCGCCCGATCCTCATCAATAACTGGGAGGCTACCTACTTCAATTTCAATACCGAAAAGCTTATCGATATCGCAAAGCAGGCTTCACAGCTCGGAATTGAGATGCTCGTTATGGACGATGGCTGGTTCGGTCACAGAGATTCCGACAACAGCTCCCTTGGCGACTGGTTCGTATATGAAAAGAAGCTGGACGGCGGCCTTAAATATCTCGTTGATGAAGTAAATAAGCTCGGAATGAAATTCGGCATATGGTTCGAGCCTGAAATGATATCCCCCGACAGTGAGCTTTACAAGGCTCATCCCGATTGGGCAATTCAGATAAAGGGCAGACCTATGTCAATGTCCCGTGAACAGTATGTCCTTGACTATTCCAACAAGGAAGTCCGTGATTATATCTACGGTCTTATGAAAAAAATACTCGATAGTGCAAATATCGAGTATATCAAGTGGGATATGAACAGACAGCTTACCGAGGTCGGTTCAACAACCCTCCCTGCAAACCGCCAGCGTGAGCTTTGGCATAGATATGTCCTCGGTGTTTATGACGTTATGAACCGCCTTACAACCGATTATCCTCATATTCTCCTTGAAAACTGTTCAGGCGGCGGTGCAAGATTTGACGCAGGTATGCTCTATTTCTCTCCGCAGATATGGTGTTCCGATGATACGGACGCTATCGAACGTCTTAAAATACAGCATGGTACATCTATGTGCTATCCTGCTTCCGCAATGGGCGCTCACGTTTCCGACTGCCCTAACCACACCGTTGGCAGAAGCACTCCGTTCGCTACAAGAGGCGATGTTGCTATGGTCGGAACATTCGGCTATGAGCTTGACGTAACAAGAATACCGCAGGAGGACAGGGACGCTATCCCAGGTCAGATTGCAGAATTTAATAAATATAACCATATTATCCGCACAGGCGATCAGTACCGTATCGGAAATATGTTTGAAGATACCACCTGGGACGCTTGGATATTCGTTGAAAAGGATAAATCCGAGGCTATATTCACCTTTGTTCAGGTTCTCGGCAGACCTAATTTCCCTGCAAGACGCATCAAGCTTAAGGGTCTTGACGAAAAGGCTCTTTATAAGAATGAACAGACAGGCGAAATTCACAGCGGCTCTGCTCTTATGAACGCAGGCATTATAGTTCCTGCTGACGGCGATTTTAAATCGGTTAAATTCCATTTCACAAGAGTTTGACCTAAGGGAACACCGCACGAAGACCGCCTAACGTCTTTGCACGGTATTGCCCTAAGAATCCAATCCGAAGCTGATTGAAAGAGCATTGTTTATGCGGTTCATTGACGGCGTGTCAAGCTCGCCCATACGCTCCTTAAGACGTTTCTTGTCAATGGTGCGTATCTGTTCAAGCAGTACAACGCTGTCCTTGGAAAGTCCGCAGGAAGCGGCTTCTATGCCAATATGAGTAGGAAGCCTTGATTTATCCTGACGGCTTGTTATAGCCGCCGCAATAACAGTTGGACTATGAATATTTCCGACATCGTTCTGAACAATAAGTACGGGACGTATACCTCCCTGCTCCGAACCAACAACGGGACTGAGGTCTGCGTAATAGATTTCTCCCCTTCTGACGGTCATTTTTATACACTCCTGTTTAAATTTTTTGGTTGTAGCTTTTCATACGATAGTTTTACCCCAAAAAATCGGAAATAATCATCAGAAAGAATAAATTGATACACATTGTATGCCGCAAAAAAAGAAAGGAAATGAAAAATGTCGTTTAACCCCGAAACATTTGATATTATGATAAAGCTTGCATTCGGAATGATAGGAATACTGCTTCTTATATGGCTTATGGCGGTGCTTACACCGAAAGCTGCGAAGCTTGTCGATAAAATCTTCGGGAAAGCGAATATTAACAAGGGTGAAAGCACGATAACACTTGAAAATGGTGAAACATACACCGTAAAGGATATTTACGAGGGCAGCCCGACCGATGAAAATAAGGACGAGCCTGCCGAAAATAACGAAAAGGAATGATTTTTTTATGGCAAAAGAAAAAAAGCTTGTTGAACAGATAACCTCCATGGACGAGGATTTCGCAAAATGGTATACCGATATCTGCAAAAAAGCAGAGCTTGTTGAATATACCTCTGTAAAGGGCTGTATGGTTATACGTCCCTACGGCTACGCTATTTGGGAAAATATGCAGAGAATCCTTGACGGAATGTTCAAGGCAACAGGTCACGAAAATGTTTGTATGCCTATGTTTATCCCTGAAAGTCTGCTCCAGAAGGAAAAGGATCACGTTGAGGGCTTCGCTCCCGAGGTTGCATGGGTAACAATGGGCGGCAATGAAAAGCTTGAGGACAGACTTTGCGTCCGTCCGACCTCCGAAACGCTTTTCTGCGAGCATTATTCAAATATTATCCATTCTTACAGAGATCTCCCAAAGCTCTATAATCAGTGGGTTTCCGTTGTAAGATGGGAAAAAACTACCCGTCCGTTCCTCCGTTCAAGAGAATTTCTCTGGCAGGAGGGTCATACCATTCACGCAACCGCACAGGAGGCTATCGAGGAAACAGAGCGTATGCTCAACGTATATGCAGATTTCTGCGAAAAATCACTTGCGATGCCCGTTGTAAAGGGAAGAAAGACTGACAGCGATAAATTCGCAGGTGCAGAGGCTACCTACGCTATTGAGGCTCTTATGCACGATGGAAAGGCTCTTCAGGCAGGCACCTCGCACTACTTCGGTGATGGCTTTGCAAAGGCATTCGATATTATGTATACCGATAAGGAAAATAAAAAGGTATATCCTCATCAGACCTCATGGGGCGTTACAACACGTCTTATCGGTGCAGTTATAATGACTCATGGCGATGACAGCGGACTTGTGCTCCCTCCTGCCGTAGCTCCCGTTCAGGCTGTTATTATCCCTATCCAGCAGTTCAAGGAGGGCGTGCTTGAAAAGGCAAACGAGCTTGCTGACAAGCTTAAAGCCGCAGGTGTAAGAGTAAAGGTCGATGACAGCGAAAATTCACCTGGCTGGAAGTTCTCTGAATATGAAATGAAGGGCGTTCCTGTAAGAATTGAGCTTGGTCCTAAGGATATCGAAAACAACAAATGCGTTGTCTGCACACGTTATAACGGTGTTAAGCAGGACGTTTCGCTTGAAAATTCACTTGAAACATTCAAGGATACAATTGTAAATATGCTTGAAAAGGAAATCCCCGAGGGAATGTTCACAAAGGCTGCAGAAAACCGTGAAAAGCACACCTATTCCTGCACAACTATGGACGAGATCACTACCGCACTCGAAAAGAACGGCGATGGCTTCGTAAAGGCAATGTGGTGCGGCGATGAAGCATGCGAGGATAAGGTCAAGGAAGTAACAGGCGTTGGTTCAAGATGTATTCCATTTGAGCAGGAAAATCTCTCTGATAAATGCGTATGCTGTGGAAAGCCTGCCGTTAAAATGGTATGCTGGGGCAAGGCGTATTAAAATATCAAATATGGATAAAGAGAAAATTTTTGAAAGATTCAGCATATCCTTAAAGGTCAGACTTGTAGGAGTTTTATTAACAATTATATGTCTGTTGCTGAGGATATTCGTTTTCCCAAATTCGCTTGATCCACTTGTTATGCTTGTGCCTATGGTTATCGCGTATGTTATGTCGCTTTTCATTTCGGCACTTGTTACAGATGATGACAGCGAAATATCTATGGAAAAATATGCTGAATATTTCGATGAATTTGAAAGAGAAAACAAAAAGCTTACACTTTTTTCGTCAAGGCTGTCAGCTTTGTGTATTATTGGTGCGATCATCATAAAAGTATTGGAAAGCAACTAAGGAATTTCTGATTTTGTGCAGAAAATACGAAAGGACTATTGAATAAAATGAAAAGGCTTATGCTTGTAATTTCTGTTCTTGCGGCGGTGCTGTCGTTTACAGCCTGCGGAAAGCAGGAGCTTGTCGGAATGGATAAAATAGAAGCTCTGCGTGAATATACCGAAGGCTGCGAAAGCGGCTGTTATATCATCAGGAATACCGTAAGCGGTGAGATAGAACAGACCTTTACCTTTATGTATGATACGGACGATACGCAAATATACTACTGCGAGGGCTATGATTCTGACGGATATTATGCTGAATACAGCAATGGCAAGGAGCTTTTCCGTGAAAGAAATGGCGAGGGCAGTGTTGTTCCGTCAACAGATGAGAGCTATGCTTCTTATACAAAAAAAGAACCGCACCCGTATTCAACAGGGCAGCTCCTTTTCTACGTCAATTCCTATGTCGCATCGGCGGAGGAAACGACCGACGGCGAGGGAAATACGCTTTATATCTATGCCTATGATACCGAACGGCTGAATAAGAAGCTGAATACCTCCCTGACAGAGTTCGCAACCTCATATGCCTTTGACAGCAACGGAGATTTTGTATATTTCCGTCAGGTCAATTCCGACGGAAGCGAAACATACTCCTACGGTGTGGAAATGGAACAGCTTAACAGCATCACATCAATAGAAAACCCAATCAAAATATCCTCGGAAAGCTCCGATTCATAACGATAACGCTGTCATCAGTCAGCTCAAATGCAACCATCGGTTCAGCATTCATACTGTTATAGCATCGGATATTGACCGTAAGCATACCGATTAAAAATCCTATAAGCAGGAAAACGCAGTAAAAAGCTGTAAATTTCCTGCTTATTTTTATTTTTGACAATAAATTCATAACATCAGTCCTTGCTTTTTCTTTTTTATGTAAATAAATTGGCAAGACTTTTTCCTATAAGCTCACCGCTGTAAATCGCCTCATCAATGCTGTTTGCGTGACCTCCGACCTCAATAAGTATAGAACCGCTCGTCAGATCCTGATTATAAAAACGCTCGTCAAAAAGTATCGGACGTGTCAATCCGCTGAAATCTGATTCAAGCTGCTGCTGAAGTGCCGCCGCAAATCGGAAGTTGCTCATATAATGCGGAAGTCTGCCACTGCCGTCATCACAACAGCTTATTATCATCACCTGTGCGGCTTGTCTGCCGTCTATCTCAACAGTAGGTGCAATTCTCGTGCCATCCTCACGCTCAATTGCGTCACGGTGAATATCCAGCACGACCTTTATTGTAGGATTTTCTTCAAGTATCGACTGAACCGTCTGACGGCTTCTGTCATATGAACCGTTATAGGATGGATAATCATGCTTTGTAACATCATGAATAACGCCTATTCCGTTTTTTTCAAGCTCCGCCGCAATCGCATCACCGACAGCCGCCATATTTTTTTCATCATCGGTAGTCCTGCTTGTAAATGAGCTGTCGTAATAATCACGGCTGTAAGGCTCATAGCTCTCTGTTTCATGCGTGTGCATTATAAGAATCTGCGGCGAGGAATCAGCCGTAACAGTGAAATTAAAGCCCTTACGGCTTTCCTCAAGCAGCTTTTCATTCGGAATATCGGAGCAGTTACGCACCTGACCGCCGCCGTCAAGATCAATGTAACCGCTTCCGCTGTAAATTCCGTATGTCATAGCCTCTATCACACCATCGTGATTTTCCAGATCCTCGGGATAAGGCTCTGCACCGACATCATGCTCCTCGGGGACGATTATTTCCTCATTTTCGCCCGATGGGATGAAAAGATCGCCCTTCGAGAGCATAAAGCCTTCATCTGAATAGCCGATATTTTTATAAAGAGAATTATTTTTCCCTTCTTTAATATTATTCTCCGCTGATGCCATTAGCACAGGAGCATTTTCATCAGCTTCAAATACATTCCCTGCTGAAAGCTGTGCCGATACAGCCGCCGCAGTTATTATCATAGTATCAGCGTCGGGCAGTGCCGTACTTATCGACATTATCATAAGCGGAGCAAGTGCAATGCAAGTCCCGACTTTAAGAATATCTGCGTTGAAAGAGCCTGCCATTTAACCATTTCCTTCCTTTTTCATAGTATATGAATTTTGGAAGTAAGATATTCATATCAACGCTTCTATTTCCTCAAAGGTAAGCTCAGGCTGTAAGGCTCTGTTCACAGAAAAGGCTATCAGCCTTGCCGAACGCTCAACAAGGCAGTCGATATCTCGTGGAGTTACCATCATATTCGGCATATGCTTGTCGGGAGCAAAGCCTGTAACATTTTTAACTATCGTGTGCATATCAACTACAGTCGGTATTCCTATCGCAATAACAGGCACAGACAGGGTAATCTCGCTAAGCTCCTTGCGGCGGTTCTGAACGCCTGCACCCGGGGATATACCTGCATCAGTAATCTGTATCGTAGTTCCAAGACGTGATATGTCCGAACAGGCAATTGCATCTATAGCAATAACAAACCTTGGTCTTATAGCAAGGCATACAGCCCCAACAATTTCAGTTGCTTCAATTCCTGTCTTACCGATGACCCCTGGTTCAAGCACGGCAACCGCCGTAAGCGAGTTAAGCTCATGTCCAACAGGCAAATTGCTTTTAAGATGCCTTGTAGCAATTATCTTTGAAGCCGCAAGAGGTCCGAGTGCGTCAGGCGTTATGTCGGAATTTCCAAGCCCTATAATAAGTCCGTTTTCAATGCCGCAGTTATGACGCTTTAACAGAGAGATTATCTCGTCGGCAATGTTCTGTGCCTGTTCCTTAAAATCAGCAGGTGCAGAGGAAAGCCTGTCCGTTTCAATGGTTATATATCTTCCCTTTGATTTTCCAAGCCGTAATCCGACAAGCTCGGATTTGATATCTATTTCGGTAATGCTGCAAGCGGAGCTTTTTCTGAGCCGCCTGTCAATACCCCTCGGTAAAGAATCTGCGTCCTCATCTATTATTTCTACCGCTAAATCGGTTCTTGCTGACATAATTCATTACTTCCTTTCCTGAAATATCCGCTGAAATATATTAATCAGCGTTTCCTTGGCAATCTGCATAAATAAAGCCGATATATTTCTACAAGTTTTTTTATATTGCCTATTGAAAAAATGAGCAATAAATGATAAAATAAATATTAGCTTGTGCAGATATGTATTCCGATAAGGGCAGCCGTACTGCTATATCGTGAATTTATTTTTTTTAGGTGAGTCATTACACCGCTTTGAAGCTGCGAACCGTGTCACCGCAGTCGGTCTGATTAAACAGACGGCAAGCTGTCAATATTATTTGCAGAAAATTTTATATTATCAGATTTTTGGAGGAAAACAAAATGCCAAATATTAAATCCGCTAAGAAAAGAGTAAAGGTTATCGAAACCAAAACAATGAGAAATAAGTCCGTTAAGACAGCTCTTAAGACTTCCCTTAAGAAGGCTGATGCTGCAACAGCTGCAAAGGCTCCTGAGTCCGAGGCTGCTGTAAAGGCTGCTATCAAGGCAGTAGATCAGGCTTGTGCAAAGGGTCTTATGCACAAGAACTGTGCAGCAAGAAAGAAGTCCCAGCTTGCTAAGAAGCTCAACGCAACAAAGGCTTAAGTTTTTTTGATAAAATATCTCCGCAGTCTTAGGATTGCGGAGTGTATTTTAAAAAAATTTCTCAAAAAAACGTGCAAAATCGCCGTTTTTCAACTTTTTCAAAAAAATCTCAAAAAAATTTGAAAAAAGGCTTGACAGATTAAACTTTATGTGATATAATAAATATTGTCGTCAGGGAGAGGGCAAAAACTTCCGAAGAAAACGATAAATTGAATATGCGGTAGTGCTGGAATAGGCAGACAGGCACGTTTGAGGGGCGTGTGT